>UQEF01000003.1 GCA_900540045.1 uncultured Eubacteriales bacterium | reverse complement strand
AGTTTACCGTATTCGCCCAAAAGTGAATAGGAGGTTTACCATGAAAAAGATCGTAGCTCTGGTTCTGGCTCTCATGCTGGCGCTGTCCATGCTGACCGTCGCCACCGCTGAAACGGCCAATCCCGTTGCCGGCAAGAAGGTAGCGTATATCATGCTGCTGCCTTCCGCCACCATCTTCCAGATGTGGAAGGATTCCTGCGCCGACCTGTGCGCCGCGCTGGATGTTGAGTTCGACTTCTACTTCTGCGACGGTGACTTCAACCGCTGGATGGACACCATCAACACCTGTGCCGCCGCCGGCTATGACGGACTGCTCGTCAGCCACGGCAACCAGGACGGCTCCTATGTGTTCCTCAAGGAGCTGACCGAGAACTACCCCGACCTCAAGCTGGTGTGCTTCGACACCCAGTTCTACACCGACGGCGAGTATCAGAAGATCGAGGGCGTGACCCAGCTGTTCCAGCAGGACAAGAGCCTGGTCACCGTTCTGCTCGACGAGATGATCGCCAAGTTCGGTGAGGGCGTGCGTCTGGTCAAGGTATGGCGCGGCCCCAACTACAACAGCCCGTTCGACCGCCGCGAGGTTGGCTGGCAGGAGTACGAGGAAGCCGGCAAGATCGTGACCGTGGGCGAGATCCAGCCCCTGCAGGACAGCGTTGACAGCGCCAACAGCGTGACCGCCGCTTATCTGCAGAGCCTCAACCGCGAGGATGTGGACGGCGTCATCGCCTACTACGACCTCTACGGCCAGGGCGTCTACAACGCCATCTTCGAGAACGCCAACTTCAACGGTGAGGCCGGCGAGGCCCTGCCCATGGCGTCCGTGGATATCGACCAGGTGGACGTGACCAACATGCAGACCCGCCCCGACATCTGGTACGCAGCCGGCACCACCGACTGGACCCTCAACGGCGAGATCGCCATGCGCCTGCTCTTGCTGGAGCTGGCCGGCGAGTACGACAAGATCTATGACCCCGCCACCGGCGAGTACGGCGTGGACGTGGTTGAGATCCCCGGCAGCGCCATCCTGGCCTCCGCCCTCAAGGAAGACAGCACCGTTGAGAATCTCGGCGAAATCGCCGGCGAGACCTACGGCAACCTGAGCTACCTGTCCGTGGCCGACTGGATGCCCGCCGACCTGCTGCACAAGTAAGCCTCCGCAGCAATTCATAACCCATTCGAGCAATGTTTCTTGACAAAGAAGCGTCGGAGTATTTGCTCCGGCGCTTCTTCCCATAAATTATCCCGACCGCTTGTTATGAATGAGAGAAGAGGGAAATCCATGGACAGACTGACACTTGGAACCCGCAAGGTATCCATCGAATTTCCCGGTGTAAAGGCGTTAACCAATGTAGACTTTGAAGTCAGCACCGGTGAGATTCACGCGCTCGTAGGCGCCAACGGAGCGGGCAAGTCCACCCTGATGAAGGTCCTTGCGGGTGCGAATCCGGATTATACAGGCGAAGTGTACCTCAACGGCAAGCCCGTCGAGCTGCGCTCCACCATGGCCGCCAAGAAGCTGGGAATTCAGATCGTCTACCAGGAGGTGGACATGGCGCTGGTCCCCACGCTTTCGGTTGCCGAAAACGTCATGCTCAACGATATGGTCATGAGCGCCGGCAGCAATCCCCTCGTCAACTGGCCCAAGCTGCGCACGCAGGCCAAGGCCGTGCTGGACCGGCTGAATATCAATGTAAACGTGCGTACGCTGGTGCAGGACCTGTCCCTTGCGCAAAAGCAGATGGTCCTGATCGCCAGAGCCATAGCCAACGAATGCAATTTCCTGATCCTTGACGAGCCGACCGCTCCGCTGAGCGACACAGAAACCGCCGAGCTTTTCCGGCTGGTCAAACACCTTCAGGAAACGGAGAATATCGCCATTATTTTTATTTCCCACCGCATCAACGAGATCATCCAGATCTGTGAAAGCTACACCGTGATGCGCAACGGCGAAATCGTGGATACCTCCCCCATCACGCCCCAGACCACCACCCGCGAGATTGTGGAAAAGATGCTGGGCCGCTCGTTTGAGGAAAATTTCCCCAAGGAGCACGTGCCCATCGGCGAGAAGGTGTTCGAGGTCGAAAACCTGTCCGGCGCGGACGGCAAGGTCAACGATGTGTCCTTCTACGTGCGCCGGGGTGAGATCGTAGGCATCGCGGGTCTGGTGGGCGCGGGCAAGTCCGAACTGTGCAAGACCATCTTCGGCGCCTACGAACGCACGGCCGGCACCGTGCGCCTAAACGGCGAGGAACTGAAGATCAAGAATCCCTCTCACGCGGTGAAAAGCCGCATTGCTCTGGTACCCGAGGAGCGGCGCAAGGAAGGCGTGCTGGTAAATGAAAATGTCAGCTTCAACCTTTCCGCCGCCTCACTGAGCCGCTTTTGCAAAGCGTCGTTCATCCTCAAAAACAAGGTGGACAGCAATGCGCGCCAGTACGTGAATGACCTGGGCATCGCCACCCCGTCGATCAAGCAGTACGTGAAGAACCTTTCCGGCGGCAACCAGCAGAAGGTGGCCGTGGGCAAGTGGATGGCCGCGGACTGCGACGTGTACATCTTCGACGAGCCGACCAAGGGCGTGGACGTGGGCGCCAAGCAGGACATCTTCCGTCTGATCAACGACATCACCAAGCGCGGCAGCAGCGTGATCTATGCCTCGTGTGAAAACTCCGAGCTGTTGTCCATCACGGACCGTATCTACGTGCTCTATGATGGTCACATCATGGCGGAGCTGGAAACCGCCAAAACCAACGAGGATGAGATCATGCACTACGCCGTGGGCAGCACCACAAAGTACGCCTGACCGCAGGGCAGGCTATAACAGGAGGGCATTCCGTTATGCAAGCAACGTTGAAACCAAATCCGCTGGCGACAAAGCAAAACAAGACTTTCCTCCGCTTCCTGCTGGACTGGGCGGCCGTCATCACGCTGGTGCTGTGCTTTGTGGTGTTCACCCTGCTCAAGGGCAACCGCTTCATGTCCGTCAACAACATGATCAACATCCTGCGCGCCATGTCCATCACCACGGTGTTCGGCATTGCGGCCACGGTGACCATGGCCCCCGACGGCTTTGACATGTCGGCCTGTACGCTGGCCAGCTGCTCGGCGTATGTGTTCGTGAGCATGTACCTGTGGTACGGCCTGCCGCTGTGGGCCTGTGTCGCGGTGTGCATCCTCGTGACACTGGTGATGTATCAGCTGACCATGTTCCTCATTCTGGTCTGCAAAATCCCCGACATGCTGGCTACCTGCGCATTGATGTTCGTGCATCAGGGCCTGGGCCAGTGGTATATCGGCGGCGGCGCTGTCTCCACCGGCATGCGCCTGCCCAGCGGCGCTTCCCCCGTGCGCACCAAGCTGGAGGCTTCCTTCAGCGCCATCGGCCGCGAGCCCTGGCTGATCATCATCATGCTGGCGTGTGTGCTGGTGGCCTACATCTTCCTGGAGTACACCAAGCATGGCCGCTTCATCTACGCCATGGGCGGCAACAAGCAGGCTGCCAAGCTCAGCGGCATCAACGTCAAGGGCTATCGCTACCTGGCCGGCATGATCACCGCGGTGTTCATCGCCATCGGCGGCATTTTGGTCTCCTCCCGCGGCTCTTCCGCGCAGGTCATGTGCTGCGACGATTACCTGATGCAGTCGCTGGCCGCCGTATTCGTAGGCCGTTCCGTGGGCGGTGCGGAGAAGCCGAACGCGCTCGGCACGCTGATTGGCGCCATGCTGGTGTCCACGCTGGAAAACGGCCTGACCATCTGCGCCGTGCCCTACTACGTGCTGCCCGCCGTGAAGGGCGCCGTTCTGGCCCTGGCTCTGGTTGCGGCCTACGCTACCAAGAAGGAGCAGTAATTCATCTTTACAAAGCCATGCGATACGCATGTGCATGGGAAACGCCCCGGCGAGATTCGCCGGGACGTTTTGTTTCTTCCATATTGTCCAGAAATACTCCTACACCAATGTATCCTTGATCTTCTCAAATTCCTCGCGGCTGATGAGCACCTCACGGGGCTTGCTGCCCACGGACTTGCTCACGATGCCGCGCGCGGCCATATCGTCGATCAGGCGGCCCGCGCGGGCATAGCCGATCTTCATGCGGCGCTGCAGCATGCTGATGCTGGCCTGTCCATCATTAATCACCATGTCGATGGCTTCCAGCAGGCGGTCATCCGCGCCGCTTTCTTCGTCATTGTCCGACAGGGGGCCGCCCGCGCCGTCATCGCTCTCCATGGCCTCAATTACATTGGGGTCAAAGTCCACGTGCGAATGCTGGGCGATATAGCCCACCACGCGCTCCGTCTCTACGTCGCTCAGGAAGCAGCCCTGCACGCGGATGGGCGCGCTGGCCCCCGTGGGGAAGTAGAACATGTCGCCCCGGCCCAGCAGCTTTTCCGCACCGTTCTGGTCCAGGATGGTGCGGCTGTCGATGCTGGAAGATACCGCAAAGGCGATGCGCGAGGGCACGTTGGCCTTGATGAGGCCGGTGATGACGTCCACGGTGGGGCGCTGCGTGGCCACAACCATGTGGATGCCTGCCGCGCGCGCGAGCTGCGCAATGCGGATGATGCTCTCTTCCACTTCTTTCTTGCAGGCGAGCATGAGGTCGGCCAGCTCGTCAATAATGATGACGATGCGGGGAAGCTTTTCCTCGCCGGGGCCGAGCTTGGCGTTATAGGCGGAGAGCTCGCGCACGTTCTTGGACTGCATCTTGTGGTAGCGGTCCAGCATTTCGGCCACGGCCCATTGCAGCGCGCCGGCGGCCTTGTGCGGGTCGCTCACCACGGGGATAAGCAGGTGCGGCACGACGTTGTAGCATTGCAGCTCGACCACCTTGGGGTCGATCATGATCATGCGCACCTCTTCCGGCGAGGAGCGGAACAGGATGGAATTGATGATGGCATTGATGCAGACGGATTTGCCGCTGCCCGTCTGACCGGCGATGAGCAGATGCGGCATCTTGGCCAGATCGCAGATGACGGCGCGTCCCGCGATGTCGCGGCCCAGCGCCACGGCCAGGGGTGACTTGGCGGATTGCATTTCGGGGCTTAAGAGCACCTCAGCCAGCGACACGCTCTGAATTTCCTTGTTGGGAATTTCCACGCCAAAGAGATTGGTGCCGGGAATGGGAATCTCGATGCGCACCCCGCCGTTGGCCGCCATGTCCAGAGCGATATTGTCGGCAATGCTCATGATACGCTTGACGTTGACGCCGCTTGATACCAGCCCCAGCTCGAAGCGGGTGACGGCGGGACCATGGGTCACGCGCTGCACGCGCGCGGGAATGCCGAAGCTCTCCAGCGTCTTTTCCAGCCGGGTGGCATCTGCCGTGTCCTGGGCACGGGTATCCGTAGTGGCGTGCCGCTGCTGCGCGTTCAGCAGATCGATGGACGGATAGGCATAGGGCGTATGCTGCACGGAACGGGGCTCATTGGCAGGCGGCTGCTCAGGCCTGGGCTGGCCGGCAGGGCGCTTATAGGCCGCATTGCGGTCCTCTGTGGGCTCTGCCTGGGATGGCTGCGGTACGGTTTGTGACGCCTGCGGAGCTGCCGAAGGCTCCTGCGCAGCGGGCGGATTGGGCTGGGCCTGCACAGGCGCGACCGGTACGATGGGGGTGGACGCCATCTGCGGCGGCACTTCGGCATACGGCACCGCATTCCCTTCCTCCCCCACGCTGCCGGCGATCTCCGCCTTGCGGCGGCGGATTTCCTCGATGCGATCCATGGCCTTGCGCTTGGACGCGGACATAATCAGCGTATCAGGCAGCGGGGTTTCCGTGGTATCAGCTCCCATTTCACTGGGAGTAAAGGTCATGCGGGTCTGATACTGCTTTTCTTTCTTCTCTTTTTTGCCCTTTCCCTCGGCCTTGCGCCAGGGAAGCTGCCGTCCCTCCGGAATGATCAATTCATCATAAATTTCCGGCTGCGGCTGCGCGGGCGGCTGAGGATATACCGGCGGCATGCCATAGGGATAGACCGGCATCCCTCCCTGGGGCATGGGCGGGGGCTGCATAAGCATGCTGCCATAGGGCGGATAGACCGGCGCTTCCTGTGCAGGGGTTCCCGTCTCCCCCCGGCGGCGGAAAGCGGGCGAAAGCATGCGGCGATCGTCCTCCTGCTCCTTAAGGCGCTGGTCCTCCAGCTGCTCCTGGTATTCGCGCTGGGCGCGCTGCTGCTGAATATTCTGCCTTCGTGCCCGCCAGCCGTCGCGCACGCTTTCCACCATCTGTATCATGTCAAAACGGGAAACCAGCAGCACACAGGCCGCACAGACCGCGCCCAGCGCCACCGTGCCGAGCACCGTGCCCAGAAAGGTCCAGGCCGGCCAGCCCAGCACCATGCCCAGCGCGCCGCCGAATGCTCCGCTGGAGCCGCACACGTTAAAGGCAGCGCAAATCATGTTCCAGTATCCCGACGCTTCCGTTGTGGGAAGCGCGGCCTGATTGTTATACTTGACCAGGTAGGCGGGAAGCGTGTCCTGTCCTACGCGGCTGACCAGATCGATGATACCCAGCACAGAAAAAAACAGCAGCGTAAAGAGCAAAAATCCCCGCTTGGGCATACTGCGGCCGGAGGAAAATGCCACCAGCACCCCCGCCCAGATCAGCATCACGCTCACGCCCAGGCAAAGTCCGCCGCCCAGGCCCTGCATGACGCGCTTGACCATGGTGAACAGCGTGCCCTTCAGGCCGCCCACCACCGCCATCAGCGACACCACGCCCAGCGCGATGAGCAGGATGCCCGCCACCGCGAACGCCGCCAGCGTACCCGATTCATATTGGGCGGCGGCTTTTTTGCTCTTTGCCATGTATGTCCTTTCCTCCGTTACTTGCCAAGCTGCACGGCACACAGCACGCCGTCCGTATCGGCGTGAAGCCTGAGCTCGTGCTCCCCGAAATGATAAATATCGCTTTCGCCCACAGGCAGGCCGTAGTCATAGGCCATGCTGTCGGTAAAGGTCATGGTTTCATCGGGCTCGCCCAAAATGGCGTGCCAGTCCTCCCGCACAGCCTGTCCAATCAGCAGGCCGCACAGATCGCCGCGGCGCATCTGTACACCCTCTACCACGGACGCGCCATAGCCACTCTGAATGGCGTCGGAGATGACCAGTATCTCGCGGAAGGCCGGGTCCTCCAGCACGTAATAGCGCCCGCCGGGAAACTCGTCCGGCGTTCGCAGCAGGCGGTAGCGGTCCACCACGTCGGTCATGCGGTCGCCAAGCGTAACAGGCACATGGGGCAGCTTGCCCTCGGTAACCGCGGCCTCGATGGCCTTGCGGGCTTCCTGCTGGGACAGAGGGGCCTGTACCGCGCCGATCTGTGCGGGCACGGCATCCTCTTCCGTCAGGAGGAACGGCGCAAGCTCGCTGTAGAAAAACTGGCAGGCGCCGCTGCAGCCGCTCATCAGGCGCAGCTGATCGGACGGGTACCAGAAGGTAATGCCGCCGGCATCCAAGGTAAAGGCCTCTCGCGGCAGAGGCGTGATATCGCTGTATTCCATATAGCCGCTCAGCTCCTGCCCCAGGCTTTCCTCCGCGGCAGCCTCCATCCACGCGACCGCCGCACCCACGTCCTCAAAAAGCGCGTCCAGCGTGAGCCGCTCGCCGGTGGCCAGATCATAGGTCAGGGCGGAATAGGCCTGTCCCTCATGACCATCCGGCATTTTACCCTGGGCGTTGATCACGGCGGAAAACACGTTCTCACCCAGCAATTTCACCTGGTAGTCCACCTTCAAACCCCAGGGGCTGTCCCCCAGCGTGGCCAGCGTGACCAGATGATTGGCCACGCCGGAGGAAAGCACGATGTCGTCATTGATCTTTTTCTGCACGGCCTCGTCCGCCATGCCCGTAAGCTGGGGATAGGCCACATAACTCTCCCCGATCTGCGTACGTACCTCGTCCACCTGGGTCTGGGCCAGGGCAGGTGCAGCCAACGCCAGCAGCAACAGCAGGATACACAGCATTTTTCGCATGGCGGTCACTTCCTTCCGGCGATTCTTTTGCATCATATAGTTTACAACGAAATCAATTTTATTGCAAGTTTGTTACAACATTTCCCCATGCAGGACAGGTTTTGACAGAGATGACTGGTTTAATGCAGGGTAGGGGCCTCTCCCTCTGCGCCGTAAGACAGCATGGGCTGCATCTGCACGCCGGACAGCGCCGCCGCGATGGTGCGCGGAATCTGGCTGAAATCCGCCACCAGCGACCGGGGCTTCTTCACCGGGTCATCCTGGCCGAAGGGCACAAAGTAAATATTGCGCACGTTGAGGAGGCGGCCGATATTCTGCGCCGCCGCGCCCAGCCCGTCATTGGTGGATACGGCCAGCACCAGAGGCCGGTCATTGCGCAGATGGCTCTTGGCGCCCAGCAAAGCGGGCGTATCATAGATACCGCCGGCCAGCTTTGCCAGGCTGTTGCCCGTGGCCGGGGCGATGAGAAACACGTCGGTCATTTTCTTGGGCCCGATAGGCTCGGCCCCGGCCAATGTATCAATGGGCTCGTTGCCGGTGATCTCCACGATGCGCGCGCGCAGGTGCTCCGCCGTCATGAAGCGCGTATCCAGCGTCCCGGCGTTAAAGGACAGCACGGGCAGCACCTCGTACCCGCGCCGCACCAGTGCTTCCATCTGCTTGAGCACCCGTTCAAAGGTGCAAAAGGAACCCGTCATGGCAAATCCGATGCTGGTCTTTTTCATAGCGAAGCCTCCCGGAGCAATTCCATACTGACCTGTTTGAGTGCGCGCGCAGCGCTCCTGGGTGCGTAGCGTGCGGGCAAGGCGGGCAGGACCTCGACGTTCAGCCCCATCGCCGCGGCTGCGTCGCGGTCAAAGCCATAGGGGGCGCTGGCCAGTTCCAAAAGCCACGCGCCCTTGGGCAGGGCAGCGAGCGCCTCCGTCCCCAGTACGCGGGCAGGAATGGTATTGAGCACCATGTCCACCCGGCCCATCAGGGCAGGCATCTCCGCAAGGGACGCGGCGCGCATGCCGCCGCTTCTGGCGGCAAGCCGCTGTTCCTCGCGGCGGGCGGCCACCCATACGTCCGCGCCCAGCGTCTTGAGCTTTGCCGCCAGCGCGCGGCCAAACCGCCCATAGCCCGTCACCAGCACCGTCATATCCGGCAGCGCGTCTCCGGTGCGGCCCATCGCCTGTACCAGCGCCCCCTCGGCGGACAGGTCCGCATTGCGGTCCAGGAAGGTCGGGCTGCTCTCATACAGGAACAGCCGGAACCGCTTTGCACGTGTCTCCGGCGCCTCCAGGCAGGCTCCCAGGCCCGCGCCCGCCAGCAGCACCGCGTCCGGCCGCGCACTTTCCAGCACATCTTCCGGATGCAGGGTCAAGCCTGTGAGCGTGGGAACGCGCCCGTCCCGGACTGCAAAGGGGTAGGGAAAGAGCAGGGCCTCCGCCGATGCGATACCGGCCTCTTTCTCATCCCCGGAAACCAGGCCCAAAGTGGATACGGCGAACCCGTCCCCGGCCAGCATGCGCGCCATGCGCAGCATGCGGCCATCGCCGCCGGCCACCAACAGTTTTCTCAGCAAAAAAACCGCCTCCCGCCGATGCATGATACTGCATCCTATGCGGGAGGCGGAAAGGGGGTGCGCCTCAGAGCGCATGAGAGATCGAATCGGAAAGGGTTTGCTCCTGGCCGCAGAGGGTCATTTTCAGCGGTTTTCCCTGAAGCAGCTCCACCAGTGCCTGACCCGGGCGCACGCTTACGCGGATCACGCGGCCGCGGTAATGGAACTGGAAGGCATAGCCCTGCCAGGCATCAGGCAAAAACGGCGACAGGCTCAGGCCGTCGGTGGTACGCATACCCGCAAAGCCGTGCGCCATGGCCAGCCAGCTGCCGGCCATGCTGGTGATGTGCAGGCCGTCGTCGGTATCGTTGTTGATGTTGTCCAGGTCCAGGCGGGCGGTGCGCTGATACATCTCCACGGCCTTTTCGTGATAGCCCAGCTGGGCCGCCAGAATGCTGTGCACGCAGGGCGACAGGCTGCTCTCATGCACGGTCATGGGCTCGTAGAAATCAAAGTTGCGGCGAATGGTCTCCACGTCGTAGAGATGATTGAGAAAGTACAATCCCTGCAGCACATCCGCCTGCTTGATAAAGCAGCTGCGCAGGATATGGTCCCACGACCAGTGCTGGTTGATGGGCCGCTCCCCGGCGGGAATGTCCGAGGCGGGCATCAGTTCCTTGTCCAGGAAGGTGTCATGCTGCACGAAGATGCCCAGTTCCGCATCCTCCGGATAGTACATCTTTTCCACCACGTCAACCATGTGCGCAAGCTCGTCCTCTGTGATAGCCAGCTCCCGGCGGCGCTCCTGCGACGCACGGCGCGCCTGGGTGACGAACAGCCCAATGCTCCATGCCGCGATGCGGTTGGTGTACCAGTTGTTGTTGACGTTGTTCTCATATTCATTGGGGCCAGTGACGCCATGAATCATGTATTTGCCATGTCGATTGGAAAAATGCACGCGGTCGGTGTAGAACCGGGCAACGCCGCACAGCACGTCCAATCCCTCGCGCAGCATGTAGTCCATGTCGCCGGTATAGGTGGCATAGTTGAAGATGGCATGGGCGATGGCGCCGTTTCGATGGATCTCCTCAAAGGTGATCTCCCATTCGTTGTGGCACTCCACGCCGGTAAAGGTCACCATGGGATACAGCGCACCCTTCAGGCCCTGCTGCCGCGCGTTGTGGTAGGCGCCGTCCAGCTGGAGCCAGCGGTAGAGCAGCAGCTGCTTGGCCACGTCCTGACCGGCGATGGCCATGTAGACCGGCAGGCAGTATGCCTCGGTATCCCAGTAGGTGGCGCCGCCGTATTTTTCGCCGGTGAAGCCCTTGGGCCCGATGTTGAGGCGTGCATCATCGCCCGAATAGGTGCTGAGCAGCTGGAAGAGGTTGAAGCGGATGCCCTGCTGGGCCGCGTCGTCGCCCTGAATGGTCACGTCGCAGCCCGCCCAGCGGTCGCGCCAGGCCGCGGTGTGCGCATCGCGCAGCGCGTCATACCCCACCTCGCGAGCGCGCGCGGCGGCCTTGAGCGACAGGGTGCTCAGCACCTTTTCATCATAGTCGCGGCTGGTGAAGCACAGGGCGTACTTTTCCATAACGGCGTCCTCACCCGCCGCCACGTCCCCCTCGTAGCGGGTTTCCACATACCCGCTGTCCAGCCTGCGCCCGGCCATCTCCAGCCCGTCCGCCCAGCAGCTCATGGCGGCGCTGACGGCAAAGCGCGGCGTGCCGAAGGGATTCTCCTTCGTTTTGGTCAAAAGGGCCAGCGCATCCTCGGTTTCTTCTTCCTCCAGCATATCCCAGAAGGTTTCGTCATAATTGCTGTCCAGGTTGCGCACGTTGGCATCCAGATACGGGCGCATCACCACGTGTGCGTCATAATCCGGCGTGAGGCGGTAGCGCACGGCCAGCAGTTCCTTCTGCGCCAGCGATACGAAGCGCTCCGCCTCCACCTGCACGCTGCCCCCTGCCGTGCGCACGGTGAAGCGGCGCAAAAACAGGCCGTTTTGCATATCCAGTTCCCGGTAAAACGCCTCTACCTGCGCAGTGTTCAAATCCAGCGTCTCGCCATCCACCTCCACATGGATGCCGTTTAGGCGCACGGCGTTGATCACCTTGCCGAAATACAGCGGATATCCGTTTTTCCACCAGCCCACCCGCGTCTTGTCGGGAAACCACACGCCGCCGATGTAGGTGCCTAGATGGGTGTCGCCTGTGTAGTCTTCCTCAAAGTTTCCGCGCATGCCCATATAGCCGTTTCCCGTGGAGGTGAGGCTTTCGGACAGGCGCATGCGCTCCTTGTCGAGTCCCGTTTCCACAACCTTCCAGGGATGAATCTCAAAGCTCATCACAGCGTTCTCCTTTCCCTTGTGCAATCGTTTGTACGTTTTTTCTATCGTACTGTATGGGAAGCGGATTGTCAAGGGGCAGTTTGCGGCGCGCCCACAGCAACGGGCCAAATACCAGCACCAGACAGGCCAGCCCGGCGGGGGCGTAAAGGCCATCCACAATGCCTTCAAAGCCCACCAGCGATACCGCCAGCGGCGGTCCCAGGGTCAATGCGGCACGCAGGGATCGGCCGCACCCCTGCGCCGCCCCGTCCAGTGCGCACAGCACCGCCGCCAGCGACGTAAACACCGCCAGAAACAGCAGCCCCGCACTGATGAGAAAGCCGGTCCGTCCAAACTGCGCCAGCAGCCGCACGATGGGGAAAGCCTCGCCCAGCAGGCCCGGCTGCCGCTGGTATACGCTGTCGCTGAGCATAAGCAGCGCGGCCAACGTCACGCCCAGTCCCGAGCACAGAAACGCCGTCCGGCGCGCCGTTCCCTGTGCGCAGCGGCATACTACCCCAATGGCCAGTGCAAGGTTCATGGACGCGTAAGCAACGGCGCGCCCCGCTGCCCGGAAAAGGGATTTCGGCTCGCGTGAAAGCAGTGCGGCAGAGGCCGCGCTTCCGTCCATGCGCACGGCCAGCAGCGCGGCCACAAGCGCCGCCATCAGCAGTCCGCTGATCCAGCCCAACGCTCTCAGGCCGCGCCGCCCGACCATCCATGCTGTCAACAGTGTGCCCACCGCGCCGATGGGATATGCCCATTCGCTTGCCCACAGCAGCATGGCCAGCCAGCCGGAAGCCGAAATCATGGCGCCGCCCGTCACTGCCAGCATCATGGCAGCGCACAGGCGCGCGCCAATGCGCACCCACGGAGGCATGCCCTCATACAGGTCCCACCAGCGATCCGTGCCGCGCCGCCGCGCAACGTCCATACACAGGGCGCACAGCAGCGCCAGTGTCATGGCCGACAGCGGAATCAGCCACCGGGCGTGCACACCGTAGCGTGTAAAAAAGGCGACCACTTCCCGCCCGGATGCAAATCCGGCCCCCACGATCGCGCCCAGGCACGCCGCCATTCCCGCGGCGCCGCCGTTTTTCGCCATGCAAGCATCCCTCCCCGCATATGGCAGGGTATGCATAAAGCGGGCCGGGGCATGACGCGCCGCTATATGGCACGGGACCCGCGAGCGATCTTCGCGAGCCCCTTTCTTGCCTCATGGCAGCTTTTCTTACTTTTCCATCCCCTGACAGTCAAGCGCCTGTGCCAGGGCATATCGCTGGATGGCATGGGCCACGCCATCCTCGTCATTGCTGAGGGTACGGTATCGGGCCGCCGCGCGCGCCCGCTCGCTCGCGTTTGCCATGGCCACGCTCACCCCCGCATACGAAAGCATGCTCACATCGTTGTCGTAGTCGCCCAGCGCCATCACGCTCTCAGGTCCGATGCCCAGCCTTTGCGCCAGCGCGGCCACCGCCATGCCCTTGTTCACTCCCGCGGGCATCAGTTCCAGATTCATGCTCCAGGAGCTGGTTACATCCAATCCGGGCAGGGCAGACAGCGCCTGCCGGACGCGCTCCAGCTTCTCCTCATCCCGAGCCATGCACAGCAGCTTATTCACCCCCTGCGCGTGCAGGGCGTCAAGCCCCGCCATGCCATAGAGATATTGAGGAGCGAAGCGGCCGCAGGTATACGTGCCCCAAAAATCGTCATCCACCTGAAAATCGCCCTTGAAGATAGCCAGGCGATTCTGGGCAAAGCATCCAAAGGGAAAGCGCGCGCGGCGCAGAATCGCCACTGCCGCTTCCAGCGTAGCGTTCTCAAGAGGATGGTTGAAAAACTCGCCCTCCATACATCGTTTCAGGCAATAGGCTCCATTGAGCGACAGGATGGCACAGTCGGGCAGGCCGGCTTCGTCAAGGAACATGGCCACATCGCCGGGCAGGCGGCCGCTGCAGACGGCCAGATGAATCCCGGCTGCCTGCGCCTTTCGCAACGCCGCCAGGTTTCCCGGTGTGAGGCGCTGACGCGAATCCAGCAGTGTGCCGTCCATGTCCATGGCAATCAGAGAAACGGGCTTGTCATGCATGTGCTTCTTCTCCCATCAAAACGAGGGGGCTGCGGTAAAGGTACACCCATTTAAGTAGGCCAGCGGCCCGGAGGTTTGCAGCGTGAGCGACACGGCGCACAGCATGAGCCGGCGGGCCTTCATCGCGCGGTTGAAATCCCGGTCGCCATACTGGTCGTCGCCCAGAAGCGGATGGCCGATGAAAGCCATATGCGCACGGATCTGATGAGTGCGGCCCGTGTGCAGCCTGACGCGCAGGCGGGCGCAGTCGCCCCGCTCCAGTACGTCGTATTCGGTTATGATGGGCTTGGCCCCCTCCGCCTCGCGGGCGAGCACCCGCACGCGCGCGTGGAGCGCGTCCTTAACAAGCCAGGCCTCCAGCACCGCATGGTGCGGACTGGGCGTGCCGCGTACAAGGCACTCATACTCCTTGCGCACCTCGCCCCGACGGAACGCATCCTGTGCGGCCTGCTGCGCCTCCGGCGTGCGGGCCAGCATCAGCAATCCCTCCGTGGGGTTATCCAGGCGGTGACAAAGTAGCGGCTCGGCAGTTCCGGGGCCGAGCTGTTCGCACAGGAGTTGGGGAAACGTCTTGCCGCCCCTGCGGTCCGGCTCGCAGCTGACGCCCGCGGGCTTGACCGCTACCAGCACATTTTCATCCTGATAGACAACAGGCACGGTTTTGACCCGTGCCTCGTCGGTATAGATGCACACCTGCGTACCGGGGCCGGCCATGGCGGAGAGGTCCACCCGATGGCCATCGACCTTCACATCTCGTTTTTGAAAAGCGCGGCGCAACGCATAAGCCGGAACCTGCGGAAGCATCCGGCAGGCGCAGGGAAACAGCCTTGTTCCCTGCGCGTTTTCCGGCACGGTAAAATCATAGCGTTTCATCTTCTCATCAGTGCGAAAGCGCCGTCTTCAGGCCCATCCAGTGCGGCGTGCACAGATAGAGGCGTTCCAGCGCGTCCTTCATGGCCCGCGTCGGCAGAACCGCCAGCATCGAGGCCATCACATTCTCCATTTCCTTCAGTCCCACGCCCTGCTTAGCCAGCATGCGCAGATCCTCGGCAGCCTCGCCCAGCTCGTATTCGGGGCGAAGAGCACCGTTGAGCGCACCACACAGGGCCTCGTTGAGCGGCTGCTCCTCCGGGAGGATGCCGTTCATGCCCCCGGCGATCATCTCCTGGGACAGTTCCAGCGTAAAGATGCCGCCATCCGCGCGCTCGCCGCCCACCAGGCGGTAAGGGTCGGCCAGGCCCGGATGCAGGAGGATCAAATCGCCATTGGCGTCGGTGACGTATTCGAAAGAAGCCTGCAGATAGCGCCGGGCGATCTGCATGGCAAGGGGCCCGTCCTCACGCATCACGTCGTGCATGAAGAAGCCGATCGGCTGTGCCGAGTGCAACAGCCCCGCGATATAGAGCAGGCCATGGATGGTCGCATCATAGCGAAGCAGGCGCTCGCGCGCTCCTTGCGCTTCTTCCGCAGCGATGGCGCGCGCCAGTGGATCATGCAACGCCTGTGGCAGAAGCAGCGTCCAGTCGTCGCCCTCGGCATGAAAGCTGCACCAAAGGCGGCTGACCAGCGCTTCCGCCGCGCCCAGATCATCCCAGTCGCCCAAAAGCAGCTCGCCGTCGTTGATGAGCAGGCGCTCCACCAGCTGCATCTCGCCCGCACTGATATAGAGCGCCTCCTTGGGCAGACGCTCCATCACGGCGGCACGCAGCCCCTCCAGCGTCGCCAGCGTATGGCGGCTCTTGCCGCCCACATCGTCAAACGAGCCGGCCAGCAGGGCCTGCGCATCCGCCTCGGTGGCCTCCGGCGCAAACAACCCCACCCCAGGATGGGCAAAAAGGCGGCGCTCGCATGCCTCAAACTGTTTTTCGCGCATCATGCTCATGGTCATCTCGCACCAATCCGCATGAAGGGTCACTTCTCTGAGCACGCGGCGACCCCCTTTCCCCTCTGCTCAGGTGTATGATTTATTTCAGATGGACAACCCAGCCCATGGGATCTTCCGTCTTGCCGAACTGGATGCCCGTGAGCACGTCGTACAGCTGCTGGGTGATATGGCCGATGCCGCCGTCTCCGATGCCGATCTCCTCGCCCTGGAAGCGGATCTTGTTCACGGGAGAAACCACCGCGGCAGTGCCGGTGCCAAACGCCTCCGTCACACGGCCGGCCTTGATGTCGGCGATCACGTCATGGATGTCCATCCGGGCTTCTTCGGTTTCATAGCCCAGGTGCTTGCCCAGCTTGAGCACGCTGTCGCGCGTGATGCCGGGAAGGATGCTGCCGTTGAGGACAGGCGTGACGATCCTGCGGTCCTCATAGACAAACATCATGTTCATCGCGCCTACTTCCTCGATGTAGCGCTGATGCACGCCATCCAGCCACAGCACCTGCGCATAGCCGATGTGCTTGGCGTTCATGCCGGCCAGAATGCTGGCCGCGTAGTTGCCGCCGGTCTTGGCAAAGCCGATGCCTCCGCGCACGGCGCGCACATAGGAATCCTCCACATAGATGCCCACCGGAGCCAGGCCCGAAGCGTAGTAAGCGCCGGAAGGCGACAAAATGACATAGTACAGATACGTGCTGGAGGTGGATACGCCCAGATGATTGTCGGTAGCGATCATCGTGGGGCGGATGTAGAGGGAGGTGCCCTCCTGATGGGGGGTCCATTCCTTGTCCACGTCCAGCAGCGCCAGCAGCGTTTCAAGGCCGTCTTCCACCGGAAGAGGCGCCATGCCCATGCGCTCAGCGCTGCGGGCAAAGCGTTCAAAATTGGCGCGGGGGCGGAAGAGGTTGAAGCCGCCCTGCGGCGTGCGGTAGCACTTGAGGCCCTCAAAGATCTCCTGTCCATAGTGCAGCACCTGGCAGGCAGGGTCCAGCGAAAGGTTGCCGTAAGGCACGATGCGGGCGTCGTGCCAGCCCTTGCCGTCGGTGTAGTTGATCATAAGCATATGGTCGGTGAAGATGTGGCCAAAGCCCAGCTTGCTCTCATCGGCCGGCTTGTCTTTCAGATTCCGGGACAGATTCATTTGTACGTTCATACCGCTTCTTCCTCCACATCTTCCTGCATTCCCAAGGAAAGCAAGATCATTTCAGCGCCCAGACGCTAACCCTTATTATAACCCCTGTGCGGCGGCTGTCAAGGTTTTGGCCGATGCAATTCGTGGGAGAGGCGGGGCCCCTCCCCCACGCCAACCAAAAAGGACCGCTGACGCAGCCGTCAGCGGTCCATGCCCAAAGCCGCGGTATCAGCCCAGGGACTTGGTTTCGGTGATCTCGCACAGGATGGTGGAGCCGCCCTCCTCGATCTCCAGCGCAGCCAGAACCTCGGCATCGGTCACGACGGTGAAACGCATCCGCGCGCCGGACACGGCGTAGAGCTCATCCTCCTCGCCGCCGGCGGGCGTGGCGGCATACACGGCCAGGCCTTCGCCGTTGGTCAGCAGATTCTGACGGCTCTGGTTCTCGGCCAGGCCCATCTTGAGGTAATACTTGCCGTCCAGCTCCGCGCAGCCATAGATGAAATAGCCTGCGTTGGCGCTGCCGTCGGGGTTGGTGGTGCACACCAGGTAGAATCCGGAGAAGGAGTTGATGGCATTCATCAGCTCATCGCCGGTGAGGGCATTGTCTCCATAGAAATCGGTCACCGACGCGCTGGTAAAGGCATCCACCTCAGCCAGGGCAGGGGCGCAGGCCAGCAGGGCCGCCATTACGAGCATCACAAGGCGCAGCGTCATCTTTTTCATGGGAACCGCACATCCTTTCTGTTTTGGACCGGGCTTTGGCAAACCCGTCTTTTTTCTATTATACCATACCTGCTTCCTGCCGGACAAGCCTCAATCCCCGCATACGACATGCACGGTGCTGCCGCCCGCGGGTGCGGCGCCTACCTCGATTTTCCTTTCTATGCAATCCTTGAGCGCGGCCACGTGCGAAATCACGCCGACCAGCCGCTGCCCGCCGGCCAGCTCCTGGAGCACATGAAGCGCTCGAAGCAGGCTTTCCTCATCCAGCGTGCCGAAGCCTTCGTCGATGAACAGCGTATCCAGCCGCACGCCACCGCGCCGCGCCTGCACCACGTCGGCAAAGCCCAGCGCCATGGCCAGCGACGCCAGAAACGATTCTCCGCCGGAGAGCGTGCCCACGTCGCGCACCTTGCCGGTGTGGCGGTCCAGCACGTCCAGCGCCAGACCCGCCTTGCCGCCCAGCCCTTCCTCCTGCTTCTGGCACAGGCTGAACCGTCCTTCCGACATGCGCGACAGCCGTGCATTGGCCGCGATAATTACGCGGCGAAAATAGTATTGCAGCAGGTAGTTTTCCAACGGGATCTTCCTGGCTCCGCGCACATTGCCCGATGTTGTGCGGTACAGGTCGTCCAGCACGCCGAAATCCTCCAGCTTCTCCCCTGCCTCCCGCACTGCTTTCTCCAGCTGCGGCAGCAGCCGGCTGTTATGCGAAAGGCGCGCATCCGCCTCCTTCTCCTGCCTAAGCAGCGCCTCGGCACGGGCGCTGAGGGCTTCCGTTCGGGCCTTGAGCGCCTCTCCGTCCACAGGCTGCCTGCCCTCCCACATCGCGGCCAGGCTGGCCAATGCCGCCTCCGCGGCCGAAAGCGCGTTCCCATACTGCGTAAGGCGGGCTGCCATGGCGTTTTCCTCCCGCTCCTCCACCAGCGCGGCACGGTAGGCGGCCTCGCCGTCGAAGCCTTCGTCGCCCAGCGCATTTTGAAACGCCGCCGCCGCGGTCTGAGCTGCCTCCTGCTGCGCCGCCCGCTCGCTCCGGCTGCCGCTGAGCACGGCACGGGCGGCCTCAAGGGCGCTGCGGGCCGCCTGCTGCCCGCGCTGCGCCTCCTCAATGCTCTGGCGCAGCTCGTCGATCAGGCGGCTGAAGCGCGCGTGCTTTTCCCGGCATTCCGCCTCCAGCGCGTCATCGGGCGTCCTGCCGCCGATCACACCGGTCAGCCGCTCGCGCAGGTTCTCCAGATCGCTTCGCGCCGCGGCGCAATCCTCTCCGGCCCGGCCGGCGTCGCGGTCGGTTTCGTCTCGCCGGGCGGCGGCGGCGTCCACCTGCGCCTTATCAGGCGCGGCATCCAGATGCTTCGCGCGGGCGGGATGCTCGCGGGAGCCGCACACGGGGCACGGCTGACCATTTTGGAGCAGGTCGGCCAGCACGCCGGCCTGATCCGCCAGATAGGCGGCGGACACCTCCGCATAACGGGCCGCCGCGGCCTCCCGTGCCTCCAGCGCACGGGCCAGCGCAGCGGCGCGCTTTTCCATCGTTTCAGCCGCCTTTCGATGCGCGGCAAACAGGGGAAGCACCTCGGAAAGGCGGTCCCGCTTGCGCCGCAGTTCCTCCATGCGTTCCTGCCAGGCCTGTACCTGCGCGGCGCGCTCCCCTGCTTTCCGCTCTGCGGCCTCGGCCTGCGTAGCGGCGGCCTCCTGCTCCCGTATCCGCCCATCCAGTGCAGCCAGCCGTGCCTGTTCCCGCTGGGCAGCCTCTTCCAGCCGGCGCACGGTGCGGGCGCGGCGCGCCCGGTCAAGCGTCTCCTTCAGCGCGTCCATTTCCGGCTTCTGCGAGCGCAGGGCAAGCGTTTCCTCGCGCTTCTCTGCCAGGCTCTTTACGCCCCGATTGTGCGCCTGCGCATTGGCCAGGGCGGCCTCTGCCTCACGCAGATCGCCCTGCGCCTGCTCGCGCATCCGGCACGCCACTTGCAGCGCTTCCCGGTCGGCGGCCTCCTGCGTGCGCAGGGCGTCCAGCATCCGGGAGCCGTAAACGCTGGCGGAGGCTGGCTCCCCCCATTCCGGCGGGCTGTCCGCGGCGGCCTGTGCGGCGAGCGCGGCATAGGCCGCCTGCGCCTTTTCCAATCCGGCCTGCGCTTGAGCGCGACGGTCGCGCAGAACCTGCGCAATATCTTCATAAAGCTGGGTATCAAAGATGCGGCGGAAGATCAGCGCGCGTTTCTGGCTGTCCGCACGGAGAATGGAGAGAAAATCCCCCTGGGCGATCATGGCCACCTGCGCAAACTGCGCCGCGTCCAGCCCCAGCAATTCCTCCACCGCCGCGTTGACCGCGTCGATGCGGGCATAAACGGTCCCATCCTCGCAGACGAGCTCCGCCTCGGCCGGGCGCGGAGTTTTGCGTCCGGGTTTGAGATATTCGGGGCTTCGCCGCACGGTCCACCGCCGGCCGCCACTTTCAAAGGTAAATCGGACCCAGGTTTCGTCCGCCGGGCTTGCGAAATCGCTGCGGAAGCTCTTGGCGCTGCGGCGCCTGGTTCCGCCGGAGGCCACTCCGTAGAGCGCAAAGGAAATGGCGTCAAACAGCGTGGTCTTGCCAGCGCCCGTATCCCCGGTAATCAAAAACAGGCCGCTTTCACCCAGCAGGGTAAAATCCACCGTCTCCAACCCCGCATAGGGGCCAAAGGCGCTCATTTCAAGCCTGACCGGCCTCATGCCGTTTCGCCTCCGCTTCCTCTATCACTTGCCGCATCACGCGGAGCCGCCGCTCATCGGGCGGCGTGCCGTTATTCTGCATCTGGTAGAAGGCCGTGAAATGCTCCAGCGGTGTGCGTCTCTCCGCCGCTTCCACCTCTGCTTCCGCCTGCGCGAGGCCGTCGTTTGTGCGGCTGTTGCGCACCCGCATGCCAATCAGGTTGGGATAGGTGATGCGCAGCGCCCCCACCGGGTCCGCCAGCGCCTCCTCGTCGGTCAGCTCGGCATAGACGTAGTCCTCGCTGAAGCATTCCGGCTCAGTCAATTCCTTGAGCGCACCCCGAACCGTGCGCAGATCTCGCAGGGGCGCAAAGGGGTGCTCCTCCACGCCGCGCAGTCCCTCCGGCCCCAGGTCCACCACCAGCGCGGCCTTACGCTGCCGCTCCTCCGACAGTGAGTACTTCAGCGGCGACCCGCAGTAACGCACCCGCCCGCCGCACAGCTTTTGCGGGGAATGCAAATGGCCCAGCGCCACATAGTCAAATCCGTCAAAGAGCGAGGTGCCCACCTGATCCGTCCCGCCCAGCGAGAGGATTTCCGAATCGCAGGTCGCGGCGCCGGTGACATACTGATGCGCAACCAGCACATGCCTCATGTGCGGTTCCCGCGCCACGGTGGACAGCGCCGCCCGTATCGCGTCCTCAAAGGTGCGCACATTCTCGAAATATGGCCGTACGGCGGAGGGACGCAAAAACGGCATCAGCCACACGCGCACCTCCCCGTACGCATCGCGCAGGGTATGGCCATGCAGCGCCCCGTCAAAGGCCGGAGAGAGAAACACTCCGCACCGGCCCAGCAGCTCATGGCAATAAGCCACCTGTTCGGGCGCATCGTGATTCCCGCTGACGGCAAAGACGGGCTTTCCCAGGCCACGGAGCGCCACCAGGAAATCGCTCACGACACGGATGGCCTCCGCCGGGGGCTGGGGCTTGTCGTAGAGATCGCCCGCAAGCAGCACTGCGTCGCATTCTTCAGCCAGTTTCACCGCCTGACCCAGCACGGCCCGTTGGTCCTCCAGCAGACTGAAACCATTGAGCCTGCGCCCGATATGCAAATCGGACAGATGCAAAAAACGCATGAGGCTCCTCCCTTCCGCCCAGGCCCAAAGGCCGGCAGGGCTATGGTACCTCTTTTTTTTCGAAAAGACAATACGCGCGTATCTTCCCTTTTCAGCGCAAATGTTGTAGAATAGATCAGAAAAGCAGCTTTTCCAAAGAGGAGCGGATGGCCGTGATCGAGCTTGTCATCAACCCCGTGGCCGGTAAGGGGCGCGCATTGCGCATCGGCGAGGAAGCGGCCGCGCTGCTCAAAAGCCGCGGCATCGACTTTGCAAAGCACCTGACCGACCACCCCCGGCATGCCACGGAGCTGGCGCGCGAGGCCGCCGGGCGCGGGGCGGAAACCGTGATCGCCTTCGGCGGCGACGGCACGCTCACCGAAACGGCCGCCGGCCTCCGGCACACGCGCACGGCGCTGGGCGTAGTCCCCGCGGGCACAGGCAACGATTTTATCAAAACCATCGGCACGCCACGTGAATGGCGCGATGCGCTGGAATTTATCCTGACCCATCCTGCGCGTCCTGTCAACAGCGGCATGATGAACGACCGCTTCTTTCTTAACGTGGGCGGCGCGGGATTCGACGTGATGGTACTGGACTTTGCCAACGCGGCACGCAAGCGTCTCAGCGGCATCTGTTCCTATCTTTATGGGGTGCTGCGTGCGATTTCGGCCTTCCGGCCCATTCCCATGCATGTGGAGATCGGCGGGAACGTGGTGCTGGACGGCCATTATATGATTTGCTCAGTGGGCAACGGGCGCTTCATCGGCGGCGGAATTCCCATCACTCCGAAGGCCGACGTGACCGACGGTCTGTTCGACATTCAGCTGGTGGATGCCGTACCCCGCTGGAAAATTCCCTTTTATCTGCCCTCGCTGATGATGGGAACGCTCTTCAAGCATCCCCCGGCGCACAACTACCGGGCAAGCAGCTGCACCTTGTCCTCGCCAGGCATGCGGCTGCAGCTGGATGGCGAGATCCTGCCCGTGGAGCACACGCACTTTGTGTGTGAAAGCGACGCGCTGCTGATGCACTGGTAGGCTTTTTGTAAACTTTTCGGCTGGCGGCGGCTGGAAAGGCCGCGTTCGGACTACAATATGGTATAATGGACGGCAGGGGGAAGGCACGTTTTTCCACGCGGCCCGCGGGGGGTATCTGCCAGTGGACGGCTGCGTAGACTGTTGTGGGATTGACGTTTCACGGCGGGGAGGCCCGGGCTTTTGGCGCACGCCGGCCTGTTTCGCTACCGAAAGACAAGAAAGGGTGTTAAAGCATGGCAGCTTTGGGCAACAACGTAAAGATGGCGTTTCTCAAAGGTTTGGAGGCATTGGGCAAGGGGGCCAGCAACATGGCTACCAACGCCCATCAGAAGCTGAATGAAATCAATCTGGAAACGCGGCGGCGCGAGCTGCTCAGCGAGATTCCCGTCCGGGCGCTGGACTTGTGGCAGCAGGGCGAGCCCATGCCCCAGCCGCTGGGCGACATGCTCAGCGAGCTGAGTTCCCTGGATGAGCAGCTGACCGTGCTGCGTGCCCAGCGATACGCTCGCGTGGAGGCAGAGGGCGACATGCCAGAAAGCGATGGCTCTGCGCCGGAGGGCGAGTCCGCTCCGGAAGGCGAGGACAATGAGCCGGAAGCCGCCCCGGAAGGCGCAGACTGGGGGAGCGAACTGAACGAGGCCGACGAAGCGGCCGACAGCCCGGATGCGGCCGGGGAGGGCGATACCCGCCCGGACCTGCGGCCCGTGGAGCCGGACCCCATCGACGAGGGAGAAACCGGCGGCAATGCCTGATTTTCTTCGTTCCTGAAAGCATAAATACAAAAGGCGCCTCCGCTCCATCCGGGCGGAAGCGCCTTTTGTTCGTTACGCTTCGTGTTCCTCGTCTGTGGCCAGGGGAAAGGTCATGGTCACTTCTGTGCCGCGGCCCACCTCGCTGTTCAGCTCGACTTTGGCATGGTGGTATTCCGCGCCATGCTTCACAATCGACAGGCCCAGACCCGTGCCGCCCGTCTGCTTGGAGCGGCTGCCATCCACGCGGTAGAAGCGCTCAAACACCTTATCCTGATGCTCCTGGGGAATGCCGATGCCCGTATCGGTCACGCGCACGCGCGCGCCATCCGCAAGGCGGCTTACCTCCACCTGCACTTCGCCGTTTAAGCGGTTGTATTTGACGCCGTTTTCGATGACGTTGCGCAGCATTTCATCAAGCAGCGTCGGGTCGGCATTGATGAAAACGCTCTCGCCCGTCAGGCGCACGGTCACGTTGCGATCCCCCGCGGCTTCGGCATTTTCCTCTACCGCTGTCCGGGCGGCCTCCAGCAGGTCCACCCGACGCAGGCATCCCGCGGCGAAGCCCTCGTCCAGCTTGCTCAGGTGCATGATATCCTCGATCAGCTTGAGCAGGCGGCGGCTTTCATTGTAGATTTTGCGGGCAAATACCGGAATGTCCTTGGGTTCGGTCATGCCGCTCTGTATCAGTTCGGCATAGCCGGAAATGGTGGTCAGCGGCGTGCGCAGCTCGTGGCTGACGTTGGCGGTGAAGCGCTTGCGCGCCGCCTCGGAGGCGTTGCGCTCGGTCACATCCTGCAGAAGCACCACCAGGCCCTCGTTATGGCGCACGGTGCTGGCCGTGAGCAGGTATTCGCGTCCGCCCGCACTCATATCCGCGTGCGCGCCGCCCTCCGCGATGGCCTTTTCCACCGTATCCAGCAGCGTTTGCGACCGGTTGTACACGGAAAGCGGCGTTTTACCATCCGCAGGGAGGCCCGTATGCAGGATGGCACGCGCGCTGTCGTTCATCAAAAGCACGTGGCGATGCGCATCCAGAATGAGCAGTCCCTCGTTCATATGGCCGATGATCGTTTCCAGTTCCCCGCGCCGCGCGTCGATTTCCCGCATCTGCGTTTCCAAGCGCCGGTTTTGTTCCGCCATGCGGCGCAGCATGGGCGTCAGCTCGTCGTAAACACGGTTTTGCAACGGATTTTCCAGGTTGATTTCGTTGATGGGCCTCACCAGCGACCGTGTCCACAGGCGGGAGAGCACGGCGGCCGCAATCAGTACCACCGCGATGCCCGCCACCAGCGCCCCGCCCATGCGCCATAGCGAACCCGCCAGACTGCTTTGCGTGGCGGACAGGCGCAGATAGCTTCCATCTTCCAGCCTTTGAGCGCAATACAGCTGTTCCTCCAGCAGCGTCTGAGAAAAGCGCCTGGAGAAACCGGTTCCCGTTTCACTGGCCTGGGCGATTTCCTCACGGCCAAGATGGTTTTCCATGTCTGCGGCGTTGCTCTGGTTATCGTAGCGCACCGTGCCGTCCGGCGCAATCCACGTAAGGCGGTTGGGCATATTCAGCGCCTTGAGCGCCGCTTCCTCAGCATCCTGATCTGCGGATTGCTCCATCAAAGTGGAAAGCATATCCAGTTCCTGCCAGAGCTGGCTTTCCAGCTGTTCACCGGAGCGGTGGTAATACACTGCTGCCGACAACAGGCCTATCACCAGCGCTGTAGCCAGTGTTAGCAGCAGCGCACCTCTAAAGATTCGTTTCTGCATCCACGTCCTCCAATCGGTAGCCTACGCCGCGTACCGTTTGCAGATAGCGGCTGGCCTGACCCAGCTTTACGCGCAGGGTGCGCATATGCACATCTACAGTGCGGGTGTCTCCGGGATAATCCACGCCCCACACTGCATCCAGCAGGCGTTCGCGTGTAAGCGCAATGCCCCGGTTGATCAGCAGGTAGCGCAGCAGTTCAAATTCCATATGGGTAAGGGTTACGTCGCGTCCGTCCGCAAAAACCCGGTGGCGTGCCACGTCCATGCGCAAATCGCCAACAGCAAGCTCAGCCTGTGGCTGTTCATCCTTGGCACGGCGCAGCACAGCCCGCACGCGGCTGAGCAGCTCCATCACGCCGAAAGGTTTGACGATATAGTCGTCCGCGCCGCCATCCAGGCCCTGTACCTTGTCCATTTCCTCTCCGCGCGCCGTGACCATGATCACCGGCAGGCGGCGGGTGCGGGGGTCCTGCCGGAGCCGGGCCAGCAGGCGGTTGCCGTCCTCGCCGGGCAGCATCACATCCAGCAGCACCAGCTGGGGCAGTTGAACGCGCACAGCCTCCAGAAAGGACTGTCCTTCCTCAAAGCCGCGCGCCTCAAAGCCCGCTTGTCTGAGCGCATAGCACTCCAGCTCGCGGATGCCCGGATCGTCTTCTACGACGTAGATCATTGAAGCTCTTCTCCCTTATAGGAACCCGTTACGGAGAATTCCACCCACTCCCCGATGTTTACGGCGTGGTCTCCGATGCGTTCAAAGTATTTGGCGATCATCAGAATATCAAGCGCCTGCTGGCCCCGGGTCGCATCGCGTGTCAAAAACGCAATCAGCTCGGCCTTCACGCGCATGAACAGATCGTCCACTACGTCGTCGGCCGCCATGACCGCCTGTGCCAAGTGTACATCACTGGCAACGTACGCGTCAATCACCTTGTGTACCATATCGACGGTTTCATGTGCCATATCGCGCATCAGGCGGGGATTGTCCAGGCCCTCCATGCCGTCCATCATGGTCACGATTTCGCAGATGTCGGCGGCCTGATCGCCGATTCGCTCCATATCGGTAATCATCTTCAGCGCCGAGCTGACCTTTCGCAGGTCGCGGGCAATGGGCTGCTGAATCAGCAGAAGCCTGAGGCACATGCTTTCGATGGTGCGCTCCTTCTGATCGACGAGGTGATCGGCCTCCATCACGCTTTTGGCCAGCGCCACGTCGTGGCGCATCAGCGCGTCGCACGCCTTGTCGATGGCGCTTTCGATCATCGCGCCCATGGAGATCATCTCCCGGGCCAGTTCCTCCAGTTGTTCGTCAAATTGACGGCGCATATCAGCCGAACCTCCCTGTGATGTAATCCTCGGTGCGCTTTTCGCGGGGGTTGGAGAACAGCTTTTCCGTGGGGCCCGTCTCCACGATTTCCCCCAGCAGGAAAAAGGAGGTCTGGTCGCTTACGCGCAAGGCCTGCTGCATGTTGTGCGTAACCATCACAATGGTGTACTGCTCCTTGAGCTCCACCGCCAGTTCTTCGATTTTCCCGGTGGAGATGGGGTCAAGCGCAGATGTCGCCTCGTCCATAAGCAGCACCTCGGGCTGAACGGCCAGGGCGCGCGCGATGCACAGCCGCTGCTGCTGGCCGCCGGAGAGGGCCATGGCGCTTTTTTGCAGCCGGTCCTTGAGTTCGTCCCAGATGGCCGCCTGCCTGAGGGACTGCTCCACCAGCTCGTCCAGACGCGCCCGGCCGTGGATGCCATGCGTGCGCGGGCCGTAAGCGATGTTGTCGTACACGCTCATGGGGAAGGGATTGGGCTTTTGAAACACCATGCCCACGCGCTTGCGCAGGAGGTTGACGTCGGTATCCGGGGTCAGCACGTCGGTGCCGTCCAGCAGCACCTTTCCGGTCACGCGGCAGCCGGGCACCAGGTCGTTCATGCGGTTGAGGGTTTTGAGCAGCGTGCTCTTGCCGCAGCCGGAGGGGCCGATAAACGCCGCGATGCGGTTGCGCGGAATGCTCAGGTTGATGCTCTTGAGCGCATGAAATTTCTCATAATACAAATCGAGGTTTTCGATTTTCAGCTTGTCCATGCTCTATCCCCTTGTCAGTTTCTTGGCCACGTAGGAGCTCAGGGCGTTCATGCCGACCACAATCACCAGCAGCACCACGGCAGTCGCGGAAGCCTCGGGCACGTGCAGGCCCTCGCCGGAGAGTACGTACATGTGCACCGCCAGCGTGCGGCCGGAGCTCATCACGCCCTTGGGCCAGTCCGCCACGGTGCCGGCGGTATAGATGAGGGCTGCGGTTTCGCCCACCACGCGGCCGATGGCCAGAATCACGCCCGCCAGAATGCCGCTCATGGCCGGAGGCAGCACGATGCGCGTAACCGTGCGCAGCCTGCCCGCGCCCAGGCCGAAGCTGCCCTCGCGGTAGCTGTCCGGGATGGAGAGCAGCGCCTCCTCGGTGGTGCGCAAAATGAGGGGCAGAATCATCACCGCAAGCGTCATTCCCCCCGCCAGAAGCGAGTAGCTCCAGCGAAGCGAGGTCACGAAAAACATCATGCCAAACAGGCCGTACAGGATGGACGGTATGCCCGCCAGCGTTTCCGCCGTAAGGCGCACGGCCTTGACGATTTTGGAATCGCGGTTGGCGTATTCGGCCAGGTAGATGGCTCCGCCCACGCCCAGCGGCACGGCCAGCGCCAGCGACAGAAGCGTCATGATGACGGTATTGAACAGGGCGGGAAGCAGGCTGACGTTTTCGCTGTTGTAGTCCATCGCAAACAGACTGGGCTTGAGGTGTGGGATGCCGGTTGCCAGAATGTAGCCAATCAGCAGCACCAGCGCCGCCGCGACGAACACCGACGCGACGGCGCACAGCAGGTGGAGCACGAAAGACCCGGGATAGCGCCTCGCGTTTGCGAGAATTGCGCGTACGCTCCTCATTGCACCTGCCTCCTCTTGAGCGCCGAGAACAGCGCGTTGATCATGAGAATGAACACAAACAGCACCACGCCGGTGGCAATGAGCGCTTCACGATGCAAGTCCGTCGCGTAGCCCATTTCCATTACGATGTTCACGGTCATGGTGCGTATGCCCTGCAAAAGACCCTTGGGCATACGGGCCTGGTTGCCCGCCACCATCATCACGGCCATGGTTTCGCCTACGGCGCGGCCAACGCCCAGGATGACGGCAGCCAGAATACCGCTTCTGGCTGCGGGAACCACCGTGCGGAACACGCTGGCCTCCCTCGTCGCCCCCAGCGCAAGGCTGCCTTCGAAATAGCTTTCGGGTACTGCGCGAATCGCAGATTCCGCCTGCAGAATGATTGTAGGAAGAATCATCATCGCCAGCAGGATGCACGCGGTTAGCATGCTGTTTCCGTTCCCGCCGAAGGTTTCCTTCACAAAGGGCACGATGGCCGTAAGCCCGAAGAAGCCGTAGACCACCGAAGGGATGCCGGCCAGCAGCGCCACCGCAGGCTTGAGCACCCGGTACAGCTTGTGGGGACAGAACCTGACCAGATAGATCGCCGTCAGTATGCCCAGCGGCGCGCCCAGAAGCAGGGCGCCGCCGGTGACATACACGCTGCCCAGAATCATGGGCAGAATTCCGAAGATTTCATTGCTGGGCCTCCAGGTCTCCCCGGTCAGAAACTCCCAGAGACTGACCTTCCCAAAGAAGGGGATGCCGTTGGAGAACAGGAAGAAGCAGATCAGCAGAACCGCCAGGATACAGGCGCATGCGGTAGCGCAGAACACGCACCGCATGGCCGTTTCACGAAACTTGCCGCTCATGGCCTTACTTCTGGAAGCCTTCCCAAGTGGTCACAGCGCCGGTGAAAATCTGCTCGATCTCTTCAACGGTCATGCTCTCGACCGGGTTGGCGGGGTTGACGATGATGGCGATGCCGTCCATGGCGATGGTGGTGCCGGTCAGGCCAGCCTCGATTTCGCTGTCCTTCAGGGCGCGGGAAGCCATGCCGATGTCGCAGATGCCGTCGATAGCACTGGTCATGCCGGTGGTGGAGTCGCTCTGCTGAATCTCGATCTCAGCGTTGGGGTTGAGGGCGGCGTAGGCTTCCTTGAGCTTTTCCATCACAGGGGTGACGGAGGAGGAGCCGGCCACGACGATCTTGCCGGAAACCTGCTTGCCGGCATAGGCGGGGGCGTCATCCAGCGGAATGTAGCCGTTCTCGGAAATCACAGCCTGGCCTTCGGCAGACAGGATGTAGGTGATGAAGTCCTGCGCCGCTTCGCTGACCTCGCCCATGGTGGCGATGTTGAAGGGACGGGCGACCTCGTAGGTGCCGGCCTTGATGTTCTCAACGGTGGCGGCAACGCCGTTCACCTGCAGGGCCTTGACGGTGTCGTTCAGGGAGCCCATGCTGGAGTAGCCGATGGCGGCCTCATTGCCGGCGACGGTGGTCATCATCACGTTGGTACTGTTGGTGATGACGGCTTCCTCGGTGGTGTAGTCCACTTTCTCGCCGTTTTCGTCCTCTTTCTCTACACCCAGCAGCTCGATGAACGCGCCGCGCGTGCCGCTGCCGTCCTCACGGCTGACCACGGTGATGTCCTGCGTGTAGTCAAACTCGGCCATTGCGGCGGTCGCGCCCACGATCATCATAAGGCTCAAAAGAATTCCCAGAAACTTTTTCATCTTCGTTTTCCTCCTTGGTTCTTAGTACAGGTGAAAGTATACGGCGCGTGTGTTAAACCAACTGTGCCGCTTTTGTTAAAAGGGGGTAAAATAAGCGGTGGATTGAACCAAACCGCCCCGGCCGGAAGCTTTCCTGTTATGGCATGGGCGGCGGAAAGCCCTTCGCGCCATGCTTTGATGTGCGGCAGTCCGGCCGTCGCAAAAAAAGCTGCTCTTCATGAACCAAAACGCCCGCTTCGGAGTCTGAATAGACAACATCCGAAGCGAGCGCCCGGCGCGCCTTGGGAGCGTCGCCGCAAACCTGATGGAACCGACAAACGGGAGGGAAACGTATGAAAAGCCGTCTGCTTTGCATGTGTACCTGTCTTGCGCTGGCCGTAAGCGGCCTGACCGCCGCGAGGGCGGAAAATCCGGATTTTCAAACCATCACGCAGCTGAGGGAAACCTGCCCGGACAGCTGGTGCGAAACCCTGCACGCCTGTGGCCGGGAGATCGCCATCGACCTGGACGTGGCGGTGCCGGAGGTGGAACGCTTCCCCGTTATGGAGGCCGACCCCGTCCCCCTTGCCGACGGCAGATCCGCCGAGGCGTCCGTCGTCATCGGCGACACGGAGCAGTGGATGAGCACGGGTATTCTGCGCATCGACTCGCCCAACCGCCTTGTCAAAAGTGCCGCACAGAAAGCGCATCCCGCTTCCGTCGTCCCGGAGGGATACAACCAGTACCCCATTCTCCGCCAGTTTGGCGAATTTGACCTGAACACGGCCTATGCGTTCAACAACCCCACAACCGTCGCGGACGCGCAGGAGCTTTTACTGCGGACATGGGAGAGCCTCTATCCCGGCGAGAACATCGCGCTTCTCCCCCACCGTCTCATCGCCTATCAGGGGGACATGAAGTACGATTACAGAACCGACACCTATTCGGGCGATCCCCTGCCGGAATCGGAAGCGACGCTCATGGTCTATTTTGATCAGATGGTTGATGGCATTCCCGTCATCTGCGGCGCAGCGGAAAGCTTCACGCGGTATGCGGGCATGAACAACCGGGAGGCGTACCGGTATCACGGCGCCATCGCCATCACGCAGGGGCTGAAAAGCATCGGGCTGAACGAGATATACAAGAGCCTTCAGTTCCATCTGCTCAGCCCTGCCGCGCTTCTCGCTGAAGATGTGCCGCTATGCAGCTTTGAAGAGGTGAAGGAGACCTATCTCGATCTCATCCGGGCGGGACGGCTGAGGAGCATTGCCAACCTGCGGCTGGGATACGCCGTATGGCTCAACGAAACGGGCTCTGCCTTTACGCTCCTCCCCACATGGGTGGCAGAGGGCGAATTGTATCCAGATGCGGAGACTCCGGACGCATCCGTCCAAAAGCAGTATGATGCGGTTTCCTCCTATTGGGGCCCCATCCTCGTGAATGCGCAGACCGCGGAGCTGATTGACCCGTACAATGCCGCAAGCAGCCGCTCCTTTGACAAGCCGGGCCTCCTTTTATGGGAGGATATCTGAACGGAACAAGCAGCGTCCCCGAAAAAGTGTTTGTTCCTTGTGTTTCCGGCGCTTCGTGCGGCCCTTGACGCCGTTTCCGTCCCCAAAAGGAGTGCCGCGCATCGCGGCGACGTTTCTTTTGGGGCGCCCTTCTCTTTCCGGTACAACAAAAAAGCCTGCGCTTGCCAGCCGATGGGGCGCGTGCTATACTGTGTATTCAAATGGAAAAAAGGGGGGCTGTCCATGCACCGTGACGCGCACACCTTCGGTACTTTGTTTCTGTCCACCTTCAAGCTCAGCGCCTTTACCTTCGGCGGGGGATATGTCATCATTCCGCTGATGCGCAAGCAGTTTGTGGACCGGCTGGGCTGGCTGGAAGAGCAGGAAATGCTGGATTTGACGGCCATCGCCCAGTCATCTCCGGGGCCGATTGCGGTCAATGCCGCGATTTTGCTGGGATACCGGGTAGCGGGCGTACCGGGGGCAATGGTGACCATGCTGGGCACGGTCATTCCGCCGCTGGTGGTTCTCTCGGTGATCTCCCTGTTTTACGATGCGTTCCGTTCCAACCTGATCGTCAGCCGGGTGATGAAGGGCATGCAGGCGGGTGTGGCGGCGGTCATCTTCGACGTGGTGCTGACCATGGCCGGGCAGATCATTGGCCGCAAGCGCGCCATCCCCATTGTGACGCTGGCAGGCGCGTTTATCGCCTCCTGGTTTTTCGATGTGCATATCCTTTTGATTCTGCTGGCCTGCGCCCTCATCGGTCTGGCCCAGTGGCGCAGCGATACAAAGAAGGGGGCGGCGGCATGATTTACTGGCAGCTGTTGTTGAGTTTTTTCCAGATTGGCCTGTTCAGCATCGGCGGGGGATATGCCGCCATGCCGCTGATTCAGCATCAGGTAGTCGAAGTGCATCCGTGGCTGACGCTTACGGAGTTTACCGACATCGTCACACTTTCGCAAATGACGCCCGGCCCTATCGCCATCAACTCCGCCACATTTGTGGGTATGCGCATCGCGGGCGTAAGCGGCGCGCTGGTGGCCACAGCGGGCTGCGTGCTGCCCTCCTGCGTGATTGCGCTGCTGCTGGCATGGGTGTATTACCGCTACCGCAGCCTGTCGGTCATCCAGGGCGTATTGGGCGGCGTTCGCCCCGCCGTGGTCGCGATGATCGCGTCGGCGGGCCTGAGCATATTGCTTCTGGCGCTGTTTGGCAGCGAAGTCATCAGCCTTCCCTTATTGGACCTGAGGGCGCTTGGTATTTTCGCGCTGGCGTTGGCAGCGCTTCGCATTTTCAAGCCCGATCCCATCTGGGTGATGGCAGGGGCGGGCGTGCTGGGCGGTATCCTGTACTCTCTGTAAGGGATTAACGGAACATCCGCTCCAGCTCCTCGTATTTTTCGTGAGTGATAAGCGCATCGTGCTTGGTGTTTTCCAGGCGCACCACATAGGTCCAGCGTCCATAGGGCGTGATGTCCTTGATATGATTGAGGTTTATGATATAGGACTTATGGCAGCGGAAAAACGCGTCGCTGTGCAGACGCTCCTCCATCTCGGCCAGAGAATCGCCGGTGACGTATCGTCCCCCGTCCGCCGTGTAGAGCACGGTGGCCCGGTCCTCGCGCTGCACCAGCAGGATATCCTGAAGGTCTATGAAGCTGACGCCCTCGCGGTGCCGCAGCATCAGCCTTCCCTCTGCCGCGCGCGGTACGGCGGGAACCGGCGCGCCCACGGGCCGGGCATCGCGCCGCAACAGGCGGTCGCGCGCCCGTTCCAGCGTCTGAATCACGCGATCCACCTTGAAGGGCTTCACCAGGTAGTCAAAGGCGTACACCTCAAAAGCATCGCCCATATAGGTATCGTGCGCCGTAGCGAAAATGATAACGATAGAGGGATCCATATCCTGTATGGCGCGGGCGCATTCCACGCCGCTCATCTCGGGCATTTCCACATCCAGAAACACCACGTTGGGCTTGATCTGTTCGGTCAGCTCCAACGCGGTTTTTCCGTCCCCGGCCTCGGCCACCAGCGTAAATCCTTGCACCTTTGCAATGATTTTGCGCATCACGGTGCGCATGCCCGCGTCATCGTCGGCGATAAGCACACGCAGCTGTTCCTGATCGGTCATTTTTTCTTCTCCGTTTCTTCCAAAAAAGGGGCGGCGTTACCGCCAGCCCCATTTGCGTTCGTTCGGGCGCTTTAGAATTTCGCTCATCACCACGCCCTGAATCAGCGTTTGCGCATCCAGTTCGGACATGATGCCTTCATCCAACGCATACGCATCCTCGCCCGGCGGGGATGGGCGGCGTTTGGCACTTCCTTCCCGCCGTTCTCCGGACGGCGTTTCCCGTCCGTCCCCGCGCGTGGCCGGTCTGCGGCCATGGCCCAGCAGAGGGTCGCAGGTATCCTTTCCCTCAGTGGAGTCGGCCCCCAGGCTGCCCGCATAGGCGGCCGGCCGGCGGCCGTCATGGCCCAGCGTGGGATCGCAGATATCCTTTCCTTCGTCAGATGAGGTTCCCAGGCTTCCCACAGACGTGGGGCGCGGCTCCAGCGGAGGCATCATGAAGGTCGTTTGGCGGGCCATCTGCTGCTCTGCGGGAGCGGCCTCATGCTCCGCGGGGGCGGCGGACGGTTTGTCCGCCCGGCCGCCTGTATGTTTCGCCGTCCGGTTTTTTTCAGCCTGCTTCGCCCTTTTTTTGGGATTCAGGGCCTTGCTGAACGCCGACACAATCCAGAACACGATAATCAGCGCCAGAATGCCGTCCATCCAACCACCTCTCAAGGCGCGTCATGCGCCGGCGTTACTTCTTGCCTTCAGAATTCACAGGGGGCGCGCTCACCTTGGCGATGCTGTCGCGCATGTTGGTGTCTGCCTCCACGTTTTTCATCTGGTAGTAGTCCATTACGCCCAGCTTGCCCTCGCGCAGCGCGGCGGCCATGGCCTTGGGCACCTCGGCCTCGGCCTCGACCACGCGGGCTCGCATCTCCTGCACGGAAGCCTTCATTTCCTGCTCACGCGCCACGGCCATGGCGCGGCGCTCCTCAGCACGAGCCTGCGCAATGCGGCGATCGGCTTCGGCCTGATCCATCTGCAGCTGGGCGCCCACATTGCGGCCCACATCTACATCCGCGATATCGATGGACAGGATTTCATAGGCCGTGCCCGCGTCCAGACCCTTGTTGAGCACCGTGCGGCTGATCAGATCGGGGTTTTCCAGCACCTGCTTGTGCGTTTCGCTGGAACCCACCGTGGTGACGATGCCTTCGCCCACACGGGCAATGATGGTTTCCTCCCCAGCGCCGCCGACCAGGCGCTCAATGTTGGTGCGCACGGTCACACGGGCCTTGGCGCGCAGCTCGATGCCGTCCTTGGCAATGGCAGCCACCACGGGCGTTTCAATCACCTTGGGCGTTACGCTCATCTGCACGGCCTCCAGCACATCACGGCCCGCCAGGTCGATGGCGGACGCCTTTTCAAAGGGCATTTCGATATTGGAGCGCTGGGCGGCGATGAGCGCGTTGATTACGCGATCAACGTTGCCGCCGGCCAGCAAATGCGTTTCCAGCTTGGACAGAGTAACGTCCAGTCCGGCCTTGCGGGCCTTGATGAGCGGCTCGACCAAGCGCTTGGGCTGGATGCGACGCAGCCGCATGCCTACCAGGGAACTGATGCTGACGTGCACGCCCGCCGCCAGCGAGGTAATCCACAGGCCCAGCGGCACGAAGCGCAGGAACACGACCACCAGAATGAGCGCCACCAGGATGGCCAGGCCGATCCACAGCAGCGTGCTGACGGGGTCGGACACATCCTCCATGTAATAGGCGGCCGACATGAGCAGGGATTGTGCGTTCATGATGATTCCTCCTTATTGCTTAGCCGCGCCTGTCCGCCTTCCCCTCTCCGGGCGTGCAGGGCGCGAATGATTATTCTTCTGCGGTACGCAGCTTGCGCACCACCACGCGCGCGCCTTCCACATGGTCCACTCGTACACGCGCATCCTTGGGAATATATTCGCCGTCGGCCACAACATTGAGCTTCACGCCGTCAAATTCGGCCATGCCGGCAGGCCGGAGCACCGTGGTGGTCACGCCCTCCTTGCCTAGAAAAACCTCCATATCCCGTGTGGCCACATAGCCTTCCGCTGCGCTTTCCTCATCGTTGAGGATGATCGGCGATTTCGACAGGCGTCCCTTGTTGACCGATCGCAGTGCCAGCGATATCACGATGCCCACCACCGCCAGGATGATCAGCGTCACCCCCAACGCAGCTAAGCCGCCGTGCCACACGTAGGTAAGCACGATGGTCACCACCTCAAGAATGATGCCCGAAATACCCGGCAGGCCAAAGCCCGGCATGAACACCTCCACGATCAAAAGGCCCAGTCCCAGCAGAAAACAGGCGACGATGGGCAGATTTGCCAAGAGCAGTTCCCACATATTCTTCCCTCCCGTTTGACCAGCGGGCAGGCCCGCGGCTTCAACGCTATCCTACCACATAGGCGATCATTTGTCATGCGGCGTGTGCTTAAGGCCGCAAATGGTACGCTCAAATGTCGCATGGGCCGTTTGAGGGTACGCGAAGCGATGCGGCGAGCGCCGCCAGGTCCTGCTCATAGCGCTCCTTCAGGGCCGGATTGTAGATCACCGAAGCGGGATGGTACAGCGCAAACAGAGGGAGTGTGAAAGCGGCCGCCTCCGGCGGAGCCACCACGGCTCGCCGCCAGGTTCCATGTGCCTGTCCTATGGTATCGTGTACAAAGGCCTGCAGCGCCACATTGCCCAGCGTGACCAGCGCCTGCGGGCGCACCACCGCGACCTCGCGCATGAGCCACGGGGTGAAAAGCGCCTTTTCCTCATGGCTGGGCGGTCGGTTGACCACGCGGCCCGCGGGGCTTACGCGCGTGGGCCGGACCTTGACGACGTTGGTGATATAAATCTCGCTCCGGCGCAGGCCCAGCGCCTCCAGAAAGCCGGCCAGATTCCGCCCGGCCTTGCCCACGAAAGGCCTGCCTTCCAGCGCCTCCTGTTCGCCGGGCGCCTCCCCTACCAGCATGAGCACCGGTCCGTCCGACGGACCATCGCCAAAGACCAGCGGCTTTTGCGCCCCAGCCTCCAGCGCCTCAAAAAAGGCCGTGCATTCCCTGCGAAACCGGTCCATGGCATTCATGGCCTGTCCTCCTTCAAAAGGTCGGGATAGAGCGAAAGCTCGGTGAGCCGCTGCCGCAGGCTTTGCAGGTCCTCCCACGCGGCCCGCTTCTTGGAAGGGTCGCGCAGAAGCGCCGAGGGGTGATAGGTCGCGATGATATGCGTGCCCTTGCGTTCAAACCACCGGCCCCGGCAGCGCGTGATGCGCTCGTCCGGACCCAGCACGGCGGCCACGGCCGTGGCGCCCAGCAGCAGGATCACCCGCGGACGCACCAGCGCCGCCTGTCCGCGCAGGTGCGGCAGGCATGCAGCCATCTCCTCCGGCGTGGGCTGGCGGTTGTTGGGCGGGCGGCACTTGACCACGTTGCAGATGTAGACGCGGTCACGCGGAAGCGAAATGGCGGCAAGCATGCGCGTAAGCAGCTGCCCGGCGGGCCCCACAAAGGCCAGTCCCTGCCGGTCCTCCTGCTCGCCGGGACCTTCCCCGATCAGCATCAGCGGCGCGTGCGGATCGCCCTGCCCGGGCACCTTGCGCCGGCACCCGGCGGCCAATCCGCAGGCCTGACAGCTTTCAATATTGTGGCTAAGCTGCTCCCATGAAATACGCATGACAGCCTTCCCTCCAAGGGCGGTTATTGCAGGCCGCTTTGCAAAAGCAGCGCGGAGTGCAGGATATCCGACCTGAGCCAGCTCACCAGCGATACCAGCATCGCCACCAGCAGCAAAATCACGCCGATTCCCACCAGAATGCTCACGGTGTCGAACACACCCATGGCCACCTTGAAGCGGCCGGCCTGGTTCATCGCCTCGTCCATGGCCTCATGATACCCGGAATACTCCTCATCGTAAGGATCGCCGTAGGGCGGCTGATCTTCCTCATAGGGCGGCTCCTGCGCATCATAGGCCGGTTCGTAGGGCGGCTGCTGCTCTCCGTAGGACGGCTGCTGCTCATAGAGCGGCCCGGCCTCATCCTCATAAGGGGCGAAGGTCTGACCGCTTTGTTCATCATCAGCCGGTTCATCCTGGTCATAGGGCTCCAGCACATCGTCCAGGCGCAATTCTTCTTCCTGATGCTCACCGCGCCTGAAACGGCGCTTGCGTTTGTCCATATGCATCCCTCCCTGCTGTGACAACGAATGGTCATACGTAATCCATCCACGGGGCGGAGGCATCCTCGCGTCCCGTCAGGCTACCCCGCGCTTCCAGGCCGGGAAAGCCCTGCTGCCTGAGCGCCTCGTAGACGACAACGGCCACGGAATTGCTTAAATTCAGGCTGCGCGCGCCCGGCGCCATGGGGATGCGTACGCAGCGGTCATACACCCGCGAAAGCAGCGACTCCGGCAGGCCGCGCGTTTCGCAGCCAAAAACCAGAAAGTCGTCCGGGCCATACGACGCCTCCGTATAGGCGCACGGGGCCTTCGTGGTCAGAAAGTGCATGCGCGCATCCGGCCACGCCTCCAAAAAGCGCTCAAAATCCGCATATACGCGGTACTGCATCATATGCCAGTAATCCAGACCGGCCCGTTTGAGATAGCGGTCCGACAGCTCAAAGCCCAGGGGCTCGATCAAGTGCAGCATGCTGCCCGTGGCCGCGCAGGTGCGCGCGATGTTGCCCGTATTCTGGGGGATCTCCGGCTCATAAAGTACGATATGCATAGGTCGCGTCCTCTCTTGCGGCTTTGGTTCCTGATTATTGTACCGCCGCTTCGGCCAATTTTCAATCTTGATTCTTCAGCTGATGGAGACGCGCTCCTCCAGCTGCTGAAGCCGCAGGCGTGCCTGCCCGGCCACCGCGTCGCGCTCCGGGGCCCATTCTGACAGGGTCCACAGCTCCTCGGCACAGCGCGCGGCCTCATAGAGCAGCTGTGAATTGCCTACGGCCAGCGAGGCCGCCGCGCCATGCTGGCGCGCGCCCAACAGTTCGCCCGGACCCCGCTGCTCCAGATCCGCGCGGGCCACCTCGAAGCCGTCGTTTGTCGCGGCCAGGGCGCGAAGGCGGTCGTTGGGCCGCGCCATGAGAAAGCACCAGCTCTGCCCGCTTCCCCGACCCACACGGCCCCGCAGCTGGTGCAGCTGGGCCAGGCCATACCGGTCTGCATCCTCAACGATCATTACCGTGGCGTTGGGCACGTTGACCCCCACCTCAATGACAGTGGTGGCCACCAGCACCTGGGTGCGGCCGGCGGCAAAATCCGCCAGAGCGGCCGTCTTTTCACGCGAGGGCTGGCCGCCATAGGTCAGTCCCACGCGGAAGTCCCTGAGCGGCCCGCAGGCCAGTTCCTGCGCGTGCGCCTTCACGGCCTTGAGGCCGTCCTCCCCGTCGCCCTCGTCATCCTCCTCCACCAGCGGGCAGACGATATAGGCCTGCCGCCCGGCGTCGAGCTGGTCGCGCAGAAAGCCGTACATGGCCTCGCGCTTGCTCTCGCTCACGATGCGCGTATTCACCGGCAGGCGGCCGGGAGGCATCTCGTCAATGACGGACAGGTCCAGATCGCCGTAGAGCACCAGCGCCAGGGAACGCGGAATGGGCGTGGCGCTCATCACCAGCAGATGCGGGGCGTGCGTGCCATCCCCGCCCTTGTTGAGCAGAGCGGTGCGCTGGGCCACGCCGAATCGGTGCTGCTCGTCGGTCACGCACAGGCCCAGGCGGTGATAGACCACATCGCGGCTGATGAGCGCATGCGTGCCCACCACCACGCGCCATGCGCCTGATGCGATGCTTTCCAGCGCCTCCCGGCGCCGCGCCGCGGGCATACCGCCCACCAGCAGGCCGCAGGAATAGCCCTGCGCCTCAAAGAAAGGCCGCATGCCTTCATAATGCTGACGGGCCAGCAGCTCAGTGGGCGCCATGAGCGCCGCCTGCCATCCCGCCTCCGCGCACAGCAGCATCGCGCCCATGGCCACGGCGGTCTTGCCGCTCCCCACGTCGCCCTGCACCATGCGCGCCATGGCATGCGGGGTGGCCAGATCGCGGGCGATTTCCCCAAGCGTGCGCCGCTGCGCGCCGGTGGGCGCAAAAGGCATGGCTTCCCAGAAAGCCTCCGCCGCGCCCGCGGGCGTCGCCAGGCAGGGGCCTGGGCCGCGTCCGTCGCGCATCAGTCGCACCGCAGCCTGATACAGGAGCATGTCCTCAAAGGCAAAACGCCGCTGCGCCTGTGCGGCCTCCTGCAGGGAGGCCGGTTCATGAGCGGCGCGCAGGGCGCGGGCGCAAGGCCACAGGCCAAAGCGCTCAAGCAGGCGCTCAGGCAGCGTTTCGGGGCATGCCTGCTCCGCGGCTTCCAACGCCTGGCGCACGGCCGCCTGGTGCAACCGCTGCGGCACGCCCGGTATCGCCCGGTAGACGGGCACCACGCCGAGCTCCTTTTCCAGGGAAGGATTCGTCATCCGCTTGCCCGCGCCGCAAGCCTCCATCCGGCCATACAGCATGAAGCGCGTGCCGGCGTTAAGATGCTCGCGCATCCAGGGCTGGTTGAACCAGCAGGCGGAAATCTGACCCGTTTCATCGGCAAAGGTGCAGGTCACGCGGCTGAGCTTGCCGTGACGAGACAGCTTCGCCTCGCCGCGGCGGCTGAGCAGCAGGCAGACGGACTCACCCGGCTGCGCCTGCCTGACGGTGGTGGGGCTGCTCAGGTCCCGGTAACGCACGGGAAAGGCGTATAAAAGATCACGCAACGAGCAGATGCCCGCTGCGTGTAAGGCTTCCAGTCTGGTTTTTCCGATGCCCTTGAGATCGGTCAGCTGCATGTTCACTCCACAGATACCAGATAGTAGTAAAGCGGCTGTCCGCCCGGCTGCATTTCGACGTCGCAGTCGCCGTACATCTGGGCCAGCTCATCGGTCAGCGCCTTCGCGTCGGCCTCGGCGGTGTCCTTGCCGTAATAGACGGTGATGAGTTCATCGTCCTCGGTGACGATCTCACGCATCAGGTCGCGCGTCACATCCTGTACGTTGCTGCCCACGGTGTGGATCTGGCCGTTGTAGAGGCCGATAATGTCGCCCTCGTGGATATGCAGGTTATCCAGCTCGCTGTCGCGCACGGCGTAGGTCACGGTGGCGGTCCGCACGCGCTGAGCGGCCTCGTTCATATGAGCGGCGTTTTCCTCGGGAGTCTGTTCGGGCTGGAATGCCACGGCAGCCGCGATGCCCATGGCCACATTCTTGGTGGGCACCACCAGCACGCGCTTATCCTCGCACAGCTCAGCCGCCTGCTGGGCCGCCAGGATGACGTTTCCATTGTTGGGCAGCACGAAAACCGTTTTGGCGTGCGTTTTTTCAATGGCCTCGGATAGATCCTCAATGCTGGGGTTCATGGTCTGACCGCCCTCAACCACATGATCCACCATCAGCTCGCTAAAGATCCGGTTGAAACCATCGCCCAACGAAACGGCCACCATGCCGTATTCCTTCTCGGGAGCTTCCTCCTCGGCCTTCTGCTGTGCCGCCGCCTGCTTGTCACGGCGCTGCTGAACCATGTTTTCGATCTTCAGGTTGACCAGCTCGCCCAGGCTCAGGCCGTATTCGAGGGCCTTGCCCGGCTCGTTGGTATGCACATGCACCTTGACCAGGCTCAGATCGCCCACCACCAGCACGCAGTCGCCAATGCGGTTGAGGCGGCGGCGGAAGGAATCGATGTCCTCCTCCAGAATATCGGGATACAGATTCTGGATCAGGAACTCCGTGCAATAGGCAAACTTGATTTCGCCGATAGCGTCGTGGTCATCTTCAAAGGAGGCGGTCCCGTCTCCGGACAGCTCCAGCTTTTCGGTGGGTACTTCCTCGCCCCGCAGGCAGGCGGCATAGCCCATGTAGATGAGCAGAAGTCCGCGCCCGCCGGCATCCACCACGCCGGCCTGGGTCAGCGCGGGCAGCATCTGCTGCGTCTTTTTGAGGATGGTGTCGCCAGTGGAAAGGATGTTGGCAAACAGCGCGTCATAATCCTCCGGGGCACGCTCGGCCTGCTTGACCGCTTCCTCGGCGATGACGCGGGCCACGGTGAGAATGGTGCCTTCCTTGGGCTTCATGACCGCCTTGTAGGCCGTCTCCGCGCCGCGCTTGAGCGCCTGGGCAAACTGCGTGGGCGTGATGCGCTCCACGCCCTCCAGGGCGCGCGCAAAACCGCGGTACAGCTGCGAGGTGATTACGCCGCTGTTGCCCCGCGCGCCGCGCAGCGCGCCCTTGGCCAGTGCGGCGGCCGCCTCACCCGCGCTAAGGTATTCCTTCTGATTGACCTCCTTGGTAGCGGAGGCCATGGTCAGGCTCATATTGGTGCCCGTATCGCCGTCCGGCACGGGAAAAACGTTCAGGGCATCTACCGCTTCGCGGTTTTTTTCCAGCAGGGCCGCGCCGGTCACCACCATATCGCGCAGCAGCACGCCGTCAATCGTCTTGGTCTGTATCAAAGGTTTTTCCTCCTGACACGCTAATAATCAGACGCGAACGCCCTCAACGGATATGTTGACCCGGCGCACCTTTACGCCCGTCATGCTTTCGAGCTTGTAGCGCACCGTTTCCACGATGGTCTTGCAAACCTCGGCGATGGAAATGCCGTATTCCACGATGATGAACAGATCCACATCCAGCATGTCATCCACCAGCTTGAGCTGAACACCCTTGGACAGATTTTCGCGACCCAGCCATTCCACCAGGCCATCCTTGGCCCGCTTGCTGGACATGGCCACGATGCCGTAGCACTCCAGTGCGGCATAGCCGACCACCTTGAGCATCACGTCCTCGGTGATGTAGATCGTGCCTATGTCATTTTTGATCTTGCACTCCATGTTTGTCCTGCGCCTCCTTGCGCGGCGGCAAGCCGCCCACAATGCTGACCCATTCGCAAATGCGCAACAGATCAGCATAATTATACATGATTGTCGCTGTTTTCGCAACTGATTCGCCAAAAGGATTTCAGGCGCCGGAATTGTTACGTTTTTATCGCCGGGGACAAGTGGCGTCCCCTCCTGTTTTTGGCCTGTGCGCTCCGCTTTCCGCTTGGCGCCGCCAGGATTTTTCCAAAAAGTGTTACTTTTCTTTTGTAAAACGATGCGCCGTGTTTACAAAGGCGCAATATGTGCTATAATAGAAAGGAATCTGCGTGCGCACGCGCGCCGCCTTTTTTGGACCCGTACCCATGGCCACGCTAAGGAGATGTAGCATGAACGCCAACCGCACGAAGTACGCTTCCACCCCGACCTATGGGATGCAGAAGCGCGGTTTTATGAAAAAAGCCCCTGTGCGGCAGGCTCCGGAGACGCCTGATTTTTCCCAGGTTCCGCAGCCCGCCCCCACCATGCCGCCCGCTTCGCCGCAGACGCAGCAGGCCTTCGCGCAGTCCGTCCCCCCTCAGGGTGGGTTTTCAGGCATGCCGCCCTATTTCTCCGCCCCCATGCAGGGCACGGCGCAGGTTCCCTTCGCGTCGCCCAGCTTCATTCAGCCCATGGCGGGTCAGCCGCCTTTTCAGGGCTTTGCACCGGGCTCCACCGCATCCGTGCCACCGCTGGGCAACACCGCATTCGGCTCCTCTTCCGCGGCTTTCTCGCCGCGCAGTCAGGGCTTTGTGCCCCCTTCGCCGATGGCCTCCCAGCCTCCTGCCGCCTCCGCTCAGGCCGTGCGGCCGGGGCAATCCCAACCCATTCGGCCCACGGTGCAGCCCGCTATGTACGCCTTTTCTCCCATGCAGTCCGGCGCGCCCGGAGCGGCGACGCAGGCCATGCCCGGTTACGCCGCTCAGGGGGGAATGACACCCCCGCAGGCCGCGCCCTTTGCCGGCATGCAGCCGCCTCCCTTTGCTCCCATGCAGCCTCAGGCCGCGGGAGCCGCTGCGCAGCAGCCCATGTTCAACCTGCGTACTCCGCCGCCCCAGCCCGCGCGTGAGCGCGCCCCCTTCAACGCCGACCGGCTGTGGTCCGTATTCCTCTTCGGGCTTTTGCCGCTGGTGTTTATCCCCTGCCTGTTTGTGCCCTCTTCGCTGGATGTGATTCGCTATGTGTTCCTGGGCCTGTGTGTGCTGGGACTGGGCGGCATGTGGTACCGGCAGATGTTTTCCTCCGTCACGAGGCTGATCGTGAGCATGGTATACGTGGCGCTCTGTATCGTCACTGTCGCCATGATGATGCAGGGCGGGCGCGACGTGCTGCGCACCGGAGCGCCGGGCAATCAGCCGGCTTCCATCCAAACCAGCGCCGCGCCGGATGCCGGCGCCGCCGCGGTCGCAGCCACCGAAACGCCGGCGCCCACGCCTTCGCCTACGCCCTCCGGCCCGTCGGAGGCTGAGCGGCGCCTGGAAACCTTCATGGCGCTATGGCAGAACAACAATCCTCAGGAAATGGTCAGTCTCGTGCAGCCCAGCTGGGCCAGCGCGCAGGAAAATCCCTCCACGGCGCTGTTCATGCTGCTGGCCAACCGCACGCCGGAGGAATACACCATTGAGGAAATCTCCGGCACGGATCAGGACAACAGCCGTACCGTGACCATGACGGCCACCATCAACAAGAACAACGGCAAGGACCCCTCCATCTACCGCTTCATGGTCATCATGACCAAGGAGGGCGACGAGTGGTATGTGGACCCGAATTCCCTCGCCACCAACGACGAGCTGCAAAGCTCCGAGGAAAACGTGGTCAACAACCTGAGTGTGGCGGATGCAACCCCCACCCCGCGTACCACCGTAACCCCCGCGCCAGCAGGCGACACGCTTCTGTACTATAACGTCAATAACGGCAGCTACTACCATCTGGACCCGTACTGCCCCAGCGTTGGGGAGGAATATCAGCCGCTGACCGGCACCTTCCCCTACAGCGAACTGAGCGAGCATCTGGGCGAGCTGAGTCCGTGCCTGAGGTGTGGCGCGCCTACCAGCACGTTGGACTGACACATGACCGGATACCAAAGAAGGAGCCTTTCTGTGGACAAAACCAATGTAATGCGTCTGCTGGATGGAATGGGCATTTCCTATACACCGCGTTCCTATCCCGCGGATGGGTCTGTTCCAAGCGGCGTGGAGGCCGCGCGACTGATGGGCGAGGACCCGTCGCATGTATTCAAAACGCTGGTGACGCAGGGTGCCTCGCTGCGATATTACGTATTCGTGATTCCCGTGGCGGAGGAGTTGTCGCTCAAGAAGGCCGCCGCGGCCGTGGGTGAAAAGAGCATCGCCATGCTCAAGAGCAAGGATCTTTTGCCGCTCACCGGCTATGTACATGGCGGATGTTCCCCTATCGGCATGAAAAAGCCCTTTCCTACTACGTTGGACGAAACAGTCGAGCTGTGCGATACCGTCATTTTCAGCGCCGGCAAGATCGGCTATCAGGTAGAAATGACCCCGGCGGATTTGCAGCGGGCGGTGCCCTGCACCCTGGCGGATCTGACGGCCTGACAGAGCGCAAAAGGCGCGGAGCGCGTTCCCCATGATGGGGGATACGCGCTCCGCGCCTTTTGCGTTACAGCTTTTTCATCATGAAGATCTCATCTGCCAGAGTGCCATCCCGCTGGCGCGCGGCGTCAGGGCCGCGTCCCGTCTCCACAAAGCCCATGCGATCGTACAGGTGACGCGCCCGCTCGTTTCCCTGAATGTAGGCCAATTCCAGCTGCGTCACGCCCCGTTCGCGCGCAAAGGCTTCCATTTCCTCGAACATGACGCCGGAAATGCCCTGACCCCAATACGCCCTGCGCAGCGCGATGGACACCGTGGCGCGGTGCCGGGTTTTCAGCCGGTTCATGCAGGCAACCTGACAGGTGCCTGCGATCTCCCCCTTTACCGAGCACACCAGCATCCGGTTTTCCGTCTGGCGCGCCATATCCCGCAGCAGGGCTTCCTCTGTTTCCACGGAAATGTCCCATTCCTCCGGCAGGCGCAGCAGGAAGTCCGTCTCCTCCGCGCAGGCACGCAGATAAGCAATCATTTGCGCCGCATCCTCCGGCACGGCGGTTCTCAGCACGGCGGTCGAGCCGTTTTTCAGCATAAAGCAGCGGGGAATCATACGTGTTCCTCCTTCTAACAAAAAACGGGAGAGCAGCCGTCAGCCTCTCTCCCGATTCTTTGATAAAATCAGTATGTGTAGGCCATGACCACGCCGCCCATATTGTCCAGGCTGGCCTGGTAGCTGCTGGCGGGGTTTGGCACCGGCAGCTGCACACTCTGCGCGTCGTCCGCAATCTTGATGCGCACGATCTCATACTTGAGCGCGCCGTCCTCATAGACGCAGATGTGCGGATGGGCGATCAGGAACTCAATGTATTCCTCCAGGCACAGGTTCAGCACGCGCATGGCGGCGGAATGCGCCTTGCCCACATAACGGTAGAGGTTCAACTGCGCGGAAACGCCGGTCTTGTAGCTCTTATCCTCCCAGCCCTTGGGGAAATCGGCCGTGGGGAAGCGGAAGATAATGCCAAACCGCCAGCAGTGCTCCGTCAGCCACGCGCCCTGCTCGGATTCGGCCTGGAACTTCAGATTGTTGAGCGCGGCGTTATCGCGCTGGTACACGTCCATGCGGAAGGACATGCCGGTGTGGTAGTCGCTGTTGCCGGGATAGTTGACGTTCTTCTTGGTTTCCTCGATGAGGGCGTTGCCGGAATAGCGGGAGGAGAGCTTCTCCATTTCCGCATTGAAAAGTTCTTCCTGCTGCGCGACCGAGCGGTAACCCTCCATCACGATGTAGTATTCCAGTCCTGCCTCATCCTTGGCGGCGGTGAGGGCTTCACTCAGCGCGTCGTACGCAGGCTGAAATACCCGTACGCTGTTGTCCTGCACCTGAATCTGGAAGTTGCTGGCCGTGCCGATGCTCACCAGACCCTCCTCGGAAAAATCCGAGGGGAGGGAATGCCAGGGATTGACCAGCAAAAGCCCGCCATTGATCAGAGACGCACGGTCCAGCGTAATGGTGCTGGTGTTTTCCAGGCCGGCGTTGCTTTCATCCTCGATGCGCCAGAGGGTATCGTTCAGCGTTTTTTCCCAGGATGGCAGATCCGCCGAGGACACCACCCCTGTGTTGGGTGCAAGCGCGGCGCTTTGCTCGGCGCGCAGCTCGTTCATCATGGCGTTGAACTCCAGTTCGGCTTCGGCGTTTTCGTTTTCAATGCGGTTGCGGGTGGAAACGTAATCGTTCGTGACCGCCAGAGAGCACAGATAAAACACGCCGACGCCCACCACCACCACAATCGCCAGAATGCCGGCGGTGCGAAGCAGCGTCTTGTAGGGGTCGCGCTTCATTTTGTGGATCTTTTTGTTGGAGTTGACTCGCATACGGCGATACCACCTTTCCGGGCTTAACCCAGCAAACGTCCGATCACCTCATAGAGGTGCTCCAGCTCCTGCGCGCTGTTATAGGAAAGCGTGATCTTGCCCCGCGTCTCCGTGCCGGAGAGCGTGGTCTTAAGGCCCAGGGCCTCGCGCATGGCGTTTTGCAGAGCCATCAGTTCCGGACCCGCCTCCCGTTTCGGGGCTGCCTGACGCACGGCCGGGCGGGCCTTGGCCAGTTCCTCGAGCCTTCGCACGCTGTATCCGTGCAGCACGCACTGGTGCGCCAGCTCCAGCTGGCGCGCCTCGCTGTCCAGCCCGGCCAGCACGCGCGCATGGCCGGCGGACAGGTCGCCCGTGACCACCAGATCGGTCACGGCCTTGGGAAGATTCAAAAGCCGCAGCGCATTGGCGATTGCCGGACGGCTCTTGCCCAGCTTGCGAGCGGCCTGCTCCTGCGTATAGCCGCATTCCTGCATGAGGCTGCGGATTGCGGCGGCCTCCTCAATGGGGTTGAGGTCCTGGCGCTGCAGGTTTTCGATCAGCGCGGCCTCCATCTGCTGCTCGTTGGTCATGGAGCGCACAATGCAGGGCACCGTTTCCAGCCCCGCCAGACGCGCGGCCCGATAGCGGCGCTCACCCGCGACAATGCGGTAGCGCATGCCGTTTTCCACCACCAGAATGGGAGAAAGCACGCCCGCCTCGCGGATGCTGTCGGCCAGCTGCTCCAATGCCTCCTTGTCAAAATCCCGCCTGGGCTGGGAGGCGTTGGGGTCGATCTCGTCGATGGAGATATCGCGCACCACCGTTTCCAGCAATTCGCCGCTCTGTGGCAAAAGCACATCCAGGCCTCTGCCGAGTCCGCCGCGTTTCATCCTCACCGACTCCTATCTGTTGCGCTGCAAAAACTCCTGTGCCAGCCTGCGGTAGCTGTCCGCCCCCAGGCTGCGGGGGTCGTACAGATGAATGGGCAGGCCGTGACTGGGCGCCTCGCCCAGGCGTACATTGCGCGGGATCGCCGTGGCGAACACGCGGCTTTTGAAATGCTTCTTGACCGAATCCACCACCTGGATGCCCAGGTTGGTACGCGCGTCCAGCATGGTCAGCAGCACCCCTTCGATATCCAGCCCGGGATTGAAGGCATGCTTGACGCGGTTGACGGTATTCATCAGGCTGGATACGCCCTCCAGCGCATAGTATTCGCACTGGATCGGGATGAGCACGCGCTGGGCGGCCGTGAGGGCGTTAACCGTCAGGAGCCCAAGCGAGGGCGGGCAGTCCACAAAGAGGAAGTCAAAGTCCCCCTCGATGGTCTTGAGCAGATGTTTCAGTCGGTATTCGCGCCGCTCCAGCTCTACCAGCTCCAGCTCCGCGCCCGCCAGACGGATATCCGCGGGGATCAGGCTCAAGCCCTTGACGCAGGTGCTTTGCAGGCAGGCGGAAAGCGGCGTGCGTCCCATCAGCGCCTCATAGACCGAATGGGCGCCTGCGCTGCCGCCGATGCCGCTGGTGGTGTTGCCCTGGGGGTCCAGGTCTACCAGCAGCACGCGCTTGCCCGCTTCGGCCAGGCAGGCTGCCAGGTTAATCGCGGTCGTGGTTTTGCCCACGCCGCCCTTCTGATTGGTGATGGCGATCGTCTTGCCCATATCAGCCCTCGTTCATATCCATTCGTGCGCCTTTGCGCCAGGGACCATTGTACCCTGTCGCACGGAAAAAGTAAAGCTGTCCCCTCAGAATACGAGGGAAACCTCCGCGTCGCCGTCCTCACCCAACTCGTCGAGCACATAGCTTTCGGGCGGCGCGTTCAGGCGAGAGTATTCGTAGGCCAGCTGCTCCTCCACATCTCCGCCGCGGCTTTCAAAATCGGCCACGGCCTCCTGGGCCTCCTCGGTGAACTCCTCCAGCGTCATGCCGTTGGCCATGATGTAGGAGGCGATCTCCTTGCCCACATAGCGGAAGTGCCACGGCTCAAACTTGATCCCGGTCACATCCTCCTTTTCCTCCAGGAAACGCAGGATAAAGCCGAAGGTATCGCAGTTTTCCTTCATCCACTGGGCTTCGGGTGTCCATTTGAAATCCTGCGTCATGGTGGGGCGGCCAGCGTAATCCCCGTTGAGGATATCGGCGCAGATCCCGGTCTGGTGCTCGCTGGAGCCGGGCTTTGCCACATAGCCGTCATCGACGTTGTTGTTGCGGGCCAGATAGTTGGCGTAGGTGGTGGACTGGGTGCCATAGCTGCGATAGCCACTCTTGAGATAGAGCACCATGCCGGTCTCCTCGTCATAGGTGGCGGTCTTTTCCTTGCCGTTCTCGTTTACGTATACGTATTCGGTCACAGCAGCGGCGGCATTGAACATTTCCGTAAGCGCCTTGGCCGCCGTTTCTTCCAGGTAGACGGCAGCGGATGTGGCCCGCTTCACCCCGGTCACCTTCACCAGCGGATCGGGCTCAAAATCCTTCTCCAGCATGTTGTCGGCGTTGACCAGCATCGCATACTTGGACTGGATCTCCGTCAGCGATACGGGATAGGTCCAGCGCACCTCGGGCAGATCGCTTTCCTGCGCGAGCGCCCCGACAGCAGACAGGCACAGGATGACCGTCAGAATACCGCACACCAGCTTGTTCATGCGAGCACCTCATTCATTCGTAGCTTGATGGATCAAAAAATCATACACGCCCAGCTTGTAGCCGGTCATGTAGGTTTCCATGGGAACGCCGGATTCATAGATGGCCTGGGCCTGCTCCTTGCCCACATAGCGCACGTGCCAGGGCTCGTACATGTAGCCGGTCACGTCCTCATACTCCTTGAGGTAGCGCACGATAAAGCCGAAGCGGTGCGCGTTGGCGGCCACCCACTGTCCCTCCTCGGTTTCGGCAAAGGAGGTGTTGAGCTGGGAGCTGTTCTTTTTGGAAATATCCATCGCCAGACCGAGCTGGTGCTCGCTGGTGCCGGGGCGCGCGGACACGCGGTCCGCCTCCTCCTCGCCCTGGCTGGCCTTCTTGCGCGCATAGATGGTGGACTGCTTGGAATAGCTGCGGTAGCCGGATACGGTGGAGAGCGTTACACCCTCCTCCTTGGCCGCGGCAAACATCTCCTCCAGCGCCGTGGCCGCGTCGTCGCGCATGGACTGGGACATGCCGGTGGCCTCCACCTTGCGCAGCGTCTCGGGCACGAAAAACTCGCTCACCGCATGCTGACGGTTGATGAGGAACATGGTTCCTTCCATATTTTTATCCGGCATCGCCGCTTTCATACTCCCGTCCAGCAGGGCGGCGGACGCAGCGACGATGGACAGCACCTTCCCCAGCAGCAAGCCCCATCACGACCTTTCACTTCATTGTATCATTTCCGTAATATTTAAGCAACTACTTCTTTTCGCCGCCGAGCACCTTTGCCCCTTCCCGACAGGCAAATTTTACATTCTGGGGCGTCATGCGCATGCGCATCTCCACGCCCTCCTCGCTGTGGCGCTGCTCCAGCACGCCACCCATGGCGTGCAGGCGACTGACCAGGGCGTATCGGCTGAAGGGAATCAGCAGGCGTACCTCCTGCGCGCCCGCCTCCAGCTCGCTCTCCACGCGCAGGAGCAGCTTCTCCACGTTCTCCCCTGTGGTTGCGCTGATATAGAGCGCGCCGGGAAGGAACTGCGCGTCCGAAGCGATCAGGTCGCATTTGTTGACGGCCTCGACGCGAGGGGCTTCGGTGGCGCCCAGGCTGTCGAGCACCTCCTCCACGGTGCGGCGGCGGCCTTCCATCTGCGCGTCGGCGCCGTCCAGCACCATTATCAGCACGTCGGCCAGGCGGGCCTCCTCCAGTGTGGCGCGGAAGGCCTTGACCAGTTCGTGGGGCAGCTTGCGGATAAAGCCCACCGTGTCCACCAGCAGCGCCTTGCCGCCGTGGGGCAGCTCGATGGGACGGCTCACGCTGTCCAGCGTGGCGAACAGCTGATTTTCCACGTACACGTCCGCGCCGGTGAGGCGGTTGAAGAGCGTGGACTTGCCCGCGTTGGTGTAGCCTACCAGCGCCACGATGGGCACGCCGTTCTTTTCCCGGCTCTGGCGGCGCAGGCCGCGCTGGCGCTCAATCTGTTCCAGCTCGCGCTCCAGATCGGTCAGGCGCTCGCGGATGCGGCGGCGGTTGACTTCCAGCTTGCTTTCGCCCGGACCGCGCGTGCCGATGCCGCCCGCCAGACGGCTGAGCACCAGGCCCTGGCCCAGCAGCCGCTGGCTGCGATACCTGAGCTGGGCCATCTCCACCTGCAATTTGCCCTCGCGGGTGCTGGCGCGCGCGGCGAAGATGTCCAGAATCAGCGCCGTGCGGTCCACTACCTTCAGGCGCAGGGTCTCTTCGAGGTTTTTCTGCATCACACCGGAGAGCTCCTCGTCGAAGATGACCAGATCCGCCTGCGCAGCCTGGCAGCGCAGGCTCAACTCCTCCGCCTTGCCCTTTCCCACGCAGAAAACCGGATCGGGCTTTGGGCGCTTCTGCAAGACGCGCAGCACCGTTTCGGCTCCCGCCGTTTTGGCCAGCTCCTCCAGTTCGTCCAGCGATTCCTCGCTTTCGATGCCCACCAGCACGGCGCGCTCCCGTCCCGTCCGCGTGGCGGGATTGGCGGCACGGTACGCCGCGTCCGTGCGCTCGATTTCCGCAAGCCATTCCTCCTGCGGCAGGCGGCGAGCGCTGATGAGCTCCGTGCGGCGCACATGCCCCTCGCTTTCCGCATCCAGAAAGGCGCACTGTACGCTCGTGGGCCTGCCGTCCTCGCTCACACCCACGGCGCACATGGCGTCAAAGCGCATGCTCAAAAGCGCGCTTACGTCCACGTCGCTCAACTCGCCCGTGGCGCGGGGATGCGTATGCACGCAGCGCACCATGCTCAGCCGCCGCTCGCCGCGGCGCAGGCGCAAATCCGGCAGGTCGATGCTGTCGGCCCGACCGATGAGCACGTCGGCGACCTCCCCAAAGCGCGTGATATACACCGCAATCTCACGGTTCATGGACGCAGAATAGCCGCAGAGACTTTGAAGCAAGTCCTGCGGCATGAATTGGCCGGGTTCGAGCTGCACGTCATAGAGCGTGGTCAGCTCGTCCAGCACGGTTTTTCGGATTCCCTCGGTGTTGCCATGAATCTCTGGCATAGGCCGTCCTTTCGGCGCCCCTGATTATTCCTTGGGGTGCTTTTTCTGATAATCCTCCACCGCGGCGTGGATCGCCTGCTCCGCCAGAAGCGAGCAGTGCATCTTCACCGGGGGCAGTCCGTCAAGCGCCTCGGCCACGGCCTTGTTGGTCAGTTGGAGCGCCTCGTCGATGCTCTTGCCCTTGACCATCTCGGTGGCCATGCTGCTGGTGGCAATGGCCGCGCAGCAGCCGAAGGTCTTGAACTTCACGTCGGTGATGACGTCGTTTTCCACCTTGATATCCATCTTCATGATGTCGCCGCACTTGGCGTTGCCCACCGTGCCGGTGCCGGAGGCATCGGGAATTTCACCCACGTTGCGGGGATGCTCAAAATGCTCCATTACTTTTTCGCTGTACATGGTGTTTCCTCCTTCAAAAACAATGGCGGCCGTATAAATCCGGGTCTTGGTCCGGGCGTCAGGGCTGGAAGCTGCTTGCGGCGGACAGGGCGCTCATCTCGCGCAGGTCCTTGACGATTCCGGGCAGCTTTTCAATCACGTAATCCACATCGGCCTCGGTGGTGTCGTTGCCCAGAGACAGGCGGAGGCTGCCGTGGGCGATCTCATGCGGAAGGCCGATGGCCAGCAGCACATGGGAGGGATCAAGGCTGCCGCTGGTGCAGGCCGAGCCGCTGGAAGCCTCCACGCCGGCCAGATCCAGGCGCATGAGCAGGGCCTCGCCCTCCACATAGCGCACGGAGACGTTGACGTTGCCGGGCAGGCGCTGTGTGCGGTGGCCGTTGAGGCGCACGTCGGGGATGTTTTGCAGGATGCCGTCGATCAGCCGGTCGCGCAGGGCGGTGAGGCGGCGGGTATATTCGGGCAGCTCCGCAACGGCCAGTTCGATGGCGGCTCCCAGGCCCACGATGCCGGGCAGGTTTTCCGTGCCCGCGCGCAGGCCGCGCTCCTGCGCGCCGCCGAAGATCAGGTTGGAGATCTTCACGCCCTTGCGGATGTAGAGCGCGCCGATGCCCTTGGGCGCGTGGAACTTGTGGCCGGAGAGGCTGAGCATGTCCACGTTCCAGTCGTTGACGTCGATGGGCACGGCGCCCACGGCCTGCACCGCGTCGGTGTGGAACAGAACGCCCGCCTCATGCGCAACTTTGCCGATCTCACGGATAGGCTCGATGGTGCCGATTTCGTTGTTGGCTGCCATGATGGAGATGAGCACCGTATCCGGGCGGATGGCGTTTTTCACGTCCTCCACGCTCACCAGACCGTTTTCATCCACCGGCAGGTAGGTGACCTCATAGCCCTGCTTTTCCATGTACTGGCAGGTATGCAGGACGGCATGATGCTCGATCTGGCTGGTGATGATGTGCTTGCCCTTTGCGGACAGCGCCCTGGAGGCGCAGCGGATGGCCCAGTTGTCGCTCTCGCTGCCGCCGGCGGTGAAATAGATCTCACGGGGCTGCGCGCCCAGCGCCGCCGCTACCTGGGCACGGGCCTTCTCCACCGCGCGCCGCGCGTCGCGGCCCACGCTGTGGATGGAGCTGGGATTGCCATAATGCTCGGTGAAATAGGGGAGCATGGCTTCCAGCACTTCGGGACGGGTGGCTGTGGTCGCCGCATTGTCCATATAGATGATGTGATCGGTCATGGCTGTTCTTCCTCGCTTTCGCATGCCTGGGTAAGCATATCGCTGAGTTTGATCTTTTCCAGCTCCGAGTTGATGCTGTCGGTCACATGCTGCCAGACCCAACGTACCGGGCAGGTGCCGGATTTCCGGCACGTGTTGTCGGCCGAGGCGCACTCGCTGAGCTCGATGGGACCCTCCACCGCGTCGATGATATCGCGCAGGGTTACGTTTTCCGGCGCAGCTGCGATCTGGTAGCCCCCCTGGGCCCCGCGCACGGTGCTTACCAGCCCCGCACGGCGAAGGTTGCCCAGAAGTTGCTCCAAATATTGCTTGGGCACGCCGCCCATCGTGGAGATGCTTTGCAACGGGAGCGGCCCCTCGCCCGCATGGGCGGCCAGGTAGTACATGGCGTACAGGCCATATTTCCCCCGGGTGGATAGCTTCATTCCGCGCTCCTTTCGGAATCCCTACTCTTTTAATCGGGTTTCCGACTGGAAGAATAACACGAAGATGGGTGCATGTCAATAGGGGCGGAAAACTTTTTTCGTAGCGAAAGTGTCTCCCGCTCCGAGGCACGCATCTGAAAAAAACAAAGGCGGCCCATCCGGGCACGCCTTCCCGCTTCCTATTCCCATTTGCAAAGGCTGACGCGCACGCCGCCGTTCTCCGCCACACGGATGTCCGCATAGGCCACTCCGTAGCGGTCGCACACCGCGCCGGGATTGACCAGGTATATGCCGCGTTCCAGCTCCACCTGTGCGTGGTGCGTATGGCCATAAAGAGCCACCTGTGCCTGGCATTCCATGGCGGCGTAGCACAGGCGTTCCAGCCCATACTTGACGTGCCACTCATGGCCATGGCAGGCGTAAAAGCGCACGCCGTTAACCAGAAAGGATACGGCGACCTCTTCGCGGCTGCCCCAGTCATTGTTGCCGCGCACCGCGTGGCACAGCGCGCCGGCCTCCATCAAAAGCGGCTGTACGGCGGCAAAGTCCGAAAGCCCGTCACCCAGAAAGGCAGCCGCGTAGACGGGTCCCACGCGCAGAGCCTGTTCCACCGCGGCGCGCAAAGCCGCCTTGTCCCCGTGTGAGTCGGAAAGCGCGATCACCCGCTTCATGCTCACAGTGCCTCCGCAAGCACGCCGCGCATCTTTTCCGCGGCCACCGCGCGGTGGCTGACGGCGTTCTTTTCCTTTTCCGTCATCTCCGCAAAGGTCTTACCCGTATGGTAACGGAACAGCGGATCGTAGCCGAAGCCGCCCTCTCCCGCGCGCTGCTCGAGCAGCTCGCCCGGGCACTCGCCGCGCACCACGCGCGTGCTTTCGCCCGGAAGGGCGAGCGCCATGGCGCACACGAAGCGGCAGGCGCGGTTGGTAACGCCCTCCATGTTCTTGAGCAGCAGGTCGTTGTTGGCCTGATCGTTGCCGTGATCACCCGCGTAGCGCGCGCTGTATACGCCGGGCGCGCCGCCCAGCGCGTCCACACTCAGGCCGCTGTCGTCCGCCAGCGCGGGCAGGCCCGTGGCGCGGGAAACCGCCTCGGCCTTGATAACGGCGTTCTCCTCGAAGGTGGTCCCGTTTTCCTCGATATCGCCCTCAAAGCCCGCGTTCTTCATGCTGATGAGCTCCACCATGCCGCCGAAGATATCGCCCAGCTCCTTGAGCTTGTGCGCGTTGCCGCTGGCCACCACCACCCGGCGCGGGGGCAGCAGCCAGTCGCCAACGCCTTGCAGCGCCTCGCGCTGGGCGCGCATCATGGCGCGCACGCCCGCGCGGCCCAGGTCCAGGAGCTTGGCCAGCTCGCGGTTGGTGAAGGGCCTTCCCTCGCCCGTACCCTGCAATTCGATGAACTCGCCCCGCTGGTTCATCACCAGGTTCATGTCGGTCTGGGCGCGGCTGTCCTCCTGATAGCACAGGTCCAGCATGGGCCGTCCGTCCACCACGCCCACGCTGATGGCCGCCACCTGCGCGATGATGGGATTTTCCGCGATCAGCCCGTTTTGCATGAGCTTGTGGACGGCCATCACCAGCGCCACATATGCGCCCGTGATGGACGCCGTGCGCGTGCCGCCGTCGGCTTGCAAAACATCGCAGTCCAGCGTGATGGTCCGCTCGCCCAAAAGGCGCATGTCCACCGCCTGCCGCAGCGACCGCCCGATCAACCGCTGAATCTCCACCCCGCGGCCATCCTTTTTAATGCCGTCGCGCGCCTTGCGCCGTCCGGTGGAAGCAGGCAGCATGGCGTACTCCGCGGTGACCCATCCGCGCCCCTCTCCGCGCAGAAACGGCGGCACGCCCTCCTCCACGCTCGCGGTGCAAATGACGCGGGTCTTGCCCGCAGTGATGAGACAGCTTCCGTCCGCCGTCTCCACAAAGTTGGGGATCAGGGTCAATGGGCGGGGCTGCGCATCCCCGCGCCGGTCCATACGCTCCATGCCGGTCGCTCCTTTATCAAACATGCTAAAAAAGCCGCGCGGGCTGACGCTGCCGCGCGGCTCCCATGGCATTATACATGGGCGCGAAGGAAAAGTCCAGCCATTAGTCCAGCTCCACCACGCCGGGGTACTGGGCGATGACCTCCTCTTCGGCGTTGATGAAGGTGGCGGCGGTTTCGGGCTGTGCTTCAATCTTTTCGCCCTCCACCTGCACCTCCACCTTTTTCACGCCCGGAAACTGCGAGCACGTGAACAGGATGGCCCGCACCGCCTGCTGGCCGCCGTCGGAACTTTCCATGGCCTGCTTGAACTCCTTGGAGAAATTGACGGTCACCACGCCGTCTTTCATGGTGACGGACTTGACGCCGCAGTTTTCCGGCAGCGCGCGCTCCAGCCCGCTGTCATCCTGAGGGCCCTTGGCCAGCTCCAGAACGGCGGTGGTGGGGTCCGCGTCGCTGAATACGGCGCGCGTCACGGGCACCAGCAGCCGCCCCGTCTGCGAGGGGAAGTAAAGTTGCACCAGCCCCGCATCTTCGGAGAAGGTCTCCACGCTTTCCAGGTTCAGGTTGCCGCCGGTAAAGACGCCGCTCACATCGGTGCCGTAGGTGAGCTTGCTGCGCTTCTGGCCGTCAAACTCCAGCGTCACCTCATCCACCGTGGAAAAGCAGGTGAGCGCGTTGGTGATGGCGTCCACCATCAGGCTTTCCTGCCGGGCGTCGATGCAGTTGAGCGCCTCCTTGCTGACGTTGACGTTGGCGCGCCCTTCGCTGATGTCGATATCAAAGGTGGTGCCTTCCGGAATGACCGTGCGCAGGCCCAGCCTTGCAGCCTGCATGTCGTTTTCCGCATCCTTGACCATCAGCGCAAGCGTGGCCTTGGCGATGCCGTCGGTCTTGGGCACCTGGCGCGTCACGGGCACCAGATAGCCGTCACCGTCCTCATAGAATACCACGGTGGCTACCGTGTCCTCCTGAGCGATGGTCTGCTCGATGGGAATCGCCGTCTGCTCCACCAGCACCTGCGAGGTGGTCTGGTCGTTGCTGCGCAGGGCCAGCACCACCACCAGCGCCGCCGCGCACAAAATCAGGATACGCTCGATATCGGCCCGTTTGATCTTCATGCCTCTTCCACTCCTCACGCAGTGATTGCACTCAAAGGGTATGCCCCGTCCTTCGGTTCCATGACGGACAGGCGCGCATGATTGCGCTTTTTTGCGCGTTGTGCTATCATCCATCCATGCTTTTGAATGAAGGAGGGGGTCTTGGCCATGCCGATGGATGGCTTCACCCTGTCGTATATGCGCAGAGAGCTGCTTGCCGCGCTCCAGGGCGGACGGGTGGACAAGGTCAATCAGCCGGAGCGAGACGCGCTGGTGCTGCTCATTCGCAGCGGAGGCGGCAATCACAGGCTGCTGCTCAGCGCCAACGCCAACCAGGCCCGTGCCCAGCTGACTGCGCAGACCTATGAAAACCCCACCGAGCCGCCCATGTTCTGCATGCTCATGCGCAAGCATCTGCTGGGGGCGCGCGTGCGCGACGTAGGGCAGGTGGCGGGCGACCGCATTTTGACCCTTGTGTTTGAGTGTCTGGACGAGCTGGGCGATTCCGTGGAAAAGACGCTCTATCTGGAGGTGATGGGCCGTCACTCCAACCTGACCCTGGTGCGCAGCGACGGCGTCATCATCGACGCCATCCGCCATGTCAACAGCGAGATGAGCCGTGTGCGCACCGTGCAGCCCGGCGGCGTGTACCAGCTTCCGCCCCAGCAGGACAAGCTGGACCCGGAAGCTCTCACGCCGGACTCCCTCGCCGAGCGGCTTGCCGCCCAGGACGGCGCGCTGGCCAAGGGGCTGATGGCCTGCGTTGCGGGCATGGCCAGCGTATGCGCCAGGGAGATCTGCGCCCAGGTGGGTGCGGACCCCGCCGTGCCCGTAAGCGATCTGGAGCTCAGCGCGCTTTCGCCCCGGCTGGTTCAGGCCCTGCGAGACATTCCCGCCGCGCCCGTGGCGCTCTACGATGAGGCCGGGCTTGCGGTTGATTTCTTTCCCTTCCCCTACCGCACCTTTGCAGCGGAGCGCCAGAAGGCCATGCCCAGCCTGAGCGCAGCCATGGACGCGTTCTATCTGGGGCGCGACCTGCGCGCCCGCATGCAGCAGAAAAGCGCCGGGCTGCAGCGGCACATCAAAAGCGCGCTGGAGCGCACGGAAAAGAAAAAGGCCATTATGCTCGATTCCATCCGACAAAGCGCTCTGGCGGAGCAAGACCGCGTCTTCGGCGACCTGCTGACCGCCAACCTGCACAGAATCGGCCGGGGCGTATCCAGCGTTACGGTGCAGAACTACTACGAGGAAGGCAGCCCGGAGGTGGATATTCCCCTCTCCACCCGGCTGACCCCCTCACAGAACGCGCAAAGCTACTATAAAAAATATCGCAAGGCCAAGGTGGCCGAGCAGTATGCGCGCGAACAGCTCACCACCATCGAGCGGGACCTTGCGCTTTTGGAAAATGCGCTGGATGATCTGGACAAGTGCGAAACCACCGCCGATCTGGGCGAGGTGCGCTACGTGCTTTCGCAGGCGGGCTTTCTTCGGCCCGAACCCTCGCGGGGGCGCGGCGGCAAGCCCAAAAAGCTGCCGGAGGGCAAGCCCTGCCGCTTCACCGCGCCCGATGGCACGGTGATTGAGGTGGGCAAAAACTCGCTGCAAAACGACCGGCTCACCCTGCACGCGCGAGGCGGCGAAACCTGGCTGCACGCGCAGGGCATCCCGGGGTCGCATGTGCTGATCCGCACAGAGAGCGAACCGTCGGACGAAACGCTGCTCTACGCCGCCAAGCTGGCCGCCTATTACAGCAAGGGGCGCAATCACCCCCAGCTGCCGGTAGACTATACCCGCCGCAAGTACGTCAAAAAGTCCGCCAACGCGCCCGCCGGGCTGGTAACCTACACCAATTTCAAGACCCTTATCATCGGCCTTACGCCCGAAGACGTGGCACATATCATTCAGGAAGGAGGCGGCGGACGATGAACATCCGTCTTCGCATCGCCACGCCCCAGGACGCACAGCTTATTCATGATACCTACGGCCATTACGTGCTTACCTCCACAGCCACCTTTAACGAGGTCAACTCCAGCGTGGAGGCGCGCGCGGAGGAAATCCGCAGCCAGCTGGAACTCTACCCCTGGCTGATCGCAGAGGATGAGACGGGCCGCTATCTGGGCTACGCCTGCGCCGAAGCCTTCCGGCCCCAGACAGGCTACCGCTATTTTGCCGAGCTGACCATCTTTCTGGCTCCGGATGCGCCGCGCCGCAGCGGCATTGGCCGCCGGCTGTACCAGGCGCTCCTGCCCTGTCTGGCGCGGCAGGGATTCAGGCAGGTCGTCGCCGTTATCACCTCCACCAACGAGGGCAGCCTGGCCCTGCACCGTTCCTTCGGGTTTACCGAAGCCGCGCGCCTTGTACGCAGCGGCTACAAGCACGGTCAGTGGCTGACCGCGGTGTGGATGGTTAAGCAGCTCAACTCCTTCGACCCCTCCCCCGCGCCCATCACGCCTTTCTGCCAATGCCGCGGGGAAATGGAAGAGCGCCTCGCGGCGCTGAATGCGGAGGCATAAGGTATGGACGAAGCGTTTCGGGAATGGGAGGCGTGGCGGGAGACCACCCGTGACGAGCCGCTGGAGGGCATGAGGGCTTTCTTTGACGCGCGCGTGGGAGATTATGAAGCCCACATGGCGCGCTGGCGTGAGCACTACCGCTGGATGGCCTCGCTTCTGCCGCCCGGCGCGGAGACGCTGCTGGACCTGGGCTGCGGCACGGGGCTGGAGCTGGACCGCATTTTTGAGCGCTTTCCCGACTTGGCGGTAACGGGCATCGATCTCTCGCCCGATATGCTGGGCCGTCTTGCCCGCAAGCATGCCGGGAGGCGGCTCACGCTGCTGTGCGCGGACTATTTCGCCTGCGATCTGGGCGACAGCCGCTTCGACGCGGCCGTTTCCTTTGAAACGCTGCATCACTGGCCCGCCGCGCAGAAAACAGAGCTGTTTGAGAAGCTCCGCCGCGCGCTCAAGCCCGGCGGATGCTATCTGGAATGCGACTACATCGCCACGTCGCAGGCCATGGAGGATGCGGCCATGGACGAATGCGCGCGCAGGCGGGCGCGGGACAACGTGCCGGCGGACGCCTTTGTTCACTTCGATACGCCGCTCACCTTGGCGCATGAGATGCAATGCCTGCGCGAAGCGGGATTTGGCAGCGTGGAGCTGGTGGGCTTCCTTGAGGGCGACGGTCACACCGCCATGGTCAGGGCGCTCAAATAGGCGCTTTGCCGGCAGGGCATAGAAAAAGCGCCCGGAATGCCATACGGCATTCCGGGCGCTTTGCGTCTGCAAAATTACTTGATTTCGACAGTCGCGCCGACCTCGGCCAGCTTGGCCTTGATCTTCTCGCACTCTTCCTTGGAAGCGGCTTCCTTGATGGTCTTGGGAGCGGATTCCACGAATTCCTTGGCTTCCTTCAGGCCCAGGCCGGTCAGCTCGCGCACGACCTTGATGACCTTGATCTTCTCGCTGCCGGCATCCTTCAGGATGGCATCGAACTCGGTCTTCTCCTCCTCGGCGGGAGCAGCAGCGCCGGCGGCGCCAGGCACAGCCACAACGGCGGCAGCGGCAGAAACGCCAAACTTCTCTTCCAGAGCCTTCACCAGGTCGTTGAGCTCAAGCACGGTCATTTTCTCAATCTCGGCAATAAATTCCTCGTGAGTCATGTGAATAGCCTCCAATCTATCATCGGTTTTCGATCAGCTTGCATAGGGAATGGGAAGCCTGTCAGGCTTCGGGAGCGGCCTCGGAGTCTTTCTTGGCGATTGCATCCAGCACGCGCACAAAGCTGGCGATGCTGCTCTGAAGGCTGCCGACCAAGCGGGCCAGCAGCACTTCGCGGCTGGGCATTTCGGCCAGGGCCTTGATCTGCTCCATGCTCATCAGCTCGTTGCCGAGCAGGCCTGCCTTGATCTCGATGGCTTCGCTCTTCTTCTTGACGATGAAGTCGTTGATGATCTTGGCGGGGCTGACGGGATCGTTCATGCCGAAGGCAAAAGCCGACGGACCGTTAAGCACCTCGTCCAGACCTTCGATGTTCAGCTCCTTGAGCGCGCGGCGCACAAGGGTGTTTTTCAGCACGCAGTACTCAACGCCGTTGGCGCGGAACTGAGCGCGCAGCCCGGTGACCTGCTCCACGGTCAATCCGCTGTACTTGACCACGATCACGCTCTGCGCATCCTGAAACTTTTTCACAATGTCGCTGACGACCTGCTTTTTCAGCTCAAGATTCTTGCTCATTGGGGTTGCACCTCCTTTTTGAAAATCTGCGATTCCAAAAAGAAAACCCTTGCAGGCGCAAGGGCGAACAAGTCGCAGGGGATTTCTCCCGCCTTACACCTCGGCGGGAGGTTTTACGGGGCTTGCGCCGCCAACCCGCTGTCTCAGGCATAGGTTTCCAAAAGAATCGACATCTATTATACGCAAGCCATGGCGTTTGTCAAGCGCAAAAGGCGTTTTTTTCTTCGTTTCCCTCCCAAGAAAACATTTGTCAGCGTATTTTCGGCCCGCAGGGCCAAAATAGCGTTGAACCCACTTGAGGAGGTGAACTACGGATGGTGAACCCGCAAAGCGCCGGCAAAAGCACCCAGCCTGAGGCTCCTCAGGCCCGCGCCGCCCTGGACAGCATGAAATATGAGATCGCCAAGGAACTGGGCATCAATTTCAAGCAGGGCTACAACGGCGACCTTAGCTCCAGGGACAACGGCTATGTGGGCGGCTACATGGTCAAGCGCCTGATCGAGCAGGCCGAACGCCAGATGGCTTCCCAGGGAGGCAACACCATGCGCTGAAGCGCAAATCATTGATGAGGTGAAGGAAAAATGTATCAGAATCAGCAAAGCACCACCAGCTCCAACCGCACCATGGTTCCCGAGGCCAAGCAGGCCCTGAACAACATGAAGTTTGAGATCGCCAACGAGCTTGGCATCAACCTCAAGCAGGGCTACAACGGCGATCTGCCCAGCCGTCAGGCGGGCTACATCGGCGGCTACATGGTCAAGCGCCTGATCGAAAACGCTGAGCGCGCCATGAGCGGCGGCCAGCAGTAACAACCCGTCAAATCTGATAGAAGGAGTGGCCGTGATCGCGCGGCCGCTCCTTTTGACGTGCTTCAAGCCTTCTCACGCCGCCACCCTGCAGGATGAGCGCCCCGCGCTTTTTTCATGCGGACGGTCTCATTCGCCACGCCGGCGCATCTTCTTTCGTACAGGCAGGAAAACAGGGCCTGTGCCTTGAATCTCTCTTCCGGCGCAAACGTCACATTTTTCATGGAAAGGCGGCGGTCGGCATGGCGGCATATCCGCTCATCGGCGTATCGGGCAGCATCGACGCGGAGGAAACACGTCATTTCATCCTTCGGGACTATCTGACGGCGGTAATCGCAGCGGGCGGGGTGCCCGTGCTGCTCAGCCCGGACATGGAGGGCGATATGCTGGAGGACTGCCTTGTGCGCTTGGACGGCCTGCTTATGGCGGGCGGCAACGATGTGTCCCCCGCCCTCTTCGGCGAACCGCCCGTGGAGGCGCTGGGCGAGGTCAATCCCCTGCGCGACGGTTTTGAAATGCGCCTGGTGCGCCTGGCTGCCGCGCGGCGCATGCCCGTGCTGGGCATATGCCGGGGCGTACAGGCGATGGCGGCGGCGCTGGGCGGCTCACTGTGGCAGGATCTGCCCAGCCAGTACCGTACGGCGGATGGAAACCCGCCCATCGCACACCGGCAGACATCACCGGGGCGCTATGCCAGTCATACCGTGTCCGTTCTCCCCGGTACGCTGCTGGCGCGCCTCACAGACGGCGCGGAAACGCCATGCGTCAATTCCTTCCATCATCAGGCGGTGAAAACGCCGGGCAGCCTGCACGTGTGTGCCCTTGCCCCGGACGGCGTGATCGAGGCCATAGAGGATGAATCTCTGCCCTTTTTCCTGGGGGTACAGTGGCACCCGGAGCGCATGTACCGGAGCGACCGGGCCGCGGCGGCCCTGTTTGAGGGGCTGGTCCGGGCGGCGCGGGGCGATTGACGGCATAAAAAAAGTGAACCATCTGCACGAAGCAAGACAGCCCACCCTGGCAGGGGCAGAAGGATTCGAACCCTCAACAAAGGTTTTGGAGACCCACGTGTTACCATTACACCATGCCCCTACGGAACGATTTGAAAGTATACACGACCTTTCCCGATTTGTCAACAGAAAAATCCAAACCTCCGTATTTTGCGTGCCGGTCCCGTCCTGCGGCGCAGCACGGGACCGGGCGGGAGCCTATTCCTCGCCGTCGCCCGCGGGCTTCTGCTCGTGAATGGCATAAAGCTCGGCATAGCTGTGGGCCTGACCGGGCGTGCGCACGGCGGAGGGAATCAGCCCCGTGCATTCTGTGGCCGAGGCCAGCTCCGCCACCTCCGGCACGGGCGGGTTGACCGGCATCTGTCTGGCGCGTGGTTTCATTGTTGAAAATCGCCTCCCCTTGTTCTTTCCGGGGCAGTGTGCGCCACCGACAGGCCGTCTATGCGTTCGGGTGCCATTTCCTTTTGACATTTGATGGAATCCGCCGTATAATGGGGCTACCCTTTCCTATACAAAAGGAGCGATGCGCCTTGAAACACAAGGAGCCAGCCGGCCGCTCCGGCTACTATCCCCACGGGCACTACGCGGGCTCGCCCAACCGCCGCCAGAAAAAGCCTCTGCGCAAGCCTCTTTTTTATGCGCTGATCGCGGCATGCACCTGCGTATTTGCGATCTCTGCCGTGCTGCTGGTCCGCTATTATGCCGACATTGCTTCCTCCCGCAACGCATCTGCTCAGCTGAGCAACATCTACCAGGCGGCGCAGGAATCCTCCCCGGCCACGTCCGCACCTTCGGCCGCACCTTCCGCCGCGCCTTCGGCTTCCCCCACGCTCACCCCCACGCCGGTTTCCTCCGTCGAGCCGCTGTCCACGGCGTCGTCCGTCCTCCTCTCCGCCAGCGCGGACAACCTGACCGCCGAAGAAGTCTGGCCCACCATCTATCCCGATAACCCCCGTCTGACCGTATCCTCCGTCTTTGATGAATTGCAGGCTCGCAACCGCGATATTGTGGCCTGGCTCAACATTGAAGGCGAGCTTCAGGAACCCGTGGTCCAGCGCGACAACGAATTCTATCTCACCCACAATGCTCTACAGCAGGAGAGCGTAACCGGCGCGCTGTTTCTGGATGAAAACTGCGATCTCATCCATGTGCCCACCCAGATGGTCATTCACGGCCATAACATGAAGGAGGGCGCGATGTTCGGCATGCTCAAAAAGTACAAGGTCAAGGGAGCGGAATTTTATCGCGAGCATGCCCACATTGATTTTAACACCCTTTATGAAAACGGGCGCTACGTCATCTTTGCCGTGGCGGAGGTGGATATCCGCGCCGGACAGCCACATTACCTGCCCTTCTGGCACTATTCGCGCTTTGACAGCGTGGAGGCCTTCAACAGCTACGTGGAAACCGCGCGCGCCTGCTCTCTGTACCACTGCACGGTGGACGTGCAGCCCGGCGACCGGCTGCTTACCCTCTCCACCTGCACCGGCACGGACGACAATCTGCGCCTGGTGGTAATGGCGCGCAAGGTGCGCGAGGGCGAAAACCAGCTGGATCTGAACATGGAGGTCATGAGCACCTACGACCGCTGACGGCGCCTCTTTACAAGGGTCAAAAACTGTGCTATCATACCTCCCAGCGGCTATGATGAGGACGGGTGCGCCATCCTACCGCAGCCAAGCGAGTCCGGGCAGGATGCGAGCCGGACGCCGCGGCGGCGCGCCGGATCACCTCGGAGCTACCCGTATGAAGGCGTTTTGCGCCATAAGGCGGGTCGGGCGCTCCCGTGACAGGGCCGGTCGGTGCATGCCGGCCATGAGCGGACGGCAGCATGCCGTCAAAATGGGTGGTACCGCGGAAAAGCGTCTTTTCCGTCCCGTTGCGCGGGGCGGTTTTTTCATGCCCCGAATTCCCCCACACATCCCAAAGGAGGCACGGACCCAATGTACCGCAAAGTATCCACGGACATGAACTTCGTCGAGCGCGAAAAGGAAGTGCTGGACTTCTGGAAGCGCGAAGGCATCATGGAAAAAAGCTTCCATCACCGCGACGGCGCGGAGCGTTTCACCTTCTTCGACGGCCCGCCCACGGCCAACGGCCGCCCGCACATCGGCCACATCGAAACGCGCGCCATCAAGGACCTGATTCCGCGCTTCCAGAGCATGAAGGGCAAGGACGTCCTGCGCAAGGCCGGCTGGGATACGCACGGCCTGCCCGTGGAGCTGGAGGTGGAAAAGCTGCTGGGCCTGGACGGCAAGCCGCAGATCGAGGCCTACGGCATCGAGCCCTTCATCGCCGAGTGCAAAAAGAGCGTATGGAAGTATCAGCACGAGTGGGAGGAAATGTCCGATCGTGTGGGCTTCTGGGCGGATATGAAGAACCCCTACATCACCTACAAGGACGACTATATCGAGTCCGAGTGGTGGAGCCTGAAGGAGATCTGGAAAAAGGGCCTGCTCTACAAGGGCTTCAAGGTGGTGCCCTACTGCCCCCGCTGCGGCACCGCGCTCTCCAGCCACGAGGTCGCGCAGGGCTATAAAGAGGTCAGCGACGTTTCGGCCACGGTTCGCTTCAAGGTCGTAGGCCGTGAGGATACCTTTATTCTCGCCTGGACCACCACGCCCTGGACGCTTCCCTCCAACGTAGCCCTGTGCGTCAACGCGCATGAGGACTACTGCGAGTTCCAGCTGGAGGGGCAGACCTACATCCTGGCGCAGGCGCTGTTGCACGCCGTCTTTGGCGAAAAGGCGCATGAGGGCCAGGTGCTCAAAACCATGAAGGGCGCCGAGCTTTGCGGCACGGCCTACGAGCCGCTCTACCGCTTCGAGGGCATCACCTATCCCCGCGAAGAGGGCTGGTATGTGGTCAGCGATGACTACGTCACTCTGACCGACGGCACCGGCATCGTGCACATCGCCCCGGCGTTCGGCGAGGACGACGCGCGCGTGGGCCGCGACAATCAGCTGCCCTTCGTGCAGCTGGTGGATACGCAGGGCAAGTTCGTGGAAGGCACGCCCTGGGCGGGCGAGGGCACCAAGCAGGTCAACGAAAAGATCATTGAGGACCTGCGCGAGCGCAAACTGCTACTGGCCGCTCTGCCCTTTACGCACAACTATCCTTTCTGCTGGCGCTGCGACACGCCGCTGCTCTATTACGCGCGCGCTACGTGGTTCATCCGTATGACCGCCGTGCGCGACGAGCTGGTGAAAAACAACCGCACCGTCAACTGGATGCCCGACAACATCAAGGAAGGCCGCATGGGCAACTTCCTTGAAAACGTGGTAGACTGGGGCCTGTCCCGCGAGCGTTACTGGGGCACGCCGCTGCCCATCTGGGTCTGCGAGGAGGGGCACATTCATGTGATCGGCTCCCGTCAGGAGCTGCGCGAGATGGCCACCACGCCCGTGGGCGATATCGAGCTGCACCGCCCCTATGTGGATCAGGTCGAAATCACCTGTCCCGAGTGCGGCAAGCCTATGCACCGCGTCAAGGAGGTCATCGACTGCTGGTACGACAGCGGCTCCATGCCCTTTGCCCAGTGGCACTATCCCTTTGAAAACAAGGAGATTTTTGAAAAGCGCTTCCCGGCCAACTTCATCTCCGAGGCCATCGACCAGACCCGCGGGTGGTTCTATACCCTCATGGCCATCTCCACGCTGATGTTTAATCGCGCGCCGTTTGAAAACTGCATCGTGCTGGGCCACGTGCAGGACAAGGACGGCCAGAAGATGTCCAAGCACAAGGGCAACGTGGTCGATCCCTGGAGCGTGCTGGACAAGCAGGGTGCCGACGCCGTGCGCTGGTATTTCTACACTGCGGGCGCGCCGTGGCTGCCCAGCCGCTTCAGTCCCGAGGCCGTGGCCGAGGGCCAGCGCAAGTTCATGGGCACACTGCAAAACACCTACGCCTTCTTTGTGCTCTACGCGAACATCGACAACTTCGATCCCAAGGACCATCCCATTGAAAACGTGAAGCTCACCCTGATGGACAAGTGGGTGCTGTCCCGCCTCAATCAGCTGGTCAAGCGCGTGGACGAGGACCTTTGCAACTACCGCATCCCCGAGCCCGCCCGCGCCATCACCGAGTTTGTGGATGATCTGAGCAACTGGTACGTGCGCCGCTGCCGCGAGCGCTTCTGGGGCAAGGGCATGGACGATACCAAGGAAGCAGCGTTTGTCACCCTCTACACGGTGCTGGTCACGCTGTCCAAGGTGATCGCTCCTTTTGTTCCCTTCATGGCCGAGGAGATGTACCAGAACCTCGTGCGCAGCGTGGACCCCACCGCGCCCGAAAGCGTACACCTGTGCGATTTCCCCACCGCGGACGAGAGTCTGATCGACGAAAGCCTCAACACCCAGATGAGCTCGCTGCTCAGCGTGGTCGGCCTGGGCCGCGCCTGCCGCGCCGCCGCAAACCTCAAAGTGCGCCAGCCGCTGAGCACCCTCTACGTCAAGGGCACGTCCTTTGACGAGGCGTTCAGCGCCCTGGCCGAAGACGAGCTCAACGTGAAAAAGGTTGTCTTTACCGATGACGCGCGCGCCTTCACCACCTACAACCTCAAGCCCCAGATGCGCACCCTCGGCCCAAAATACGGCAAGCTTCTGGGCCGCATCGGCCAGCACCTCAAGGAGATGGACGGCAACGAGGTGGTGGACGCCTTCAGCCGGGGCGAGAACGTGACCTTCACGCTGGACGGCACCAAGGTGGTGCTCTCCAAGGACGACGTGCTCACCGAGGCCACGCAGAAGCCCGGCTTCTCCGCCCAGATGGAGGGCGAGGTGACGGTGGTTGTAGACTGCAACCTCACCCCGGAGCTGATCGCCGAGGGCTACCAGCGCGAGATGGTCTCAAAGCTGCAAAACATGCGCAAGGACGCGGGCTTTGAGGTCAGCGACCGCATCGAAGTGACCTATGAGGCCGAAGACGAGCTGGCCGCCGCCATCGAGGCCGGACGCGATTTCATTATGCAAAGCGTGCTGGCGACCTCCTTTGCCCGCGCCGCCGCGCCCGAGGGCGCCGTTTCGCAGGAATGGGACCTCAACGGCAAAAAGGCCGTTCTGAGCGTGCGCAAGGCATAAGCACTCGATAGGGGCGGGTAAATCCCGCCCCTTTCTCCCCCACCGACGACGAGGAGCGAATCACATGTTTCTTTGCGATCAATGGCGCGATTACGAGGTGCTGGACACCGGCGACGGCGAGAAGCTGGAGCGATGGGGCGGCATCGTGCTGCGCCGCCCGGACCCGCAGGTCATCTGGCCCAAGGCCGACCCCGCCCTGTGGAATGCGGCGCAGGCCACCTACATGCGCAGCGACACCGGCGGCGGACACTGGGAGTTCCGCGAAAAGCTGCCGGAACGCTGGGTCATCGGCCTGAACAATCTGAAATTCTACGTAAAGCCCACGGGATTCAAGCACACGGGGCTGTTCCCGGAGCAGGCGGCCAACTGGGCTTTCATGCAGGAGCGCATCCGCGCCGCGGGCGCTTGGGGCTACCCGCCGCGTGTACTCAACCTCTTCGCCTACACGGGCGGGGCCACGCTGGCCTGCGCGGCCGCCGGCGCGCACGTCACCCATGTGGACGCGGCCAGGGGCATGGTGCTCTGGGCCCGTGAAAACCGTGACTTGAGCGGCATTCCGGAAGAGCGTACGCGGCTGATCATCGAGGATGCGAAGGCGTTTGTCAGGCGCGAGCTTCGCCGCGGCAACCGCTATGACGGCATCCTCATGGACCCGCCCAGCTACGGCCGCGGCCCCGGCGGCGAGGTGTGGAAGCTGGAAAACGAGCTCTACCCGCTGGTGGACCTGTGCGCGCAGGCGCTGTCGGACACGCCGCTGTTTTTTCTCATCAACGGCTACACCACGGGCTTTTCCGCCTCGGTCCTGGGCAACATCGCCCGCCGCTGCCTCGTGGCCCGCTACGGCGGCAAGGTGGAGGCGGATGAATTGTGCCTGACCGTGACGACGGGGGGCGTGCTGCCCTGCGGCACGACCGCGCGGTGGCTGCCCGATGCCTGAAATCGTCTACGAGGACAACCACCTGATCGTGGCGATCAAGCCGCCCAATCTGCTCACGCAGGGCGACGCTACAGGAGACGATTGCCTGCTCGATCAGCTAAAGCTCTATATCAGGGAGCGCTACCACAAGCCGGGGGACGTGTACCTGGGGCTTGTGCACCGGCTGGACCGGCCCGTGGGCGGGCTGGTGGCGTTTGCGCGCACGAGCAAGGCCGCCTCGCGCCTGAGCGAGCAGCTGCGCACGCACGCCATGGCGCGCGAGTATCTGGCCGTGGCCGAGGACGGCGCATCCATGCCGGACGCTGGGGAGCTGCACGACTGGCTCGTGCAGGACGAGGAGACGGGCAGGGTGCGCGCCGCCTCGCCCGGTGCGCCGGGCGCGAAGGAAGCGCGCCTCTCCTTCCGGGTGCTGGGCCGTGACGCGGCGCTGGATACGGCGCTTGTCCATGTCCGGCTCCAGACCGGACGCAAGCACCAGATTCGCGTGCAGCTGGCCCACAGCGGCCACCCGCTCGTAGCGGACATGCGCTACGGCCGCGGCGTGCGCGGCCAGCCCGTGGCGCTTTGGGGCGCGGTGCTCCGGCTGACGCACCCCACCCGAAAGGAACCCATGACCTTTTTGAGCGCGCCGCGGGGCGACGCGTTCTTCCCCTATGCCGCTTTGATCGACGGCTTTTTGAACGACCAACGGAAGGGAGCCGACCTGTGAGCCAATTTTCCTTTGAGGTGCTCAAAACCTGCAAGCAGTCCGGCGCGCGGCTGGGCCTGCTTCATACGCCGCACGGCGACATCCATACCCCCGTCTACATGCCCGTGGGCACCGCAGCCACCGTCAAGGCCATGACCCCGCGCGAGATGCTGGAAATCGGCACGGAAATCATGCTGTCCAACACCTATCACCTGCACCTGCGCCCCGGCGAGGACCTGATCCGCGAGGCGGGCGGCCTGCACCGCTTCATGAGCTGGCCCAAGCCCATCCTCACCGACAGCGGCGGGTTCCAGGTGTTTTCCCTCGCCGGCATCCGCAAGATCCGCGAAGAGGGCGTGGCCTTTCAGAGCCATCTGGACGGCAGCCGCCGCTTCATCTCGCCCGAGGTGAGCATGGACATCCAGCACGCGCTGGGCTCGGATATCATGATGGCCTTTGACGTGTGCACCGCCTATCCCTGCGATCATGCCACCGCCGAGGACGCCATGCACCGCACGCACCGCTGGGCCAAACGCTGCCAGCAGCACCACACCGACGATTCGCAGGTGCTTTTCGGCATCGTGCAGGGGGCTTTTTTTGAGGACCTGCGTATCGAAAGCGCCAGGACGCTGGCGGATATGGACTTCTTCGGCTATGGCATCGGCGGCCTGTCCGTGGGCGAGCCAAAGCCCATGATGTATGACCTGCTGGAGGCCATCATGCCCCACATGCCCGCTGCCAAGCCACGTTATCTGATGGGCGTCGGCTCACCCGACTGCCTGATTGAGGGCGTGCTTCGCGGGGTGGACATGTTCGACTGCGTGCTGGCCACGCGCATCGCCCGAAACGGCACCTGCTTTACCACGGACGGGCGGCTGGTCATCAAAAACGCGCAGTACGCCCATGATTTCCGCCCCATCGACGAGGAATGCGACTGCTACGCCTGTCAGAACTTCAGCCGCGCCTACATCCGCCATCTCTTCAAGGCGGGCGAAATCACCGGTGCGCGCCTGACCAGCATTCACAACCTGCGCTTTTTGATCCGGCTGATGGAAAAGGTGCGCAAAGCCATCGAGGAGGACCGCCTGCTGGAGCTGCGCAAACAATTCTATGAGCGCTATGACATGAGCCGCAACTTCTAGGAGGCCGTCATGCAGATGATTGAAGTGGCTGCCGGAGTGGTTCGCCGGGCGGATGGGCGCGTGCTCATCTGCCGCCGAACCGGACGGCTGGAAGGGTTGTGGGAGTTTCCGGGCGGCAAACTCGAAGCGGACGAAACCCCCGCCCAGTGTCTGGAACGCGAGCTGATGGAAGAATTGGACCTGCGCGTTCACGCCGGGGACATTCTGGGTGAAGTCACACGCCAGGAGAATGGGCGTGCCATCCACCTTGTATTTGTCAGCGCTGTGCCGTTGGACGCGGATGCGCTGTCGCTGCATGTGCACGGCAAAGCGGTATGGGCGCTTCCCTCGGAACTGCATCAATATGCGTTTTGTCCGGCAGACGCGGCCTTTCTCAGCCGGGGGCTTTTATAGCAGCCCCCGGCTTTTTCATTGACACGGCATTTATCCAGTGCTATACTTATGTTAAGATGTATTTCGTGAAAAACGTTATGCATCAATCACTTTACGATATACATATTATCATATCCAGAGGAGGCCGCATCATGCAGATTCATCTTTACGACTCCGCCGCCCAGGTCGGTCAGGCCGCCGCAACGCTGATTGCCGCGCAGATTATTGCCAAGCCCGATTCCGTGCTGGGTCTTGCCACCGGCTCCACCCCCATTCCCACCTATCAGGAGCTGATCCGCCTGTGCAAGGGCGGCGTGCTGGACTTCTCCCGTGTGCGCTCCTTCAACCTGGACGAATACTGCAACCTGCCCGTGGATCATGAACAGAGCTACCACAGCTTCATGCGCCAGCAGCTCTTTGACCACATCAACATCGACCCCGCCAACACCCGCGTGCCCGACGGCAACGCCCGCGATCAGGCCGCCGAATGCGCCAGCTACGACACGGCCATCAACCAGGCCGGCGGGATCGACATTCAGGTGCTGGGCATCGGGCGCAACGGCCATATCGGCTTCAACGAACCCGCCGATACCTTCGTCTACGGCTGCCATATCGTCAACCTCACCCAGAGCACCATTCAGGCCAACCGCCGCTTCTTTGAAAGCGAAGACGATGTGCCCCGCCAGGCCATCAGCCTGGGAATCGGCAGCATTATGAACGCACGGCGCATCCTGTTGCTGGCCACCGGCGCCGATAAGGCCGAAGCCATCCGCAATGCCGTTTACGGCGACATCAACCCCAGGACGCAGGCCAGCATCCTGCGCACGCATTCCAACGTAATCTTCCTTTTGGACAAGGCGGCCGCCGGGCTGCTCTAAGAGCGCCGGACCCGCCGGAGCCGGGAGGCGCACAGCGCTTTCCGGCCTTTTTTGCTGCCCGTGATTTGTCATTCCCTGCCGTATATGCTATACTGAAATGCCAAATGATGCATGCTTTGGAAAGGAGGGTACGCTGTGCTCAAGGTGGTAATTGCCGACGATGAAGCGCGCATTTTGAGCCTGATCCGCCTGCTTCCCGACTGGGACGCACTGGGCATCGAGGTAGCCGGTACGGCGGGAAACGGGCTGGAAGCGCTGGCGCTGATCGAACGTGAGCGGCCGGATATCCTCATCACCGACATCCGCATGCCGGGCTGCCAGGGGCTCGAATTGATCGAAAGGGCCCGAAGGACCGTTCCCGATATCGAAATCATCATTATCAGCGGCTACGCGCACTTCGAGTACGCGCAGACCGCGATCAAGCTGGGCGTAGGCGACTATCTGCTCAAGCCCATCAAAAAGGACGAGCTGACCGCCACCCTGTCCAAGCTGGCTCAACGCTGCTACGCAAAGCATCCCGGCGATCCCGCTGCTGCGCATGACGGCGAGGGACGGGCCAGGGCGGCGCTTCGGGAAAAGCTGGTGCGGGAGGCCGTGTCAGGGCGGGCTTTTCCCGAAGCGGCGGACGATCTGGCACGGATCTATGGATTCGGTCTGCCGGGCGGTACGTACCGGGCCTTTGTGTTCAAGCTGGATCATCGTGGGTTGGGCCGCGAGGCGCTGGAGATTATTCATGGCAAGGCGCGCGAGCTGATCGCCCCGCTCATGGCCCTGCCCGAGGTAGAGCTTGCCTGCGCCCACGATGAGGACCGGCTCACCGGTGTGGTCTGCGCCCTGCCCGACGCGCAGGCGGATGTGCGGCGCGCGCTGCGTCAGGTGCTCAACCAGCTGGAAGCCCAGAAAGGACTGCTGGGTCCCGTGTCGTTTTCGCTGTCGCTGAGCGAGGCCGCTTCCTCCCCCGCCCGGCTTCCCGCGCTGGTGCGTCAGGCCGGCCAGCTGATCGATGAGCGGCTGCTGGAGGGCACAGGACGCCTGTTGGAGGGCATGGCCGCTCCCTCCGGGCTGCGGGATGCCCGCCTTTTGGAGCGCTACGGCCATGAGATTGAAAAGGCCCTCTCCACGTTGGATACGGGCCTTGCGGTGGACTGTACCAACGCCCTGGCACGCGAGGCGATGGAGTTTCCCGGCGTGCGCGGGTATGAGCTGACGGAGCTGGTGCGTTCGGCAGGAAGCCTGTTTGCCCTGCGCCTTGGGCTTGATGGCGGAGAGGAGGCGGCCTTTGCGCATGAAGCGGGCCTTTCCAGCCGGGCGGACGAGCTGTTCGACTGCCTGATCCGCTTTGAAAAAAAGCACATGGAAGCCGAGGATATCCGCCGCCGCAGCGAGGCGCTCCGTCCTATCCGCATCGCCAAGCAGTATGTGCAGGAGCATTACAGCCAGTCCATCACCCTGGAGGACGTTTGCGCCGCCACAGGGTTCAGTGTCAGTTATTTCAGCGCGCTGTTCAAAAAGGAAAGCGGCGAAGGGTTTTCCAAGTATCTCACGGGCGTTCGCATGGAGCATGCCAAGGAGCTTTTGCAGGAAAGCAGCCTGCCCGTGACGGAAGTATGCGCGCGGGTGGGCTACAGCGACCTCAAGCACTTTACGCAGATCTTCAAAAAATACACCAGTTTGAGCCCCGCCCAGTACCGCAAGCTCTACGGCTGAGGAGGCGAGCGCATGAAACGACGCTGGCGAATGCTTTCCTTTCGTGTGGGCGTGCTGGGCACGGCGGCCCTGGCGGCGCTGGTGGCAGCCGCAGCCCTGCTGACAGGGCGCGAGCCGCTTGCCGCCGCGCTGCTGCTGTGCGCCGCGGCCGGGCTGGGGGCCGTGGCCTGGCTGTGTGTGGTCCGCCCCTACCTGGCGCAGGAACGGGCCATGCTGATGTTTCTGGAGGGATACACACCTCCGCGTCAGGATGCCGCCTGTGCCCTGTCCCCCGCGCAGGCGCGATTGCAGGAGCAGGTGGCCGCCATCCTCAACCCCGAACAGCTCTTCACCCTCAACAAGCGGCAGGCCCAGTACCAGGCCCTGCAAAACCAGATCAATCCGCATTTCCTGTATAACACGCTGGAAAGCATCCGGGGTGAGGCGCTTTTGTCCGGGATGGACACCATCGCCGACATGACCGAAGCGTTGGCTACGTTTTTCCGCTACACCATCAGCAAGGTGGAAAACCTGGTATCCGTGGAGGAAGAGCTGCAGAACTGCGAAACCTATTTCCATATTCAGCGCTACCGCTTCGCTGACCGGCTGGAGCTGCACATCAGCTGTGACCCCGCCGACCGCGAGGCGATCTATCGCTGCCGCCTGCCCAAGCTGACCATCCAGCCCATTGTGGAAAACAGCATCATCCACGGTACGGAGCTGAAACTGGGCACGGGGCACATCCGCATTCAGCTGGAGCGCACGCAGAAGCGCCTGCTCATCCGCATATCGGACGACGGGGTGGGCATGGATGCCGAAACCCTGCTGCGCCTCAACGAGCGTCTGGGGAAAAGCGCCATCGTCCAGCCGCCTCAAAGCCGGGGCGGACTGGCGCTGGCCAACGTGGACAGCCGCATCCGCCTGCTCTTTGGCGACAAGTACGGCCTGCACGCCTTTTCCACGCCGGGCGTGGGCACGGATGTGGAAATCACCCTGCCCATGATCGCCAGCGACCGTGACATTCCCAACCGGGAGGCGCTTGTGTGAGAAACGAAGTGCTTCGACTGGAAAAGGTAACCCTCCGAGAGCGGGGCGTAACCCAGCTGGACAACCTGAACCTGCATATCTTCGAGGGCGAGATCCTGGGGCTGGTGCCCATCGACACCCATGGCCTGACCGCTCTGTGTGATCTGTTGCGTGAAAACCTGCCCCTGCACTATGGCTATGTGTTCTACCGGGAAAAGCTGATCAACACCTGGCGCTCCCCCCAGCCGCACTACAACCGCATCAGCATCATTCAGGCCAAGAGCTGTCTGGTGGACGGGCTGAGCGTCGCGGACAACATCTTTGTGCTTCGTCCCGGGTTTCGCGGGCGGCTGATGCGCCCGGCCGCTTTCCGGCGGCAGCTGGCGCCGTTTATCCGCAGCGTCGGCATCCCCATCGACGCGGACGCGCGCGTGGAGGACCTTTCCGTATTCGAGCGCTTTGTGGTGGAGCTGCTCAAGGCTGTGGTGGCCGGCAGTCGGCTGATCGTGCTCAATGAAATCAGCACCCTCATCAATGAAGCCGAGCTTGGCAAGCTGCACGCCATCCTCCGCCACTACGCAGCAGAGGGCATCTCCTTCCTGTACGTATGTTTTCATTTTGAGGAGCTGCTGCAAATCAGCGACCGTACCGCCGTGATGATGCAGGGCCGCGTGGTGAAGCTGCTGGAGGGCGAAGAGATGATTCCCCAGTCGCTGTTGCCCTACTCCGCCGCCTATGAGCAGATGGTCGCCAGCCAGCTGGCGCGAGGCGCGCACCCGATCGGCGGGGAGGTTTTCAGCGCCCTGCTGCCGGATGCCGCGGCCGGGGGCCTGCGCTTCTCGGTGCGGGCGGGCGAATGCCTGGTGTTGCAGGATCTGGACAATCATTTCATCGACGGCTTTCTGGGGGTGTTGTCGGGGACACATCCCGCACAGGAAACCAGCCTGCTGCTCTGCGGGCGGCCCTTCCGGCCGGGGCACGACCGCCGTCTGGCGGTCATCCAGGATCAGCCGGGCCGCACAATGGTATTTCCGGGGCTCAATTATCTGGAAAATCTCTGTTTCACCATGGACCACCGCATGAAGGCGCTGTGGCGAAGCGGCAGGGTGAAGCGGGGTCTGCGCCGCGCCTATGCCGAGTGGCTTGGGGAGGACCTGCTGGACCGCCGGGTGGAAGATCTGACCGAAGCCGAGCGCTGCGAGCTGGTATACCGCCGCATCCTGCTGCAGCGTCCGGACGTGGTATTCTGCGTGCAGCCCTTCCGCATGGCGGATGTGGCCCTGCGCATGAGCATCTGGCGGCTGCTGGAGGAGCTTTTGGACCGGGGCGTGGCGGTGGTGATTCTGGCGGTGAATCTGGCGGACTCGCTCTCCCTGGCTGACCGCCTGATTCGCGTCAGACACGGGCAGCCTCAGGAGGCATTCGACCGCGTGCGCTTTAGCGAGCTGCCTGCCGATGCGCCCTGGCGCAGTCTGTATCGGGCCGTTCCCGATCATCAACAGGAGGAATTGCCATGACGTTTCTAAAGATGCTGGAGTCCATCCGCACCCCGTTTTGGGATCAGGTGGCCGCCGCCGTGACCCTGCTGGGCGAGGAAACCTTCTTTATGCTGGTGGGGCTTGCGCTGGTGTGGTGCTTCGACAAGCGCTGGGGATTCCGTCTGCTGTTTGTGGGGCTGACAGGCACAGTGCTCAACCAGCTGCTCAAGGCGGTGTTCCTCATCCCCCGCCCCTGGGTGATCGCCCCGGAGTTTACCATCGTCGAGGCGGCCCGCGCGGGCGCGACGGGTTATTCCTTCCCCAGCGGGCACACACAGTCCGCCGCTTGCGTGCTGGGCATGCTGGCCCTGTGGGTGCGCGACCGGGTCTTTACCGTCCTGTGCGTGCTGGGCATTCTGGCGGTGGCCTTTTCGCGCATGTATCTGGGCGTGCATACGCCGCTGGATGTGGGCGTGTCGCTGCTCACGGGCGCGGCCACGGTGGCGGTGATGCCCCGTCTGTTTGACCGCGCGGAGGCATCCGCGCACGGCCGGCGGTGGCTGGGAGCCGGCCTCTTGGGGTTTGCGCTGGTTCTGCTGCTCTACGTGCTGCTTTGGCCCAAGCGGGCGGGGAACGTGGCCGAGTTTGACGCACATGGCGTAGAAAGCGCATGGACGCTCTTTGGCACCATGCTGGGCCTGCTGGCCGCCTGGTATGCGGACCGGTGCCGGCTGCATTTTGACACCCGCGCCGTATGGTGGGCGCAGGCACTCAAGCTGGTACTGGGCCTTGCGCTGGTGATGGGCGTGCGCGTGGGTCTTAAGGCGGCGCTGGCCGCGCTCTTTGGCGAGGCGCCCTTTGCCGACGGCGTACGCTACCTGTGCATCGCGCTTGCGGGCGGCGTGCTGTGGCCCATGACCTTCGGCTTCTGGAGCCGGCTTGGCCGGAAGCGGGCCAGCCAGCCGCACGAATAAGGCCCCTTTTTCGGGGCTTGCCCTTTACAATCCTCTTTGCAGGCTATATAATGCAGGCGGGGCGCGCAGCCATCCTCACAGGAGGCGGACGCAGTCCCCGGTTCCCCGGTTTGCTTCCCCATGGTATCGTCGGGTATCCCAACAGAACTCGAACGGAGGAAAACATCATGAAAAACATCGTCCCGTCCGCCAGGCGGCAGAGCGAGGCCATTCGCAGAATGGTTACGGCCGCCATGCTCAGCGCCATTACCGCCGTGCTCACCTTCACGCCTATCGGCATGATTCCCCTGCCGCCTCCGCTGCTAAGCGCCACCACGGTGCACCTTCCGGTGATTCTGGCCGCTTTGGTGGAGGGGCCCGTGGTGGGGCTGGTAGTGGGGCTGGTATTCGGCCTGTGCAGCTTCATCCGCGCGTGGGAAACCGGCGCGGTGGGACTGACGCTGTTCTTTCGCAACCCGTTGGTAAGCGTGATGCCCCGGCTGCTGGTGCCGCTGGTGGCGCTGGGCGTATACCTGCTGTGGAAGCGCCTTGCGCCCAAGGGCGCGGTGTCCGACAAGGTGGGAGCAGCCGTGGCCTCCGCTGTCGGGTCGATAGCCAACACGGTGCTGTGTCTGGGCATGCTGCTGGTGATCTACGGGGCGGACCTGACCCAGCTGATCAACAGCATGATCTCCGCCGGCAGCGCGGACGCCGCCTATCTCAACGACGCAGGCGCATGGCTGGTGACCGCCGTAGGCCTGCCCAACGGCATCGGGGAGGCCGTCGTGGCCGCAGTGATCGTGCCGATGATCAAAATTGCGGTGGAGGCGGTGATGCGCCGTTCGCGCCGTGCCCCCGCCCGGCGCGCCCATTCGGACAAGTAAGGAGTAGACCGCCATGATCTTCACCATGGACGTTGGCAACACCAATATCAAAACCGCGCTGTTTGAAGGGCGCGAGATGCGCAACTACTGGCGCATCTCCACCAACACCTCCTACACCTCGGACGAATACGGGCTGATTCTGGAAGGGCTTTTCGCGCGCGCGGGGCTTTCGCTGGGCGATGTGGAAGGCATCGTGATGTCCAGCGTGGTGCCGACCATCAACTTTACCCTGGAGCACATGTGCAAGAATTATTTCGGCAAGATGCCCATGACCGTGGCGCCCGGCATCAAGACGGGCATCAACCTCAGGTATGAAAACCCGCGCGAGCTGGGCAGCGACCGCATCGCCAACGCCGTGGCCGCGCAGGCGGAATACGGCGGGCCGTGCATCTTCATCGACTTTGGCACGGCAACCACGTTCGGCGCCATCGACCACCTGGGGGCGTTCGCGGGCGGATGTATCTGTCCGGGCCTGAAGCTGACCAGTGAGGCGCTGGTCAGCGGCACGGCCAAGCTGCCCCGCTTTGAGCTGGTCAAGCCCGATCATGTGATCAGCCGCACCACGGTGACCAACCTCCAGGCAGGCGTCATCTACGGTTACATCGGCCAGGTGAATTACCTGGTGCAGCGCTTCCGCAAGGAACTCGGCGCGCCGGACGCGCTGGTGGTGGCAACGGGCGGCATGGCCCGCCTGGTGGCCGACGAGGTCGGCACCATCGACAAGCTGGACGGCATCCTCACCCTCAAGGGGCTGCGCCTGATCTATGAACGCAACCGCTGACGCGGGAAAGGATGATTGAACCATGGAGAGAACCATTACCATCGGCTTTCTGGGCTGCGGCAACGTGGGCGGGGGCGTGTGGAAGCTGCTCAATGGCTTTGCCGACGACATCGCGCACCGCACGGGCCTTCGCTTTTCCATCAAGCGGGTGCTGGTGCGCTCGCTCGCAAAAAGGCGTGATATCGACTTTCCCGACGGCGTTCTGACCGACCGCGTGGAGGATGTGCTGGACGATCCCGAAATCTCCATCGTGCTGGAGTTCCTGGGCGGTGAGGAGCCCGCCCACCGGTGGATCAGCCAGGCGCTGGAGCGCGGCAAAACCGTGGTTACGGCCAACAAAGTCGCTTTTGCCCTGCACTGGCACGAGCTGCAGAAGGCTGCCAAAAAGAGCGGCGCGGGCCTGTATTACGAGGCGGCGGTGTGTGGAGCCATCCCCATCATCCATACGCTGGAGGAAAGCCTGCAGGCCAACCGCATCAGCTATATCTACGGCATCGTCAACGGCACCACCAACTACATCCTGACCCGCATGAGCAAGGAGGGCGCGGAATACGCCGATGTCCTAGCCGACGCCCAGCGCCTGGGCCTGGCCGAACCGGATCCCGCCAGCGACGTCGAGGGGCTGGATGCTGCCTACAAGCTCAGCATTCTGGCCAGCCTGGCCTTCCATGGACGCGTTCCGTTTGAAAATGTGTACGTGGAGGGCATCACCCAGGTGCAGGCTGAGGACATCCGCTGCGGACAGGAGCTGGGCTATACGCTCAAACTTCTGGCCATTGCCAAGCGCGACGGACTCAACGTGGAAACCCGCGTGCACCCTACCTTCATCCGCAACGACCATCCTCTGGCCAACATTTCCGGCGCGTTCAACGCGGTGTTTCTCCATGGCCATGCCTGCGGCGAGATGATGTTCATGGGGCGCGGTGCGGGCGATCTGCCCACAGCCAGCGCCATCGTGAGCGACCTGGTGCGCGCCGCCTCGGCGCAGAAGCACCTCTACCCCACCTTTGACAACGAGCTGCACCCTGCCGTATCCCTGCAGAACAACACCGACTGGCGCTGCGCCTTCTATACCCGGATGCTGGCCAAGGACGAGCCCGGCGTGCTGAGCCGCATCGCGCAGACCTTCGCCGACCATGGCGTGAGCATCGCAGCCATGCAGCAGAAGGGCGAGCAGCGCGACGGACGGGTTACCGTGGTGTTTATCACCCATCAGGCCAGCGAGCGTGATATGCAGAAGGCCATCCTCGAAATCCGGCCGGAGGTGGCCACGGTGGAGAGCCTGCTGCGCGTGGAATCGTAAAACCGCATTTTCTTCTCTTGGGGAGCGAGGCTTTATCTCGCTCCCTTTTGCTCGCCAAATTGAAAAAAGCATCAATTCGTCGGTGTTTTCCTCTGATTCTTTCGCATTCCATAAATGTCATCTGTTGTAAAAACAAATGAATTATGGTATAATCAGGCCTGAGAAAATTTCTAGAAGCACAGGCCCTACAAACATGTAGGCTTGCTGCGAAAGGAAAAGGGAGAGGGAGAAACTGTTATGCGCAAAAGAATCACCTGGCTGGCCTGCGCCACGTTGCTGTGCGCGCTGCTCATCGCTCTGCCCGCGGATCAGGTGGCGCTCGCCGCGGATGTAGGCACGGCAGACGCTTTCATAAAAGCGGTTAAAGAAGGCGGCACGGTAACGCTTACCGCCGACATCACCTTACCGCAAACTCAAAGTTTTGTAATTTCCGGAAAATCCGTAGAGATAGACCTCAACGGATTCGCTCTCGAGCGCGAGAACGAAAGTTCAAACGCATTGTTTACAATCAAAAGTAACGGTTCGCTCACGGTAGGCGATTCAAAGGGCAACGGCTCGATAACGAGCAGTTACCCGTTCAAGCTTATGAGCGATTCTAAGTTCGTGTTTAACGGCGGAGACGTCACATCTCCGAAGGGTTCCGTCATCGACATATACACATCGGCGTCGAACGTGCTCGTTGAGATGAACGGCGGCAGCGTCAGAGGCGATGCTGATAACACATTCGGTATCCGCGGCAAATCAAACGTCGTGGTAAATATCAGCGGTGGTAAGGTTTCGGCGTTTCCCGGCAACAGGCTCGCCATGTACATAAGCGGCGACAATGATAATGCGATCAAGATCAATATGACAGGCGGCACGATAGAGGCTAAATCTCAGGCCATACAGGCTTACAGCGGAGCCGTCATAAACGTATCGGGAGATGCCAATATATATTCACAAACCAGTACTGCAATATCTACGCAGAGCGGATACGGCGTTGTTGAACTCAATGTAACCGGCGGCAGCATTACGACTGACTCCGGATCCAGATATGCTGTTTACGCACGCGAGTCGAGTGTAGTCAATATTGAGGGCGGCACGATCAGTGGCGGTACGGCGGTTTATGCATACGATAATGCGAACGTCCAGATCTCAGGCGGCGATATAACAGGCAAATCATATGCTATCAGAAAAGGCAGTAACGGTACACCAACGGTCGATGTAACCGGCGGTACGTTTAATAAAGACGTAAGCACCTATGCAAACGAAGATGCCGCGTTTGCGACAATCACGTCCGGCGGCTCAACAAAATATGTTTTCGGTGATTCAATAGCCGAAAAAGCAGCCGCAGCCGGCAAAGGCGATCAGATAACCGTTAAAAAAGGCAGCATTGACCTCACAAACGTGCCTGACGGCGTTATCGTATCAAACAGCGGCGGCGGCAACGTGAGCGTAAACGGCGACGTGGTAAAGGAGAATCCCGTGACGACGCATACCCACACATACGGCAACCCTGTATGGACATGGACTGGCGTCACCGTTGCCGAAGCAACGTTCACATGCACAAAGGACGGGACTCATACCGAAAAGGTCACGGCCACGATCACCTCCGAAGTGACAAAAGTGCCCACCTGCACCGAAACGGGCGAGACTACATACACGGCGAAGGTAACGTTCGATGGAGCAGAGTATACTGACAAAAAAGTCGCAAACATTGAAATGAAAGCCCATGCGTTTGTGAACGGTGTCTGCACGGTCTGCGGCGCGCGTGAGGACGTGCCTGCGCCTACGCCCACGCCCGCGCCTGCGCCTACGCCCACACCCGCCCCTGCGCCTACAGCGCCCCCCAAGACCGGCGACAGCGCCCATCCGCTGCTCTGGTCCGTGGTGCTGCTGGCGGCGCTGCTGGGTGCCGGGCTGCTGTGCGCGGGGCTTCGTAAGCGCTTCCGCTAACAATTAGGCATTACAGGACCGCCCCCGCGTTCTCCTTTCACGGGAGAGACGCGGGGGCGGTTTTTTGGTTTTCTTTTGCGCGCTGGTCAGTAGCCCAGCGCCTCCTCCACAAAGATCACCGTCATGTGCCGGTTGCGCGGAACGCGATCCACCACCAGCGTCAGCCGGCAGATGCTGTTTTCGCACTTGTCGCCCCCGCAGTTGCCTGTGCGCGCACACGGCGTGTCAATCCCCAGACGGCGTGTATTCTGCGGGCAGGCCGTCTTTTTGATACGGGCCACGGCGGTGTTGATGCCGCCGTCCACCACTTTGGAATGGCTGATCACAAAATAGACCTCTTCGGGTCCGTCACATATGGCGCCCACACGATTGCCGATGCCGTCCACCAGCACCAGCTTCCCCGTGCGCGTGACCGCGTTGGCCGAGGAAAGATAGACATCCGCCCTGCGGCTGCTCTCACGGATCATGGGCACATCCTCAGGCTTCGCGCCCCAGCTGGTATAGACCTTGCAGCCTTTTTCCGCCAGTGCGTCAAGCACGCCGGTATCGCGCACGCTGACCGAACCGCCCACGCCCACCGACTGTCCCGCGTCAATATGGGCCAGCAGATAGTCGCGCGCCTCGGCAGCGGTGCGCACCTCAATCACTTCAAAGCCGTTTTTCTTCATTCCCTGAACCGCCTGCTCAAGCAATGCGTCCATCGCCGATCCTCTCCCTCCGTATCAAGAATATGATGATGGCTTCAGTATATCACAGCGGAAGGCGGCGCGCAAACGGTATCTTTGATCAGGCGGTAAGGTCCAGACGCAGCTTGTCGGCCAGCATGGCGATAAATTCGCCGTTGGTGGGCTTGTCCTCCAGGGTGCAGGCGCGGCAGCCCAGCACGCGGTTGAGCGTATCCACCCTGCCGCGGTTCCATGCGACCTCAATCGCGTGGCGGATGGCGCGCTCGACTTTGCTGGCGGTGGTATCAAACCGCGCTGCAATGCCGGGATACAGTTCCTTGGTGATCCGGTTGACCACGGCCGGATTTTCCACCGCCATTTTCACGCCCGTCCGCAGGTACTGATATCCCTTGATATGCGCCGGGATGCCCAGCGTAAGAAACAGGCTGCCCAAGCGCTCATCCAGGCTGGGCTCATGCGGCGCCGCATCCGGCAGAACGGCCGGCATTGCCTCCTCTCCCCTCGCCAGCCGCCGGATGTGGCCCAGCAGGATATCGGGCTGGAAGGGCTTGACCAGGTAAAACTTCGCCCCCAGCTCCACCGCCCGCATCACAAAGTCGTCGCGTGCCAGCGCCGTGGCCACGATTACCTTCGGTGCCGGGGACGGCATCAGCTTCCGCATCTCCTGCATCAGCGTGTAGCCATCCATCACGGGCATTATGATGTCGGTTACCATCACGTCATAACTGCGCTGGCATAGCAGCTTGAGCGCTTCCGCGCCGTTGGCGGCTCCGTCCACGAGAGCGACGTCCTCCTGCCGTGCCAGCGCATCGACCATGCTTTTTCTCAGCGCGTCATGATCGTCCACGACCAGAATCCTCATTCCCAATTCCCTCCCGCTTACGCTTTTCTGCGTCATTATATCACAGTCTGGCGATTTGAACCGTTTTTGGGCATAAAACCAGCTCTTTGTTACGCCTTGACGCAAGCCCGCAGTCAGCCATTTCACCGATTCACGTCAGACCGGCGCATTTCTTCCACCTTTCTCCGCCTCCTGCCTGCTGTGAAAAAAAGTTTTTCGCTGAATTACACAAAATGAAAGCTCTTCTATCATGATGCAAACGCTTGCACGATTCATTGTTTTTCCTGATAACAGCATTTCAATTCTGTTACGCCGGCATTACATCTCCGAAGCTGCCGCGCGCCGCCCGCCGTCTTGCCGGACCCGCTTCGCAATCCGGCTCCGCCAGATCTGGGGGCTTGTTGACCTGTCACCCCCCATCCCTGCCCTCCCGGGCAAATTCCTGTACCCGCCCCGGGTAAATGTTACACAAATCCTACAGGATGTTCCGTTTCCAGATCGCGGCAGAAAAATTTCGGATTTTTGGTTTTTGCGTATTGACAAAACAGCGATCTCGCGTTATGATATTACACGTCGCCGCGGTCGCGGAGCGATGCGGCAAAGGTTGGGGAGCATAGCTCAGCTGGGAGAGCATCTGCCTTACAAGCAGAGGGTCACAGGTTCGAGCCCTGTTGTTCCCACCACATTTGGCCCGGTAGTTCAGTTGGTTAGAACGCTAGCCTGTCACGCTAGAGGTCGACGGTTCGAACCCGTTCCGGGTCGCCAATTTTTGCCTCTGTAGCTCAGTCGGTAGAGCAGGGGACTGAAAATCCCCGTGTCGGTGGTTCGATTCCGCCCGGAGGCACCAATAAAATGCGGATGTAGCTCATCTGGTAGAGCGCCACCTTGCCAAGGTGGAGGTAGCGGGTTCGAGCCCCGTCATCCGCTCCATTAAATCAGTACAGTTGATGTACTGGTTTTTTTATTTTACAAATTTTTTTGCCAAACAAGGGGCTCGAAGGGGCGGATATCATCTGCCCGCAAGTAAGCACACAAATTTTGTGATAAATCGAATTATCTAAAAACACAAAATGATTGTCATACAGTATCGTTCATCGGACAACGACGAAATCTCTTTGACAGAGCCCGTATATTTCACACAACAAAAGGTCACGATTTTGAACCGTGACCTTGTTTTTTACGAATTTTTTAAGACAATATCAGTTATTGATTCTTGTCAGCTTTGTGCCGGCTATGTAGAGAGTATCGCCGTCGATTCCCCATGTATCCGAACCGCCGTTTGCGGGATCGTCAGACCATTTGAGTGACTGCGACTGACTTTGATTTACAAAAGAAACCTCAAGGCTGATTGAAAGAGTTTTTTCATCATCAATGCTGTACTTCATATCAATCAAATTAAAAATCTCATCATAGTTTATTAAATCGCCGTAATCGGAACTGCCGGCATAACTTGAAATAAGTTCGCCGAGTTCTTTTGCATTCGGGATACCGATTGTTCCGTCAGGCTTGAACTCAAGTTGTAGGCTTACTCCATCCTCCTCGGCAATCCATGTACCCTGAATCTGTCCCTGAGGAGTGGCTTTGTTAAGTCCGTTAAATATAAAGAATGCCGCAATTGCAACAACGAGTGCAACCGCAATGCCGCACGCTGTAATTATAAACGGTGTCTTTGACTTTTTCTTTGGAATCGGCTGTGCATACTGTGGCTGAACGCCCTGATTGTTATAATCATAAGAATATCCGCCCTGCTGACCGTTCTGATACTGATTATATCCGCCCTGTGCATTAACTGTCTGATACTGCGGTGCGGAATAATCATTTGCAGGCATCTGATTATATGCGTCAGTCTGATGATTTTCAACAGGCTGTGTCTGCTCATTTTGAACATTCATATCGGCAGTCTGTTCAACCGACTGATTTTCTGCAATCGGCTGTTCGTTCTGTGCAGCTGATTCCTGTACGGGTACAGGCGCTCCGCAATCGGCACAAAACTTTTCATTAGGCAATAACTGTCTTCCGCAATTTTTACAAAACATACTTTTTCTCCTGTTCAACAAAAAATAAATTCGAGGAAAACCCCTTTACAACAGCAAATTCAACCATATTATCTGTTTATTTTTATTGTACTGTTTTTTCTTCTTCAAGTCAACTGATATTTAAAAATCAGTGTTTTTTTACATAAAAGATATACTGAATACAGAAGATTTTACTGAGGATAGATTCGTATAATCGTTCTCGGTGACTATTTGTCAAGTTTTCATTGACAAATTACGACACAAATTGTATATTATAAGTAAGGGAGCTGACAAGTTAGTCGGCTGAGAGGAGGCTGAATGCCTCGACCTATGACCTGATTTGGATAATGCCAACGGAGGGAAACAGCGAGCCTTTACGGACACACCTTTTGTTGGTGTGTCCGTTTTATTTTTATAAAGGAGAATCCGCTATGATTGGAAATTGTCTTGAAAATGTAAGAAAAAATGTACCGCTTGTACACAACATCACAAACTATGTAACAGTAAACGATGTTGCAAATGTACTTCTCGCTTGCGGAGGAAGTCCGATTATGTCAGACGAACCCGATGATGTTGCCGACATCACAAGCATTTGCGGCGGTCTTAACATCAACATCGGTACACTTAACAAAAACTCAATTGAGGGTATGTTCATTGCGGGCAAAAAAGCTAATGAACTTTCTCACAAGATTCTGCTTGATCCTGTCGGCGCAGGCGCAAGCAAGCTCCGCACAGACACAGCGGTTAAGCTTGCAAAAGAAATCAAATTTGATGTTATCAGAGGTAACATCTCGGAAATCAAAACTCTTGCACTCGGAAGCGGCACAACAAAGGGTGTTGATGCCGATGTATCGGATGCGGTAACAGAAGAAAATCTCGATAACGCAGTTGCATTTGTAAAGAATTATGCCAAAAAGTCGGGATGCGTAATTGCAATCACAGGCGCTATTGACCTTGTAAGTGACGGCGAAAAGTGCTATGTAATCCGCAACGGTCGTCCCGAGATGAGCAAAATCACAGGAACAGGCTGTCAGCTTTCGGGTATGACAACTGCATTTATCGTTGCAAACCCCGACAATGTTCTTGAGGCAACTGCCGCAGCAGTTTGTACAATGGGACTTGCAGGTGAAATCGCTTTTGCAAATATGGCAGAAACAGACGGCAACTCAACATACCGCAACAGAATTATTGACGCTATCTATAATATGGATGCCGAAACACTTGAAAAAGGAGCAAAGTATGAATTGCGATAAAAAAGATTTGTTGCTCTATGCCGTAACCGACAGGGCATGGCTTAACGGTGAAACACTTTGCAGTCAGGTTGAAAAAGCTATTAAAGGCGGCGCAACATTCATTCAGTTAAGAGAAAAAAATCTTGACCAAAAGCATTTTCTTGAAGAAGCTCTTGAAATTCAGAAACTCTGCAAAAAGTATAATGTTCCTTTCGTAATCAATGACAATGTTGAAATTGCAAAAAAAATTGACGCTGACGGTGTTCATGTCGGTCAGAGTGATATGGAGGCAGGCAATGTCCGCAAGATTCTCGGTGACGACAAAATCATCGGTGTTTCGGCTCAGACTGTTGAACAGGCTCTTCTTGCTCAGAAGCACGGAGCAGATTATCTCGGAGTCGGAGCAGTTTTCAAAACAGGCTCAAAGGACGATGCAGACGATGTTTCACACGATGAACTTCAGAAAATCTGTGAGGCTGTTGACATTCCTGTAATCGCAATCGGCGGAATCAGCTCCAAAAATGTTACGGAACTCAAGGGCAGAGGTATCGTAGGCATTGCCGTTATCAGTGCTATTTTCGCTCAGCCCGATATTACAAAGGCAACAGCAGAGCTTAAAGCACTTACGGAAAAGACGATTGCGAATGATTAAATCTGCAATATTTGATGTTGACGGCACACTTCTCGATTCAATGAAGATATGGGATAACGCAGGAGAGCGTTACCTCTCGTCTGTCGGCAAAACAGCCGAAAACGGACTTTCCGAAAAGCTCTGTGATATGAGTCTGACGGAGGGTGCGGAGTATATGAAAAAGCAGTATGCTCTTTCCTTTTCAACTGATGAAATAGTTTCGGGTGTGCTGAAAATCATTGAAGATTTTTACTTTTATGAGGTCGGTTTAAAAAACGGTACAAAAGAAATTTTGCAGTTTTTGGAATCGAACAATATCAAAATGATTATTGCAACATCAAGCGACAAAACGCATATTAAAAAGGCATTTGAAAGGCTCGGTATTCTAAAATATTTTACGGACATTGTGACCTGTTCACAAATCGGAAAAGGCAAAACAAGTCCCGACATTTACCTTGCCTGTGCGGATAAACTCGGAACAGCTCCGAGTGAAACGCTTGTATTCGAGGACGCTGTTTTTGCCGCAGAAACTGCTCACAAGGCAGGTTTCAAAACGGTGGGAGTGTATGACGAATCGAGCAGGAATGATAAAAACAGAATAAAAGCCGTTTGCGATTACTACGCAGACAGCTTTGAAAAAGCGGCAGATTGGGGGCACCACCTTTTGTCGCTGTAAAAAATTAATGCAAAGAGGAGATTAAAATGAAAACAGCATTAACAATCGCTGGCAGTGACTGCAGCGGAGGCGCCGGTATTCAAGCGGATATCAAAACTATGATAACAAACGGTGTTTATGCCATGAGCGCAATCACCGCACTTACCGCACAGAACACAACCGGCGTTACGGCAATTATGGAATCTACACCCGAATTTCTGGGTGAACAGCTTGAAAGTATCTTTACGGATATTTATCCCGATGCCGTAAAAATCGGAATGGTTTCTTCATCAAGCCTTATAAAAACAATTTCGGACAAGCTGAAAAAGTACGATGCAAAAAATATTGTTGTCGATCCGGTTATGGTGGCAACAAGCGGAGCAAAGCTTATCAGCGACGAGGCGGTAAGCACTCTCAAAGAGCATCTCTTTCCGCTTGCAACAGTTCTTACACCGAATATTCCGGAGGCGGAAGTTCTCTCTGAAATGAAAATTTCAAATGAGGAAGAAATGATAAAAGCCGCTGAAATAATCAGCGAAAAGTACGGTTGTGCGGTTCTCTGCAAGGGCGGACATCAGATTAACGATGCAAACGATTTGCTCTTTAAAGACGGCACCTACACATGGTACAACGGCAAAAGAATCAACAATCCCAACACACACGGAACAGGCTGTACACTTTCAAGTGCAATAGCCGCTAATCTTGCAAAAGGCTTTGACCTTGACGCTTCCGTAAAGCGTGCAAAGGATTATATTTCAGGCGCACTTGCGGCAATGCTTGACCTCGGCAAAGGCAGCGGTCCCATGAACCACGCTTTTGACATTCAAAGTAAATTTACAAAAGAAAATTCGGAGGCAGAGCAATGAAAAAGCAGACAAGTGTATTTGAAAACAGTTTGATATGGTTCGGAGCAGGCGTTTCAATCGCCGAAATTCTCACAGGTACATACTTTGCTCCGTTAGGTTTTGAAAAGGGCATTTTAGCCGTAATCATCGGGCACATAATCGGATGTGCAATGCTCTTTTGTGCAGGACTCATCGGCGGTAAGTGCCGTAAAAGCTCAATGGAAACCGTAAAAATGAGCTTTGGCAACAAGGGCGGACTTCTTTTCTCTGTCCTCAATGTTATTCAGCTTGTCGGCTGGACAGCCATTATGATTTATGACGGCTCACTTTCCGTGAACAGTATTCTGAATATGGGCGATACAGGCAGGTGGATTGCCTGTATCGTAATCGGCGCATTGATTGTACTTTGGATTCTTGTCGGCATTTCAAACCTCGGCAAGCTCAACACAATCGCAATGGCGGCACTGTTCATTCTCACAATCGTGATGTGTTTCTTTATTTTCGGAAACGGCAACGGTATGGGTGCGGCAGGCGATGACTCAATGTCATTCGGTGCGGCAGTTGAGCTTTCGGTAGCAATGCCGCTTTCATGGTTACCGCTCATCAGCGACTACACAAGAGAGGCGGAAAAGCCGTTCAAGGCAACTCTTGCAAGCACACTTGTTTACGGTGCGGTAAGCTGTTGGATGTACATAATCGGTATGAGTGCGTCTATCCTTACAGGCGAAAGCGATATTGCAAAAATCATGCTTAAATCAGGACTCAGCATTGCAGGTCTTGTAATTGTAATTCTTTCAACAGTTACAACAACCTTCCTTGATGCTTACTCGGCAGGCATTTCAAGCGAATCAATCTTCTCAAAACTCAAAGGAAAATATGTTGCCGTTGCAGTAACAATAGTAGGTGTAATCGCCGCAATTGTTTATCCTATGGATGACATTACCGATTTTCTCTATCTCATCGGTTCGGTATTTGCTCCGATGATTGCCATTCAGATTGCAGACTTTTTCATTCTCAAAAAAGACAGAGCAAGCAAAGCCGTTGACATCTGCAACATCATAGTATGGCTTGCAGGCTTTGCGGCATATCGTTTTCTGATGAATGTTGACATTATCGTCGGCAACACCTTGCCCGATATGGTTTTCACAATCATCCTCTGCGTCATAGTTACCAAAATCGCAGATAAAATCACTTCAAAATCCCAAAAAGCGTAATCGCTTACAACAAAGTCAAATCCCCGTCAGATTTCTCCGACGGGGATTTTTAGATTTAATTTTTGTTATTATATTTTAAAATATCATCATAAGCAATCAGGCTGACATTTCCGAGTTCATTTGCCTTATCAATGCAACCCTTTGTAAAACCGGATTTTGAAAAAATATAAAAATGCTTTTTGTCGAAATTAAAAAGCTTACTGCGTTCAACAAGTGTTTCAAGAACACCGAGGTCAACACTTTCATTACGCCACTTACATTCACCAAAAAGAGCCGTATTTTTATCTGCCGAGCCGATTATATCAATTTCTTCCTGTTGTCTTGTTTTTGGATTTGTTCCCCACCATCTGCCGATATCCGTAAAATCAATTTCGGAATCACCGTTCAGCAATCTTTTCCACAAATACTGCTTGCAGATTTCTTCAAACACAGCACCCATATAATCCGACAAATACGGTGCAATTCGACTGTACGCAAGTTCAACCGCACCTCTTGAAATTATCGAAGAATTTTCCGGCACAAAACGATACCAAAATCTGAACATATTATCCTCGATAGAATAAATTGTTTTCTTCGTGGATTTTTCACCGTACGGCACTTCTTTTCTCACAATTCCGAGAGCAACAAGATTCTTGACATAAGCAACACAAGTGCTTGAGGTTTCTCCAACCTTTGTTGAAATCTCCGATATTTTTGATGCACCCGTAGCAATTGCCGTAATCACGGCATTATAAATAGCCGGCTCTCTTACCTCTTGTTTCAAAAGATTGTTAGGCTCTTCATACAGAGCCGATACAGGATTCAGAAAAATATTTTTTATATTATCCTCTATTGAAATTTTGTTGTTAATCTGCAAAAGATATTGCGGTGTACCTCCCACAAGCCCATAGGCAAGTGCCTTATCTTCGGGTGACATTCCGTTAAAATACTCACAAGCCTCGCAAAATTCAAACGGCAAAATCTTAAACTGAGCCGTTCTTCTGCCATACAAGGGTGCTTTGTATGCAAGCACATGGTCCTCCATATATGACATTGACGAACCGCAGAGAATAAGAAACAACTTTGAACTGTCTTTATATTTGTCAATTAACATTTGCAGTGTTGATGCAAGACTTCTTGACGCTCTTGCTACATACGGATATTCGTCAAGGCAAAGGACGATTCTTTTGTTCTCTGACAATTTAAAAACATATTCAAGTGCCGACTGAAAGTTTGAAAAAGCAGTATCCGTTTTCATTCCTGTTGAAAATTCAAGAATGCACTCGCTCAAATTTTCAAGATTTTGCTTTGCATTTGTTTCAACTCCTGTGAAACAAATTGCGTTTTTATCCTTGACAAACTCGTTTATGATAGCCGTTTTTCCTACACGGCGGCGACCGTATATGACGGCAAATTCAAATTTTCCGCTGTTATACAATCTGTTAAGCTGTAAAAGCTCATTCTTTCTGCCTATAAACAAAATTCTCACCTCTGACCGTTTGCAAATTACTCATCTACGATTTAGTTATTTACGATTAACTAAATTATAAACCACTGTTTTTGCTAAGTCAAGATTATTTTGCAATTTAGGTGGTTACGATTAACTAAATCGTGATAAAGTTATATTTTTTATATGCTGTAAAAATATGTCACCAAAGAAAATTTCGGTATAAAAAACTGTATGAATCAAACAATATTACTGCAAATAATTTGCTGAATATGTATCAGACAAAGGGCAAAATTGTCCGAAGGGAGTTTTTAATATGAAAGCAACAGGAATCGTCAGAAGAATCGACGATCTCGGAAGAGTGGTTATACCGAAAGAAATCAGGCGGACGCTTCGTATTCGTGAGGGAGATCCGCTCGAAATTTATACCGCAACGGACGGCGAGGTTATTTTTAAAAAATATTCGCCTGTCGGAGAGCTTGCGGAGTTTGCGTCACAATATGCAGATGTGCTTGCCAAAATCAGCTCAATGCCGACAATCATAACAGACCGTGACCATGTAATCGCCGCCGCAGGAGTTTCAAAGCGTGAATTTCTTGAGCGCCGGGTAACAACCGTGCTTGAGGGATATATGGAAAATCGCAAAACCTATTCGGCAACACAGCAGACGCTCGGCGATATTCAGCCGATTGAGGGCATTGAACACTATGCATCGGTAATCTATCCGATTATCGCCGCCGGAGATGTTTCGGGTGCGGTAGTTATGCTCACAGGCGAACAGACCAAAATCCCGACAAATGCCGAAATCAAGCTTGCACAAACAGCCGCCGCATTCCTCGGCAAGCAAATGGAAGAATGATTTTTAAAAATAGGTAATAATAAAAAATGCGGTCGGGAAGACAGGTGTAAAACAATACACCGAATTTTCCCGACCGTATTTGTATAAATCAAGTACACAAAACAACGCTTTACCGTATTTAACATTTATGGTATCATTAAATAAATTAAGCTGAAAGGTATGTTTCTTATGAATGGCTTTTCCGACAAGGTAAAACAAAAATTAGGTTACTATGTTTATGCCCTTGCAGATCCAAGAGATAACAAAATATTTTACATAGGCAAAGGAATTAACAACCGTGTTTTTCAACACGAAGAAAAACTCGATAACCCAAATAAGTCGAATCGTATAAAAGAAATACTCTCATCGGGTAACAAAATCAAAAAACTAATTATATCATATGGTCTTTCGGAAAAAGAGGCATTCGTTGCCGAATCGGCTTTGATAAATATAATGAACTACATTGACTCTCAATCACTGACTAATGTAGTTTCTGGACACCACACAGCACCTGTTATTACAGCTGAAGATTTTGAAAAAATTTACGGTGCCGAAATTCTTTCAAAAGAAGATATTTTCCGCAATCTTTTAATTGTTAAAATAAATTCACTTTATAAATACGATATGTCAGACAGCCAAGTTATGGAATGTGCGAGAGGTCATTGGATAATCGACACCAAACGAGCAGAAAATTGCGACTATCTTATTGCTGTAAATCACGGACTGATTGTCGGAGTTTATGAAAATATGAAGTGGTATTCTTCAGGTGTGGAAACTCCATTCTATCCACGATTGTGCAAAGAAAATCTTTCAAGGTCAAATCGCAAATACTGCACCTGTCAAGCAGTTAATAAGCCGAATATTTACATAAACAAAAACATTGCCGATTTAGTAAATATGACGCAAAATCCTATTTCATACATAAACGGAAGAAAAAATACCGCTAAGCTGCTAAAACCATACTACGAAAAATTCATCAATAATTCTATGGATATTCATGATTTTGAAATGAATTTCGGTAATGATTTGGTAAAAATGGGATTTAAATTAGGCAGTTTCAATGATTCAAAATATGAATATAATAACAAAAACATTTTAAATATTACCGATTACAAACAGCTTAAGAAAATGCTGAAACATACGGATTACAGCACAGCCACATCATTGTTGATTTCAAAATGGAGATATATCACACATTGGAGTTATATGGATTATCAGCAGGAAAAAGATTTACCATTTTTCAAAGCTGTTATAGAAAGAATATTTGAACTTTCCGAGTAGCTTCATACAAAAAATTTTACAATTGATTTATTTTGAATAATCTTCAATTTTCTAAAAAACTAGCACATACAAAAAATAAAACTTCAATCTCTTGTCAAACAAAATTGAAGTTTTTTATTGACATAATTGTTCATCAATGATAATATACAAGTAAGAAAACGGCTTTAGCTGTTTCGTAAGTTTGAACAATAAAAATTAATTAAAGATTAACCGCTCTGTTCACGACACAGGGCGGTTATTTCTTTATGGTGAACACAATAAAAAATGTGAAGATGATTCTCACAGCTATGTATTCCACGCAATCACCCCCCTTTTGATAAGGGAGTCGAAACAGCTGCCACCGTTTCCTTACCAAGTAATTATCGCAAAGTATTTTAATATATTCAATATCACGAACTTAAAATCACAATATATTTTATTATTAAATCACACCACATCAATCTGGCACATTTTCATTGTTGCAAGGGCGGAATTGTGGGTTTCGGGGGTTACGCCGGCACAGCAAGCCGAATCAACGCTGATTTCAGCGTTCGGGAAAAGTGCCTTTAGAATCAACGCATTTGACACAACGCAGATATCGGTGCAAAGTCCTACAAGCTCGACTTTTTCAAAGCAGAATTTATCCCAATGAGTATAGCCGAATGACGGCTTGTCAATATGAATTGCGTCGGGAACATCAAGTCCGTCTGCAATCTGCCAGCCGTGAGTATTTTTTACGCAATGTACAACGGGCAGTTTTTTGCCCTCGGGAGTGTTTAGGTAATCTTCACCGTGAGTATCCCTTGTAAAAATAATTTCATCACCGTTTGAACGGTATTCTTCAATCTTTTTGCGTACATTAGGCACAATTTTCACAGCCTCATCAGTACCGAGACTGCCGTCAATAAAATCATTCTGCATATCTATTACAATCAAAGTTTTCTTCATACAAATCACTCCGTTTTTAATTTTGAACTGTACATATCAAATATATCAGCTGACTTTGCCGCTGTCAATTTATTTGCAAAAATTTGTTTTGTAACTTGATTTTCGTTGTCGGCTCAATTAAAATAGTGTTTAGAAAAACTGCAAGGAGAACGCTTATGGGACATATGTATTTTGTCAGACACGGACAGACCGTGTGGAATGTTGAAAATAAAATCTGCGGTTCAACGGATATTGACCTCACGGAAAAAGGTCATGAACAGGCTGTTGAAACGGGCAAGAAAATTCTTTCAGAGAATATAAAAGCAGATATCATCCTCTATTCTCCGCTTATGAGAGCCGAAAAAACCGCAAAGCACATTTCGGAAATCACGGGAATTCCTGCAAAAGCAGAGCCGAGATTAACCGAGCAAAACTTTGGAAAATATGAGGGAACGCCAAGAAACGGCGAAGAGTTTCGCATTGCCAAAAGAGATTTCGTCAGCCGTTATGACGGCGGAGAGTCTATGCTGCACCTTGCACAAAGAATTTACAATCTGCTTGATGATGTGAAAGCAAGCGGAAAGGTTTGTGTTTTAGTTGCTCACAACGGCATTGCAAGAGTTGTCAACTCATATTTTAACGATATGACAAATGAGGAGTATGCAGATTTCGGTGTTAAAAACTGTGAAATTCTGCGTTACGATTTTTAAGTATTTCTAAATATCCGCATAAAATCAAGGAGTACCACGCATTGTGACACTCATATTTTAGTGTTGTTATGAATATTGACGACAGAGACAGAGGAAGAAAAAGCATAGAAGAATGCTTGTGAGAATGTCAAAAATGACTGATATGCCCGACAATCCCAAACAAAACAAAACACAAATATAAAACATAGGCAAGGAAAAATTAGGATGCTCCAAACGGAATGTTCTCTTACATTTATATATAGCTATTTATGAGTTGCTTTGATACTGCTGGAGAAAAGCCTGAAACGCTAGCCGCGATGCAAATCGAAATCCGTTTGTGAACGCTTGTAGCTCATTCCGGTCGTAATTTCTACATCCGTTTTTTAATTTGTTCGAACAGAGCCTTTTGTTGTTCTGTGAGAGTGGCTCTGAGCTTTGTTTCAAGCCGCACAACGGTTACAAACGATCCGCCTTTGTCTGTGCCGTTTGCTATGCTCTGCGCTGTTTTTTTTAAAGAATGAGCGCCTTAATGCAATCTTAATACAGAGTGCCGAATCATTACACCGTTTTTTTATATTTCACGGTATACTCTTTGTAAACAAGTAGAAACAGGAGAAGTATATATGCCTAAAATTACACATAGAAAAAAGCGGCTGTCATCCTTTAAGCTGATCGTTATGGGCTTTGCCGGCGTCATAGTGCTTGGAGCGCTGATATTGATGCTGCCGTTTTCATCGACTGCCGGAGTTGTTACGCCGTTTCACG
>UQEF01000002.1 GCA_900540045.1 uncultured Eubacteriales bacterium | reverse complement strand
TCGCGGTGGATATGGAAATAGCGGTCCCCGTTGAGATGATCGGTCAAAAAGCGCATGCCGCATTCCAGCGTCATCAGCTTCGCCCCCAGGGGCAGCAGATCCAGCTCCCGCCGGGTCAGCTCCCCGCCCAGCCCGCGCAGATAGCCGCTCACATAGGCCTTGAACATCGGCAGCGAAAACGCCACCCGGCTCAGGTCGCGCTCATCCTCGCCGGCGGTATTTGCGCCGGTACGCACCGCATCGCCAAAATCCCAGGCGCTGAGGCCCGGCATCACGGTGTCCAGGTCGATGATGCACACGCCGCGGCCTGTTTTTTCATCCAAAAGGACGTTGTCCATCTTGGTGTCGTTGTGCGTCACACGCAGCGGCACGTTGCCCGCCTCCAGCTCGCGCAGCAGCGCGTCGGTCTGCGCGGCCCTTGCCATGCAAAAGGCAATCTCCTCTCCTGCCTGAGCCCGCCTGCCCGCCACGTCGGCGCCGATGGCGTTGGTCAGCTGCTGCAGGCGCGCCGGCGTATTATGAAAATCAGGCAGCGTAGGATGCAGCGTCGCCGCGTCAAATCCCCCCAGCTGACGCTGGAACCGTCCGAACGCCTCGCCCGCCGCAGCAAACGTCTCGGGGCTGTCCGGCATATCGGTTGAAACGGTTCCTTCAATGAACAGGTAGACGCGCCACAGGTCGCCGGAAACATCCGTGATCCACGGACGCCCGTCCATGGCGCGCACCAGCGTGAGGGTTTCGCGCGCGGGATCGCCTCCCTCGCGTGCAATCACGCCGCGCAGATAGTGGGTCACACGCTGAATATTGCCCATCATGGGTTCAGGGTCGGGGAATACATAGCGGTTGACCCTCTGCAGGATGTAGCGCCTCGCCGCGCCCGTCCACGGGCGCACCGTCAGGCAGAACGTATCGTTGATATTTCCCGTGCCATAGGGTTCGCAGGCCATTTCCCCGCGGGGAACGTCAAAGAGATGCGCGATATCAAGGGCTCGTTTCATCAACGTTTCCATGCTTCATTTCCCCTTTGCTGCGTTCCATGCCACATCGCCGCGCGCAACGGCCCGCGGCGGGTCTGCCCTGGTTGGGGGCGAATATGAACGGCTTGATTCGTGCTTGAAGTATACCACAAGAAAATGGCATTGGCAACCGGATATGCCATCGGCCGGCCGCTTGGCTGCTTGCCTGTTTCAATCAAAGTATGCTAGAATGCTTGGGTATGTCCAGAGGGATGTTTCAGGAAAGAGGGTGCGCGCATGAACGGTTTCCGGCGTCTTTTGCCGCGGGGCTATCGCCTTGCCGACTGGCTGATGGCATGCGCCGCCCCGCTGTGCCTGCTGTGGCTGCTGGAGGGTTTTTCCCGGGGCGACGCAGGCAGCGTACCGGTCTGGGCAGTCTCCCAGCCGGGCCTGTTTGCCATAAACTATGCGCTCTACGCGGCCCCCTGCCTGCTGCTGTGCCTGGTTCCCTCCCGGCGCGCGCGTCTGTGCAGCCTGTTGGCGCTGGGCCTGCTGTGTGCAGTGCTTGGCATTGCGAACCGCTACAAGATCTTCTACCGCATGGAACCGCTGTTGTTTTCCGATGTGGCCCAACTGGGGGACGCGTGGCAGGCAGCCGCCGGCCTGGCGCTGGATATCGACTTTGTTGAGATCTTTACCGTGGCGGGCATTTTTGCGGCCCTTGTCATCGCAGCAGTCCTGTGGATGCGCGGCCGCTCACGCTGCGGGGCGCTGCTTCCTCTGCTGGGCCTGCTTGTGATGGCGGTCCTTCCGCCGCTGTGCACCTTCTCTCTGGCAAACGGACGGGAGCGCTACGACATGGTGGACCAGTCCCGAACCGATGGCACGCTGTTTTCCGCCATTGCCATGGAGAACCACCGCCGGTCGCTGATGCGCGTGGATTACGATGAGCAGGGCGTGCGCGATGCGTACCGCGCACTGGCACAGGAAACGCCGCAGGCTGCTGCGGACGACCCGCCCAATATCATTGTGGTGCTCAGTGAAAGCTTTGCCGACGAGGGATGGCTGCGCCAGTATCTGGATCTGAACCGCGAGCTGACGCCTTTCTATAACCGGCTGACCGAAAGCTGCCGGCGGGGCAAACTGTACGTGCCCAAGCTGGGCGGCGGTACCAGCGAAACGGAATTTGAGGTGCTCACGGGACTTCGCAGCCAGTATGTCGTCAACCCCTATTCGATGGGCCTGCCGCCTGTGAGCAGCCTGGCCTCGGTGCTGCGGGACCGGGGGTATGAGGCCACGGCTATCCACTGGTATAACGGCGTGTACTACAACCGTTATCATAATCTGCGCATGCTGGGCTTTGACAGCTTTTTTACGCTGGACACCACCGTGACCCCCTTTGAAAAAAAGGGCATGTTTGTCAGCGACGAGGAGCACTACCGCGCCATTTTGCATCAGCTTTCGGAGACGGAAGGGCGCGACTTCATCTTCTGCCTGACCATGCAAAATCATGGCGGCTATGACTATGACGACTTTCGCATAACCTACGGCGCGCAGACGCCCTTTTCCGACCAGGTGAGCGACCGCACTTGCGCCATTTTGACCAACTATTGCTGGCTTCTGGAGCAGAGCGATGCGGCGCTGGAATCGTTCATCACGCAGCTGAGCGACCTGGACGAGCCCACGATGGTCGTGTTTTTCAGCGATCACATCCCACCGCTGGGAACGGATGTCTATGAGGAGATTGGCGTATCCGCGACGGGTGACGCGGGGCACCTGACTCCTTACTTCATCTGGAGCAACGATGGCGGCATTGCGCCGGGAGAAACCAACCTGTATTCCTGGCAGCTGGGCGCCTACGCCCTGACACTGGCCGGCGTGAACGATGACCCCTTCTTTGCCTACGTGGAAAGGCTGCGTGAGGCGGCGGACGATCCTGCGCCGAGTGACCTCACGGCGGGCGCCGAAAGTGACCCCGTCTATGATTTGCTCAGCTATGACGTGCTGTTCGCAAACCAATATGCCTATGATGAGGGCGGCCTGTCCCCGGAAAACGAGGATTTTCAGATCGGTGGAGCAATGACGCTGGAGGGCTTTGACGTGGCGGAAATCGCCGGTGAGGTATATTTCCGTCCGCAGCTGGACGTGTTTGACCAGGCCTATCTGCTGGAGATCAACGGCGTACTGCGGGAGATGGGGTGCATCCCCGCAGACAGCCGGCAGGAGCTGGCGCTGCGCTGTGTGCTGATGGTGGGTGACAAGTGCTACAATGAAAGCAACACGCTGGTCTATGCCGGCGCGCAGGAGTTGCTCGAAGCCGGCACCCCCATGGCCTATGAAGCCTATCCGCTGTGGGAGACGGGCTTTGATCTGGTGCAGAGCAGCTGGCTGCAGGGCTGTGAAATTTACAAAAGCACGGATGCGTACCCCGTTTCCGGCGGCACGGCGCTGGTGGCGGCGGGCACACATTGGGAGAAGCAGCCCACCTACGGTCTGACGCAAACCCGGCAGTACAGTGTGGATGCGGACGGCCATGTCTGGGTGGTGCTCAACAGAAGCGACCTGGCGGACGGAGACCCCGCCGCCCTGCTTGAGGACCTTGGCGCCACGCTGTATGCCTTTGAGCCCTAACGAAAGGCAAAAAACCGCAGATCGCCGCGCGCTGCCACCAGCTGCGCGGTCACGGGCCGCCCCGCGCCGTGGCTGATATAGTCCACGAGCGCCTGGGGCGGCTCGTCGTCGGCAGTCGCAAAGAGAATGGCCTCGCTTAGAAAATCTGCGGCGACGAAGCCCTCCGGGTCAAAGCCGAAACGCGCCAGCTGCGCGTTCCAGCCGGGCGTGCGGCACAGCCAGTCGCCCCAGATCAGGGTGTTGTCCGGAATGCCTGCGGAAACGTCGGGAAACAGACGCGTGTCGCGCAGCAGGTCCGGCGTGCGCACGATGAGGCGGTCCGGGTGTTCCAGGGCATAAGCCTCCAGATCCGCCTCCCTCGTGGGAGATACGATATCGGGTCGACGGGTGAGCGTGTGCAGCGTTTGTTTGAGCTGCATTCCCGCGGGAAGGAGCAGCAGCGCACACAGGCAAAGCACGGCCGTGCGGGTGCGCCGCCTTGATGCCAACGGCAGGCCAGACACCGCCAGGCAGGCTGCCACGGCCGCCGCCGGCAGCAGCGCACAATCCACCGCGCGGCCCAAAAAACGGCCTCGCCAGGCCAGATAGAACAGCATAGCCGCAAACAGTCCCAGGGCTGCCAATGCGGTCAGGCGCGTCCACCCTGCACTTCCATGGGGTACGAGGCAGGCGAGCACGGTCAGCAACACCAGCAGCAGCACGGAAAACAGATAGGCGGGATTTTCCTCAAAGAAGTTACGAAGCGTGCGGGGAACGTTTTGAAGCCGTTCCGTCAGCGACGCCTGCGCGCTGCCGTTTTGAATCAGACGGAGCGCATCGGCGGTGATGTTTTCATCCATGAAATACCATTGGCGCACCAGCTCCACCTCGGATGCGTCCCAACCCAGCGCATCCAGCGTTTCCTGCGACACGCTGTCCAGCGCTTGGGGATGATAGTCCATCAGTTCGATGCGCGCGTCATGAAAGTCGAAAAACGCCGCATATTCCCGCTTTTCCCATAGCCGCACCCCGGTCAGCACTGCGCCCACCACGATCGCCGGCACCAACGCCCGCAGCAGAGCCCGGCGCTCGTGCGCTTCGCCGCCAGCCAGACGCACGCACAGAAACGCCAGCGACAGCGCCCAGAAGCACAGGGAGGCAGGCAGGGAGGTGCCCCGAAGCATGCCGCCAAGCGTCAGCAGCGCGGCGGACAGCAACACACACGGGGCTACCCGCCTACGGATGACCCCGGCGCACACCAGCAGCCCGGACGCCGCCGCCGCAAGCAGCGCCGCCGTGGTGGTATACGTCAGACGCGCGCACAGAAAGGAAGCGAACAGGCTCAGGAACAGCAGCGCCGCCACGACGCAAACGGCCAGATGCATGCGCGAAGCCCTTCCGCAGCGAAGCAGGCAGAAGCACAGCGCCGCCGCCGACAGCCAAAGCGCTCCCAGCTGCATCACCGAAAACCAGGCCACACCGGGGACGGCGGCCGAAAGCACGTTCAGCACCCATACCAGTGCAGGATGCAGATACAAATGAGGCGGAACCGGCTGCACTCCCTCAAAACCCAAAAAGGTTCTGACCATCAGAAAATCATCGGAGTTTTCATAGCGGAAATAGGTAACGCGGCTCAAAACCACGAAAAACAGAGTCGCCAGCAACGGTGGCAGCCATAGCGTCCATTTTGTGAAAAAGCGCCTCATTACACAGCCCTCCCTCGTCAGGCTGCTTCTATACTACCTGATGCTAGCAAAATATGCAAGTTATATATAGCATCTCCCTTTTTGGCATCCGGAAAAAATCATCATAAAAATGCAGAAAAGGGCTTTACAAGATACCGGAAATATGTTATGATGTTTCACGCTGAAACGCGGGGCATTAGCGCAGTTGGTAGCGCACAACACTGGCAGTGTTGGGGTCAGGAGTTCGAATCTCCTATGCTCCACCAGCAGAAAACCCTTGAGCCGTAAAGGCTTGAGGGTTTTTCTTGTTGCTCTGTGTTTGGCTGTTTTCTCTGTTTGACAGTAGTTTTGACAGTAATTGGCCTTTTTTGGGTAGTGTGAATTTTATTCTATAGAAACATGCGGAATATGGGGGCAAAAGTCATCAAACCCTTGTGGGAAAAGGCTTTTCGTGCTTCTTTCGCATGCGGCAAAAGGTGGGCAAAAGTACCCTTATGCCCCCTAGATGATCGTGGCCATGGTTTCCATGCCTGCCCGCTTGCTCGCCGTGTCTGCGTGCACGTAGGTTTTGAGGGTAAATGATACGTTGGCATGCCCCAGAATCTTTGACAGGGTGACGGGGTCCTTGCCGCTTTGAATCCAGCGCGTAGCGAAAGTATGGCGCAGCGCGTGCGGCCCCCGGTGCTCAAGGCCCGCTTTGTCCAGATACGCGCGCAGGGCGCGGGCTATTCCGTGCCTGTCCGTGGGGGTGCCCATGGCCGTTGCAAAGATGTACTGCGTTCCCTTGCCCGGCTCGCCTCCGCGCCATACCTCCGCCATGCGCAGGTATTCCAGCTGCTGGGCCTTGCGCTGCTCGCCGATGATCTGGCGCAGCTTGTCATTGAAGGGGATAAAGCGGCGGCCTGCTGCTGTCTTTGGGGCCGATTCACGCATACGCAAACCCCTGTATTCATCTTCGGAAAGGTGCCTGCCGTCAACGACGTACAAGGTCTGATTGACCGTGAAGCCATCTTCGGAGAGGTCGCACCAGCGCAGCGCGCACAATTCGGAAACCCGCAACCCTGTACCAAGGATAAAGCGCACGGCGCGCCCGTAGGTGCTCATGGGCAGCACATCCAGCAGGGCCGCGCTTTCCCCCTCCGACAGAAAGGAAACCTCTTTCTGCTCTGCCTTGGGGAGCTTGACCGCGCTGGCGGGGTTGCGGCTGATAAGCTGGTTTTCCACGGCCTGCCCCAGCGCCCGCTTGAGGATGGACATGCCGCGCCGGATCGTGGCCGGGGAAAGCTCTGCCCGCTGGCGGTTCACAAGGGCCTGTATGCTGTCCGTGCGCAGGGCTTGCAGTTTGATGGAGCCAAGGGCCGGGCAAAGCCGCCCGTCAATCGTGGCCCGGTAGGTGGCAAGCGTGGATGCTCTGGCCGTATTGGGCGCGTACTCGCTTACCCATATATGGAGCCAGTCTTTCACCAGCATGGCGGAGGGGGCGACGTATTCCCCGCGCTGCATGCTGGAGAGGGCCGCCCCCAGCCGCTTGACCGCCTCCGCCTCTGTTTTCGCTGTGCGGTTTACCTGCCGCCCGTCTGGCCCCGTGAAGGAATACCCGAAGCGCCCGTCGCTCCGGCGGTAGACGCTCCCGGTGTTATTCGCCGCCCGCTTCTTTTTCGGCATCGTCTATCCCCCTAGAAAGGCAAATCGTCATCTTCTTCATAAAGTTTTTGAGAATCAAGGTCGCGCAGCGCCCCCGCGAGCCAAGCGTCATACATCTCCTTGGCTTCGGCGTTTTCCCTCGCCATTTCTTCAAATCGCTCTTTCTTTTGAAAAAACGCGAATATTGGCGCGGTATCGTCAATGGTAAGCCGCACGAAATCATGTTTATCGGTTTGCCATGTATCTATTGATGGCGTGGACCAGAACGGGTAGGCATCAACAATTTTCAACATCATTCGGACGACATAGCCACATGAATTTTTAGGCGTTAAAAACTCATCTTTCCCACATAACCAGTTAAGAGACACGCCCAGTGCCTCCGCGATTTTCACGGCCACGTCAAGGGGCGGGAGCGTGGCCCCGGTGGAGTAGTGGCTCATGGCGGATTGAGAAACCCCCACAGCCTCGCGCAGCTCTTTTAACCCCATTCCCTTTCTCTCGCGGGCAAGCCGCAACCTCTCCGCAAAAGTGTCTTTTTGCACTTCGCCGTGCCTCCTTTAGTCATGCAATTTTGATACTTTGACAGCCACATAGTAACACATTGCAATGCGGAAAGTCAATAAAGTTTTCCACATGTATTGCCTTTCCCTGATGATTCTTATATAATAATAAGTGTTGATATCGACACTTTAAATCAGATGGAGGCGTGTTTTCATGGAAAAGGTTGCTTTCAACATCTCCGAAGCGGCAAAAATGATGGGAATCAGCAAGAATACGGTGATCCGGCTTATCAAGGACGGGAAACTGCCCGCGAAGCGCCCGGCTCCCCGGAGAATCATTATTCCCTTGGGAGCTATCAACGAATATCTGAAAGGGAACGACTTTGACCGCTCTTGACGTGGCGGCGGCCTATGGCCTGCCCATTCACCAGAAGGGCGGCAGGCATTGGGCGCGGTGCCCGATTCATGGCGAGAAAACCGCCTCGCTGTGCTTCTTCCCGGATGGGCGGTGGTACTGCTTCGGCTGTCACCAGCATGGCGACGCGGCGGACCTGTACGCGGCCCTGTATGGGGTGCCCCTTGGGCAGGCGTTGCGGACTGTTCGTGGTGATTGCCATCAGCCCAAAAAGCCAACCGCCGCAGACTTGCGCCGAAGGGTGCAGGCATGGAAGGGGCAGCGCTGGACGGATGCATGCGGAGCCAAGCATGCAGGCCGGGCGCTCATGGGCATTGCGCAGGCGCTGGGCGGGAATGATGCGGCGTTCTGGCAGGGGGCAAAGATGGCAGCAGATGCGGAAGATATTCTGCTTATGCTGGAAAGCGCCACCCCGGCGCAACTCTTGAAAATGGCAGCGGAGGACCTATGACGAACTACGAAGCGGAAGCACAGGAATACGAATCCCTGATGAATACCCCGGAAGCGCAGGCGGTACTCGAAGCGGAGGAATGGCCGCCGCTTCGCTCTGTGCCTGTGCCCCCGACCTTTGACCCCGAATGGCTCCCCCAGGTGCCGCGAGATATGGCGGATGCAGTAACCCGCCTGCGTAAAATGCGTATACCCTTCGGCATGCCTGCCTTGTGCGCTCTTGGCGCGTCCTCCGCCTGTGCATGCGGGCGCGTGACAATCCAAGTCAAGCAGGGATGGAACGAAGCCCCCCAGCTTTACCTTGCAGGGATTGCCCCTCCCGGCGCAGCCAAAAGCCCCGTTATGGAGGCCATGACGGGCCGCCTGATCGCCTTGCAGGCGGAGGAAAACAGGCGCAGCCAAATAACAATAGCCCGCGAGCAGACAAGGCTTGCGGTTCTGGAATCGGAGCGCGCAAAGGCCGTCAAAAAGAATCAGAGCGCAGAAGCCGAAGCCAAGGCGGAGGAAATCGAGCGTTTTAAGCAGACCATGCGCCACCCCGTTTCACGTTTCATCGAAGGAAACACAACGGCGGAGGCCGTGCCCCAGCTTATGCTTGAGAACAAGGGCGTTTCTGTGATCGACGACGAAGGGACCCTTTTTGAAATGCTTACAGGCGGGCGGTACTTCGACAGCCCCGACACCAGCCCATTTGTGAAAGGCTATGATGCGCGGCAGCCTCTTACATGCCATAGAAAAGGGGCAGCCATTGTCGTTGACAAGCCCGCCATGTCCATTCTTACGCTTGTACAACCCATTATCCGCGAAAATATCATGAAGGACCCGCGACTGATCGGAAACGGCTTTGCCGCCCGTTTTCTGTTCGCGGATTTCTGCATGGGCGGCGAGCTGGGCGCAGAAGAACCCATTCCCGACAAGGTGCGCGGGGCTTACAATGACAGGCTCGAAGCCCTGTACAAGCTCCCTGACTGCACAATGACCCTGACCCCGGAAGCGTGGGCCGTGTTGGATGCGTGGGACGATGAACTGATAGGACGGGGCGACGTGGGCGGCGAGTGGGAGGCGGCGGCAAATGCCGGGCATCTTCGGAAGATGAAGGGCACAACAGCGCGTATAGCCGCAAATATCCAGCTATGGAAGGGCGGGGAGCGTATCGACGCGGATTCGATGCGGTGCGCGGTTGAAATTGCCCGGTACTTCGTGCTGAACCTGCTTTGCATGTTTGGTACACAGGTAGCCATGACAGCAGGGGCAAAGCAAGCGCTTAATCTGCTATTGAAGAATGGGGCGTCCTCGCAGCGGGAGCGCGATGTCAAGGAAGCACTTAGCCGGAGGAAGCTGTTTAAGCGCGCAAGCGGCCTTTACACGGCATCCCTTGACGAGCTGGAAAAGGGCGGCTATATCCGGCGCGTGCAGAAATTCCCCAGCGGGCGGCCTGTGCGCTATATCGCCGTTCATCCTGACCTTTTGGCGCGAAAGGTGGTTGTTGATATATGACCGTGTGGCAGGCAATGCATGCCCTTGAAGGGCTGGGCTACCGCTTCCGGGCAACCGGCGGAGGGGTGAAAGCGGAGATATGCGGGGAAGCGCCCCCGGAATCCTCCGCCCTGCTGGACATCGTGCGCAGCGACCGCGAGGCGGCGCGGGCGTATGTTGTGGAACGGGAGGCGGGGACCATGGTGCAGGATGACGGCTGCACCTTCTCCCTCTTTGACGCGCTGGCCATTGGGCAGGCGGTACGGCGCGGGGAAGCGCGGCTTATTGGGAAGGTGATCTTTCACAGGCAGCCCATGACCGCAACAATACACTGTGAGGACCTTTCCCCTCTCCCTGTCTGGCGGGAAAGGCTCAAAAAGGCGCTGGAAGCCCGCTTGCAGGCCATGGAGGGCAGCGGGTGGGAAAACATGCAGGCGGAGGAATACGCCCGTTTCTGCGAAAAATACGGGCAATATACAAGGCTTTTGGAGGTATATCACGATGAACAGCAAGCGCAAGGGCAACGGCGGGGAGCGTGAATTGCTCTCTATCCTGCAAGCCGTGGGGGTAGCAGTAAGGAACGACCAGCGGTATACCGGGGGCGTTGATAACCCGGATATTTCCTTCACCCTTGGCGGGACGCATTTTCATGTGGAGTGCAAGCGCGCAGAGCGCTTCAACGCATACGCGGCCATGGAACAGGCAGAGCACGACGCAAACGGCCACGCGGTCCCCGTGGTGATGCACAGGCGCAACCGCTCGCCGTGGCTGTGCGTGATGAAGCTGTCCGACTGGTTGCGTATGACGCAGCACGAATAAAAAAAGGGGGAGAACATATGTTCAGCATTACAACGAATCGGGTACGGGACGCGGTAAAGGTGACAGAGGGAACGGAAAGCATGATCTTGCGCGTGGACTTTGACCCCATGGCCTTTGTAAGGGTGCTGGAAACAGCAAAGGCAAAGCTGGCCGCCGTGCGCTTTGCACAGGATGACAGCGCGCCCCAGGTCGTACAGGCGGCGCGGGACTTTGCCGCCGCGATCTTCGGCGGGGAGCAGGCCGGGCGGCTGCTGGACTTCTACGGCGGGCACGGCGCGCCCGTGATCTCCATATGCTCCCGGTACTTGCGGGGCCGGCTGGCGAAAAAGGTTATCCGCGCGCAGAGGGCAAAACGATGAAGCTATACGAAAAGCCCGTTGACCGGGTAACTTTTGAGGGGAAAACCTATCCCATTGACGCAGACTTCCGAAACGTTCTTCGTAGTCAATCCATCCTTGCAGATAATGCCTATTTGCCCTTTATTCGCGTGGAAAAGGCCCTCCGCTGCTTCACAGGCGCACCCCTTCCCGATGATAGGAAAGGGCTGCTTGACGCCATTTTCCGGGCCGTTTTGGGGCAAGAAAAGCTCAAAGGCAGCGGCCCCGTCTCCATTTCCTTTTCGGTCGATGCTGACCGGATTATTGCCGCCTTTTGGCAGGCTTACGGGATTGATCTGACAAAAGAAAGGCTGCATTGGTGGGTTTTCGTCGCTCTGCTGGACAACCTGCCGGACGATACGCGCATGATGAAGGTCGCGCACATCAGGACGTGCCCGGTGCCCGCACCCACCAAGTACAACAAAGAGCAGCGCGCGGCGCTGATGCGGGCCAAGGCCGCCGTGGCGCTCAAGCCTGACATAACCCCGCAGCAGAGCGCGGACAATCTGGCCGCCGTCCTGATAGCCATGGCCGAGAAGATGAGGTGAGACAATGGCCGCCGACGGGAAAGTTGTATTTGAAATTACGGCGGATGACGCGCCGCTGAAAAAAACCGTAAACCAGACGGAAAGCTGGCTCAAAAAGCTGGACCTTGGGAACATCTTTGATTTTTCCATAGGCTCCATGCTGGCGGATGCTGTGGGGAACATCGGAACCGCCCTCAAGGACTTTGCCACCGAAAGCGTAGGCCTCGCCTCCGACTTGCAGGAAGTGCAGAACGTCGTTGACGTGACCTTCGGAAACGACGCAAAAACCATTGAAACATGGGCCAAAAAGGCAAATAAGCAATTCGGCCTGACCGAGTTGCAGGCAAAAAAGTACACGTCCACGCTGGGCGCCATGATGAAATCCAGCGGCCTGACGGGCAAGGCAGTCACCAGCATGAGCACGGACCTTGCCGGGCTGGCCGCCGATATGGCGAGCTTCTACAATCTGGACTTTGAAACGGCCTTCGAGAAAATCCGCAGCGGCATTTCCGGCGAGACGGAGCCGCTCAAGCAGCTGGGCATCAACATGAGCGTGGCAAACCTCGAAGCCTACGCGCTTTCACAGGGCATCACCAAGAGCTATGAGAGCATGACGCAGGCCGAGCAGGTGACGCTACGCTATAACTACCTGATGCAGGCCACAAGCGACGCGCAGGGCGACTTTGCCCGGACCTCCGATAGTCTGGCAAACTCCCAGCGCCTTTTGTCCACGAACCTTGATACCCTCAAGGCGAACATTGGCGAGGCCCTGCTCCCCGTTATCAGTTCGGCGGTGGGTGCCGTCAACGATCTTTTTGCAGCCCTTACCCCGGAAGTGGACATCACGGGAATCTTTGACCAGATTGAACAGGACTATGAGGCATCCGTAGAGGAAATCAACAACAAGGAATTTACCGCGCTGGGACTTGTGGACGAGCTGGAAAAGCTGCAAAGCAAGACCACCCTGACGGCGGACGAGCAAAACATCTGGAACGCCACCTTGCAAAAGCTGGTTGAAACCGTGCCGGAGTTGTCCGATCTTATCAACCTTCAAACGGGGGAACTGCTGGCAAGCACCGACGCGATCCGGGAACAGACCGAGGCATGGGCCGAAAGCGCGGAAAATGACGCGCTTACAAAGGCCGTAGAGGCGAAGCGCTCCGAGCTTGCCAACCTTCGCTATGATGTCGCAACGTCACAGGTGGAGTATACCGCCTCATGGAAGAAATGGCAGGCCGCCGAGGAAGAACGCCTCACCCTGTACAACGATCTGGCCGAAGCGGCGGGGAAAGAGAAAATCAGCATTGACCAGCTCATGGCAGGGCAATACGACCTCCGGGAGATTGAATCCGGCCTTAACGGGCAGCGGCAAGACGACCTTCAAACGCTGGTATCAATGACCCAGGAAAGCGCAAGCCTTAACGCGGAAACCGCCGCCCTCCGGGAAACCTTGGAGGCGCAGACCGCGAGCTATGAAGAAGGGGCCGCGCGCATGGAGGAAATCGAGGCGGCCTACTACGATACCGCCGACGCGCAAAGCGCGGCTGCATCGGCGGCGGAGCAAAACGCGGGGGCGCTGGAACAGGAACAGGCCGCCGTGCAGGGCCAACTTGAATTTTTGCAAAGCGGGGCCATTGAAGAAGCCCTCGAAGCCATGCAGGCATATGAGGAAGGCGTGCGGGAATCCATCAGGGGCACCCTTGACGGCGTTGCGGGCGTGTTCGACGAGATAGGCGAAGTCAACGCGCGATCATCCGAAAGCCTGATGGCCGCCGTAAACTCGCAGCTGGGATATTGGCAGGACTACGAAACGAACCTTGACACCTTGAAAGGGCGCTTTGCAGAGCTTGGCATTTCCGAAGCGATCATCGACCAGTTTGCGGACGGCTCCCTCGAAAGCGCGGAAATCATGGCCGGACTGGTTAGTATGTCGGATACGGAGTTGCAAAACCTCGCCGGAACGGCAAGCGAAGTAGACGGCATCAAAGAAACCATCGTGGGTGAGCTGACCGAAACCCGGCTGGGACTGGATGCGGAGTATCAGACGATGGAAGATGAATTCGACGCGCTGATAGCGTCCTTCAACCAGCAGGAAGCCGCCCGCGCAAACGTGGCCGCGACCGCCACGGGCGTGACCTCCGAATTGGCCGCGCTGTATGAAGAAACCGCCGCATGGGTGGACAAAATCAACAGCGTAATGTCGGGCACAGGAAAGGACCTTTCTTTCTCCACCCCCAAGAGAGTGAAAACCCTGATTGATGGTTCAAACGCTGACGGCCTCGACTATGTACCATTTGACGGCTATATATCGGAGTTGCACAAGGGTGAAGCCGTTTTGACGGCAAGGGAGGCCGAAGTGTGGAGGACTGGCGGCGCGTCCATCGACTATGGGACCCTTGCCTCCGCTGTGTGGGCTTCGGCCCCCCGTGATCTGTTCGCAAGCCCGCAGGTCAACGTAGAAGTGGGGCTGAACGGAGAAAACCTCGTGGAGTATGTGAGCACCCAACAGCAGCTTGGGCTACAATCCTACAACATGAGCAAGTGGCAACCCAGATAAAGGGGGCTTTCCTGTGGAGCATGACGGGCTTGTTTTTAAGATGGCGCGAAAATACCTTCCCTTATGCGACGCGGCGGCAGGCTTTGACGATCTGGTGCAAGCCGGGCGGCTGGGCATCATGCGCGCGCAGGCCGCATACAACCCCGGAAAGGGCGCTTTCTCAACGTGGGCCGTTTATTACATCCGGCAGGAATTTCAGCAGATTTTGCCCCGTGTGCGGCCCGTAAGCCTTGACGCGGAGGTAGGGGAGGACGGCGTGCCGCTGGTGGACCTCTTGCCGGACAAAAGCGACGGAGCCGAAATCCTCATGGAGCGGCAGGCCGTACAGGAAACCGTGCGCGAGCGCGTGGGCATGTTGCCGCAGGCGCAGCGGCAGGCCGTTACCCTGCACGATCTGGAAGGGCGCAGCATGGAGGAAACGGCGGAGGCGTGCGGGAAACCCCGGCCCCTTGTGGTGTCGTTGCGCCTCTCCGCTTTCTCCACCCTCCGCCGCGACCGCATCATGAGGGAGCTTGCAGGGCTGGACCGCCGCACAAACTGGCACATGCACAAGGGTCTCAAGGCATGGCAAAGCGATTGGACCAGCAGCACGGAAGCGCTGGCTTTCTGGCGGTTAAGCAAGCAATAAAAGAGGGGCGGGCGTTGTGCCCGTCCCTTCTTTCACTCCCGAACCATTACTCGCTGTACGAACCAGTATATATGCGTCATGGTCCTTTCGCTCTTGATGTTCCCCAGCATTTCGACGATCCGCGCAAGGTGGTAATCCCGGTTGCTTTCCTGCGTTACCTGTGGTATAATACGGATGTTGACTTCCGCTTTCGTCCCTCGCGTGTTGGCCGCATGCGAGGGGCTTTTTTTACGCGTTCCTGCTGGCATACTTGCACACCCCCACCGTCTTACCGTCCAGCACGGCCACCCCGGCAGCGTCCACAGGAGCCAGAAGGGCCGCCCGGAGGATGTCGTGCTTGTGCTGCTGATGAATATCGGAGAGCGCCTTGCCCAGCTTGACCAGATAGGCCGTGATGCAGGCCCGCGCGTTTTCAAGGTTGAAGGTGTAGACCCGCTCGCCCTTGGCCTCCGCCCAGGCCAGTTTCAGGGCCGTTACGAAGGTGTGGCGCGTGCCCCGGCGAATCTCCCATGCCCGGCACATGATAGCCCGAAGGTTGTACTTCATTGGTTCATTCCCCTTTCTTTGTTGGTGCCCGGCGCGGGGTGGCGTTACTTACTTCGGCGGCTCTTGCGCCTCTTTCGTATCCGTTCCCCGTCTTGCCTTGCCTTCTTGTCGGGCTTGCGCCCTTCGTCTGCCTTGGCCGGGCCTTGCGGTTTGGGCTTCTTCCCTTACCGTGGTTATAGTATAGCATATTAGTACTAATATATAAATATGTAAAAGGGGAAATATTAGCACCAATATATACATTGACTCTAATATATAATCTGTTATCCTATCAATTAAGCAGGAGGTGAAGAAGGTGGCGTTATCTCAAGCCCAACGTAGAGCGAACGACAACTACATTAAAGAAAAGTATGAACGTTTGCCTGTCAGCTATCCAAAAGAATTTTGCAAAGCGGTTCGGGAGGCAGCTGCACGCAAAGGAGAATCCCTCGCAGGATACGTAAAGCAGGCAATCGAACGGCGTCTTGAGTCAGACAAATAGCAAGGTGATATTTTGAATCCACCAAAACGTCGTTTTTGAGCAGCAAAAATAAAATCATTTTGGACGCATATCTCTAAAACAATTTGACTTATGATCACTTATTTTGCTGTTAAATAAAAAAAAAGAACGAATCTTTAACTCAAAACTTTAATTTGAAATTTTAAGCAAAGATATTTTATTTAGAATCAAGATATTTTTCGCAAGAAAAAAAAAGGCACTTTAATTTATTTAGAAAAGCGGCATTTGAGGTATTGCTATGATACTTAAATCTAATCGGACAGGCAAGATTATTCTGACAGCAACAGGATATAACGCCTTTATTCCCGCAAAGTTACCCCCGTATCCCCCAATATGTATTGACGATGAAATGCAGGCATTATTATCAGACGCTGACCGTCGCTTAGGCCGTCTGGACGGTATTACCCAGGTACTTCCCAATCCAGATTTGTTTTTAGCGATGTATGTAAAAAAAGAGGCCATTCTCAGTTCACAGATTGAGGGTACACAAGCCTCCTTTGTGGATGTTCTCAATGTTTCAGACAAGATTACTTCAGAAACCCGAAGTGGTGCAGAAGATGTTGTAAACTATGTAAAGGCAATGAATTACGGAATCCTCCGACTGAATAATCTGCCCTTATGCCTGCGTTTAATCCGAGAAATTCATGGCATTTTGCTTGAAGGTGTGCGAGGATCAGACAAAAGCCCCGGAGAATTTCGCAAAACGCAAAACTGGATTGGAGTAGCCGGGTGTTCGCTGAACAACGCGGCCTTTGTTCCTCCCCCGGCGGAGGAAATGCTGAATTGCATGAGCGAACTGGAAAGTTTTTTTCATGACCAAACCTACATTCCGGCATTGATTAAAATCGCGATGATTCATGCCCAATTTGAAACAATACACCCGTTTTTGGATGGCAATGGCCGGGTTGGCCGGCTGCTCATTACGTTTTGGCTGTGCCAACAGAAAATTCTTGCGAAACCCCTGCTGTATTTGAGTTACTACTTTAAGCAGAATCGAAATGAATATTACCAACGGCTTATGGCGGTTCGGCTGGAGGGTGATTGGGAAGGATGGATTAAGTTTTTCCTCAAAGGCGTATCGACAGTGGCAGATGAAGCGATTGATTCTGCAAAGGCTATTCTTTCCCTAAAAGAAAAATACAGCAAAAAACTGCTTGAATACAAAGGAAATATTAACCATGCGCAGCGTTTATTGGAGTATCTCTTTGAACAGCCGATTATCACCCGAAAAATTGTGGCAGAGGGGCTCCAAATATCTCAGCCAACGGCAAACACATTGGTTGATGTGTTTTGCAAACAGGGGATTCTTTTGGATGTAACGCCTCACAAGGAAAGATATAAGCTGTATTATTTTCAGGATTACCTTGATATTTTGGAAAAGGGCACGGAACAATAACTTTTCAGCAGCATATCATATAGGCCATGAACGACCGGGCAGGGCGGCAGGTCCTTACCCCGGCAGGGACGGCGGAGGAATAAGAACAGCCGCGCGCGGCATCGTATGGAGAGAAAGGGGGCGCGTTTATGACGCTGGTGGAAAGAATCACGCAGGAGGCAAAGGACTTGCAGCCGCAGGCCCAGCAGCAGGTGCTTGACTTTGTGGCCTTCCTCAAGATGAAAGAGCAAAAGGCCATAGAAGCCGACATGGAGGCCATCGTCTCCGAAAACCTGCCCGCGTGGAAGGAGCTTGCAAAATGATCTGGTTGCCCACGGTTGAAAACGTGCTGCTACTGCATCAAAAGCTGATCGACCGTTCCGGCGGCTCTGCTGGCGTGCGGGACCTGGGACTGATCGAAAGCGCCCTTGCCCGCGCAGAAGCGGCTTTCGGCGGGGTAGAAGCCCATCAGGGGACCATCCGCAAGGCCGCCGCTGTCGGTTGTGGGCTGACGCAGAATCACGGCTTTGTGGACGGAAACAAGCGCATAGGCATGGCCGCTATGCTGCTGATCCTCCGCCGCAACGGGGTAAAGCTGGCCTACACGCAGGCGGAGCTTGTCACGCTGGGCCTTGAGGTCGCGCAGGGCAAGGCCGATACTGAACAGGTCGCCGCGTGGATTGCCCGGCATCGTACCACGGCGGAGGAATAAGAACAGCCTTTGCGGCTCCCTGATGACCCACAAGCTACCCCACAAAACCGACATGGGTTTTTTGGAACCGACTGGGAGAAACTCAAGACCGAATACATCCATGCGAACATCAGCGCAAGGGAGTTGGCCGAAAAGTACGGGATCAACGCCAACACCCTGCTGTCCCGTGCGAGACGTGGGAAATGGGACGCGGAGAGGAAAGCGGTGCGTGCAGAATATGAACGCAAATGCGCTCAAAAAGCGATGGAGGCCTCGACAGATGCAGAGGCCGACCGCTACCACGGCGGAGGAATGAACGCAAACGCACGCATTTTTGGAGCCGGTTATAACTAACTCAAAAACGCACGCAGAAGGCCCCTTCCTGCCCTTGCAAGGGGTGTGCTTGTAGTTTTTGCCCCAAGAGCCAGACAAAGGGCCTTTAAGGTGCCTTGCAGGCCGAATACTGCCCATTCCCGAAAAGGGGGTGGGCTTTTTGGTGATCGCCCATCAGAAGAAGAATTGAAGCAGAATTGAAGCAGAAAAACAGCCTCGTCCGTCGTTGCTTCCGAACAGGGGCTTTTCCCTTGCGCCAAAACTACACCAAAACACATCAAAAAGCCTTTGGCGCGTAGTTTTGCGGACTTTTTCCCTAAAAAGGCGAGCTGTGGAAATTCCGCATGTTTCCGCATACGTTCCACACTTTAATGCATGCCGAAACCCATTGATAAATAAGCGTTTGCGCTATATTTCCGCAGTTTCCACACCAGTGTAATATATGGGTTTAATATATAGTTAGTTATATTTAACTTTTGACAGTAGTTTTGACAGTAATTAGAATGATTTTACATGGTTCCTGATGATCTATCCTTGTGGGGAATCCTTTGAAAATAAGGCTTTTTTGGTGCTCCCTGATTCTTGATAATCCATAAGCGCATAACTGGCAGTGTTGGGGTCAGGAGTTCGAATCTCCTATGCTCCACCAGCAGAAAACCCTTGAGCCATAAAGGCTTGAGGGTTTTTCTTGTTTTTCGGCCACTTCATGACGCTGTCCTTCATGCGGCGACCCCCAAAAACCTCCCGCGACGTCTGGATACCCGGAGTCCACAGCCTGAAGCCTGGAACGCCGGACCGTGTTTCTGGCTTGCTTGACCGCCCTCTCAACCATCGGGGTTCTGCACGCTTATGCGCACAGCCCTTATCTTTGCTTACGCCTGCGGCCCACGTTGGTCTCTTCGGTGCCGGCAGTACACAGGGCGGACGCTTCCCCTTCACCACAGACCCCCTTTCCTTTGCGCTCTTTTCGCACAAAAGTCCGATATTGTTCACAGTTCGTTCAAGGGGGTTTTTAAGTCTGTCATAGCTTGGTGACGTATCGTTTGGATACGCTCAAACAGCGAAATACAATCAGGAGTGATTGAAATGATGGACAGAAGCATTCGCACATTCACCCGTCTGGCCGCCCTGACGGTGGCCCTGTTGCTGTTGGTATCCTGCGCCGCGGCAGAAGCGGTCGATACCAAAACCGCGGACCCCTACATCGAGCTGAGCACACAGTATCCCGCCATGACCGTAAAGGCGGGCGACAGCCTGACCTTTGCCCTGAGCCTGGACAACTACAGCGGCGCTTCGCAGGACCTTACCCTATCGGTGGAGGAAATCCCGGAGGGCTGGGAGGGCTCCTTCAGCGCGAGCAGCAACCAGGTGAGCGTGGTCCATGTGAAAAATGAGCAGACCGATGACTCCGTGACCTTCGCGGTGGATGTGCCGCTGGATGCCGCCGACGGGGATTACACCATCCGGCTGAAGGCGCAGGGCCAGAACATCGCGGACACGATGGACCTTGCCCTGACCGTGAGCGCCGAAGAAATCGGCGAGAGCAGCTTCACGGCGGAATATCCTTCTCAGGAGGGCGACGCGGACACGGCCTTCACCTTCAGCGCCACTTTGATCAACAACACGCTTTCCAGCCAGACCTACTCCTTTACGGCCAACGCCCCCACGGGCTGGCAGGTGAGCTTCCTGCCGTCGGGCGAGACCACCAAGGTAGCCGCGCTGGACGTGGAGGCGCGCACCACGCAGGCGGTGGACATCTCCGTAACGCCGCCCGAAAACATCGAGGCGGGCACCTATGAGATTCCCTGCACCGCCACCTCGGTCAATGAAACCATGACCATCGACCTGTCGGTCACCATCACCGGTTCCTATGCGATGTCCCTTTCGACTCCCAGCGGACGGCTGAGTCTGGACGCCTACGCCAATCAGGAAAGCGCCGTGCAGCTGAGCCTGACCAACACCGGCAACAGCGACCTGACCAACGTCAACCTCACCTCCAGCGCGCCCAGCGGCTGGAATGTGCGCTTCTCCACGGAAACCATCGACGTGATTGAGCCGGGCGCCACGGTGGAAACCACCGCTTACATCACCCCCGGCGAGGAGGCCATGTCCGGCGACTACGTGACCACCCTCACCGCCAGCAGCAGCGATGCCAGCGACAGCGCCGAGTTCCGCATCACCGTCAAGACCGAAACCAAGTGGGGCCTGACGGGCATCGGCATCATCGTGGTGCTGGCAGTGGTGATTATCCTGGTCATGCGGAAATACGGGAGGCGCTGAGCATGGCTGGCACGATCATTGAAACCAAAGCGCTGACCAAGCGCTACGGGGCACTGACCGCGGTGGACGACCTGAACCTGACCGTGCGGCAGGGCGAGGTGTTCGGCCTGCTGGGACCCAACGGTGCAGGCAAGACCACCACCACGCTGATGCTGCTGGGCCTGACCGAGCCCACCGCCGGAAGCGCCTCCATCTCCGGCGTGGACTGCACCCGAAACCCCATACAGGTCAAGCGCTTCGTGGGCTATCTGCCGGATAATATGGGCTTTTATCCCGATATGACGGGCCGGCAGAACCTGCGCATGACCGGCGCGATGAACGGCCTCTCCGGCGACTATCTGGAGGCGCGCATCGACGAGCTGGTCGCCCGCGTGGGCATGACCGAGGCCGTGGACCGCCGGGCGGGCACCTATTCAAAGGGCATGAAGCAGCGCCTGGGTATCGCGGACATCCTCATCAAGGACCCCGATGTGCTCATCATGGACGAGCCCACCAACGGCATCGATCCGGAAGGCATGCATGAGTTGATGGCCCTGATCCGTGAGCTGGCGGACAAGGATGGAAAAACCATTTTGATTTCCTCGCACCAGCTGCACCAGATTCAGCAGATCTGCGACCGCGTAGGCATCTTTGTCAAGGGAAAGCTGGTGGCCTGCGGCGAAATCGGCGAGCTGGGCAAGCAGCTGGAGCAGGAGAGCGGCTTCCGCCTTGAGGTAGGCGCGGAGCCGGGCGGCAACGCGCTGGCCGAGGCGCTCAAGGGCGTGCCGGGCGTCTCCTCCGTGGAAGAAAACGGGGAAACCTTCCTGGTCCAGTCCGCCACGGACGTATCCGACGCGGTGGCCCAGGCGTTGCTGACACAGAAGTTCCACCTTACGTACCTCAGGCAGTGCGGCAGCGACCTGGACGAAATCTATTCGAGATACTTTGTAAAGGCAGGTGAGCAGCATGAAGGCAGCCGCGGCGGCAGCATCTTCCGCCATCTCCGGAGCGAAGCCAAGGCGTGAGTCGGGCGGCTTCTCAACGCTATATCATAAGGAGTTGGCCGACCATTTTCACAGCGCGCGTTTCAAGCTGGTGTTCGCGCTGCTGATTCTCACCAGCCTGGCCAGCCTCTACGGCGCGCTCAGCAGCATCTCCGATGCGACGTTCTCCAGCAGCGAATACCTGTTCCTGGCCCTCTACACCGCCAGCGGCAGCTCCATTCCGTCGTTCGCCTCTTTCCTGGCCTATCTGGCCCCACTCGCCGGACTGGCGATGGGCTTTGACGCCATCAACCGCGAACGCACGCAGGGCACGCTCAACCGCCTGGTATCCCAGCCCATTCACCGCGATGCGGTCATCAACGCCAAGTTCCTGGCCGGCACCACCGTGGTGTTCATCATGATCTTCTTCGTGGGCATCATGGTAGGCGGGCTGGGGCTGGCCATTCTGGGCATCCCGCCGGTGGGGGAGGAGCTTCTGCGCATCTTCTCCTACCTGGTGCTTACGGCCGTGTATACGGCGCTGTGGCTGGGCGTGTCCATCCTGTGCTCCACGCTGTGCAAGCACGCCGCCACCTCGGCGCTGATCGTGATCGCCGTGTGGATTTACCTGACGCTGTTTGCCAGCATGGTGGTGAGCATCATCGCCAACATCGCCTATCCGCTGGACGGCATTCAGGGCTACTATAACATGTACAGCAACTATGAGCTGCAGCTTTCCCTGGAGCGTACCTCACCCTACTACCTGTACTGTGAAGCAGCTTCCACCTTGCTCAACCCCAACGTGCGCACCATCGGCATCACCACGCAGGCCTCGGTATCGGGTGCGATTGCCAGCTATCTGTCCTTCGACCAGAGCCTGCTGCTGGTATGGCCGCATCTGACGGTCATGCTGGCGCTGACCATGGCCGCTTTCACCGTATCCTACATCGCCTTCATGCGTCAGGAAATCCGCGCGTGAAGCAGAAAAAGCGCCCGTTCCCGGCATGGTCCGGGAGCGGGCGCTGCTTTTTTGCAGCAAATCAATCCGCAGGCAAGAGCACGGTCATCGTCAGCCGGCCGGCATTGACGGCGGCAGAGATCTTTCCCCGGTGCGCGCTGACAACCGCCTGTGCGATGGACAGTCCGATCCCATGTCCGCCGCCGTCTGACGCACGCGCACGGTCTGCGCGGTAAAAGCGGTCAAACATGTTGTCCACCACGTCTTTGTCCATATTTTCCACGCCGTTTTCCACCGCCATACGGATGAATCTGCCCTGCCGTTCCAGCGTCAGGTGCACGGTGCCGCCCTCGCAGGAATACTTGAGCGCGTTGTCTATGAGAATCTCCACCAGCTGGCACAGGGCTTTTTCGTCCCCCACATACGACAGCATGGGCTCAACATGGATTAACAGCGTGTGCCCGCGCATTTTGGCCAGCGTCTGAAAGGATTCTGCCGTCTCGCGAACCGCATCCGACAGGGGAAACTCGATCCGCTTTGCCTGAACCTCTTCCTCCTCCATCTTGGACAGGCAGATCAGATCGTTGGTGAGCGCAGCCAGGCGGGCGGTCTGCGTCCGGATATCCTGGACCCATTCATTGTCGCCTGTCTCCATGCGCAGGATCTCCAGATCGGCGTCAATGATGGTGATGGGCGTTTTGATCTCATGGCCTGCATCCGTAATAAAGCGCCGCTGCTTGCGGTAGCTTTCGGCGATAGGGCGGATCATGCGGCCGGAAAGGAACCATACCAGCACGAATACGGCCGCCATGCCCGCCGCGGCGATGCCCACGCTGTACACCAGCACGCTGCGGAAGCCCGCCAGCATGCGTCCGCAGTCCAGAAAGGTAATCAGCGTGCCCTGGTCCACAGCATAGCGGGCAAAGCGGTAATCCTTAACAAAGCCGGAGGCGCAGCCATCGGCATAGGCGTCCGCCGCGTACTCGGCGACGGCGGCCTCATCGACAGCAAAAATCTGGTCGTTATAGATGACCTGCACATTTCCCGCGTCGTCCAGCACGGCCGAAAAGAAGCGGATTTCATAGGGCAGTTCGGGGGACTTGTAGCGGTCGCCGGCGCTTCGCCAGTCAATGGCCTGCACCGGCACGGGCAGCTCGCCCGCATGGGCATTGAGCAATGCGAGCACGCTGTCGGCGTCATGGACGATTTCGTCGTAGTTGAGCACGTTGACAATGCCCAGGATCACCGAGAGCACCAGCAGCATGGAAAACATGCTGACCAGAATAAATTTGATGCGGAGCTTTCGAATCATGGAATCTCCTCCAGCGAATAGCCGGCGTTGCGGGCAACGCGAATCTGCACCGTGGCCCCCAGCGACGCCAGCTTCTTGCGCAGATAGGAAATATACACCCAGACCACATGCACCTCCGCGTCGGTATCATAGCCCCAGATCTTTTCCAGAAACCGCTCGGTGGGGATCAGCCGGCGCTGGTTGGAGAGGAGCATCTCCATCATCTGAAATTCCTTGCCGGTCAGCCGGAAGCTGCCCGTGGGCGAGGAAAGTTCATAGGTAGTCAGATCCAGCATCACGTTGCCCATCGTCAGCCGGTTGGTATCCATTCCGCGGGAAACGCGCGTCATGGCGCGGATGCGGGCCAAAAGCTCCTGCGCGCTGAAGGGCTTGGTCATGTAGTCGTTGGCCCCGCTGTCCAGGCCGGTCACTTTGTCGCGCACATCGGATTTTGCGGTGAGCATGAGAATCGGCAGAGACACGCCGCTCTCCCTCGCCCGGCAAAGCACTTCAATGCCGTCCATCCCTGGCATCATGATGTCCAGAATGGCCGCGTCGTAGTTGCCCGTCTGCAGGTAGGCCAGCGCCTCGGCTCCATCATAGACGGCGTCGGCCTCATAGTGATGCTTCTTCAGCAGGGTCACAAGCGCCCGCGCCAGGGACTTTTCATCCTCCGCCAGCAAAATCCGCATCCAGAATCCCTCCCGGCTCCAGCGGCCAAAACGCGGCTATTCCGCCTTGGCCAGCAGGATACCCAGCGCCTCCCGATAGGTGCGTGCCACATAGGTGGCACCGTGCCCCTCGGGCGGCTCCTTTCCCTCGGTGAACAAAATGCTTTCAACCCCCGCGGCGTTGGCCGCGGCGATGTCGGCGGTCACGCTGTCGCCCATCACGATCGCTTCCTGCGGGGCGCAGCCCGCCATCTCCAGCGCCTGGTACAGCATGGCCGGGTGCGGCTTGGCATGCCCCACCTCTTCGCTGATCACCATACCGGAGAGATAGGGGGTGATCGCACAGTCGCCAAAGCGGCTGCGCTGGATCTGCGAAATGCCGTTGGTAACGAGATAAATGGGAATGCGGGCGCTCACTTCGCGGCAGAATTCCTCCGCGCCGGACAGGATATAACGCTGCCGGCCCAGCAGCTCCACGTAGCAATCGCACAGGGCCTGCGCGTCTCCCTCAAGGCCGGTTTCGCACAGGAAATCCGTAAACCGGTCCACACGCAGGCGTTCCTGCGTGGTTTCTCCCCGCTCCAGCCTGAGCCACTGGGCATGGTTGACGCGCGAATAGATTTCCAGGTTGCCGGGCGTGTCGGGAATGCCGAAACGCCGGAAGGTTTCCCCGATAGCGACCGCTTCACCCCGGTGAAAGTCAAACAGCGTACCATCGGCGTCCGCCAAAAGCACACGAAGCGACATCGCTCTTTCACCCCCTCAGAATCCGCGGCGCTCCAGCGCCTCCGGCGAAGCCACCGAATAGCCGAAAAAGCCCAGCGCCTCCCCCAGAACGAAGTATTTGCCGTGGGCATAGCCCACCAACTCCATGGCAGCCTCGTCAATGGATCCGTCGGGCAGGAAGAAGCGGTCCTGCACGCTCACCTCCACGATGTCAGCCAGAAACAGGTCATGGCTGCCCAGCTCCTGGATGGAATGGACCCGGCAGCTCAAAAACGCGGGCGCCTCCGCCACGGCGGGCGCGGCCTTGAGGCCCGGCGCAGCCATGGGAATAAGGCCCAGGTGGGCGAATTTGTCCACCTCACGCCCGCTTTTTACTCCGCAAAAGTCCATCGCCCGGCACAGGGCGCGGCTGGTCAGGTTGAGCGTAAACTCCCCCGTGCGGGCAATCATGTCATGACTCAGCCGGCTTTTGCGTATGCTGACGGAGAGCATGGGCGGCTTGGAGCACACCACGCCCGTCCAGGCTACGGTGATCAGGTTGGGCGCGCCATCCTCCGGGTTCGCGCAGCCCAGCATCACCGCCGGAATGGGGCAAAGATAGGTGGTGGGACCAATGGTGCGAAACCTGGTAACTTGATCCATTTCAGCCATCCCCCTTGTCAAGTGGATGGGGTCAGTGTACAATGAATGACGAAATGTGTCAAATGCGCGCTGAGGAAAGGGAGGGCGCTGAATGGCCAAATATCATTATAAATACCGCCGGCCTCAGCGCAGACGCCTTCCGTTCAAGAAAATTCTGTGGTGTCTGGCGGCGCTTATGCTGTTGGCATATCCGTTTTGGGAAGCGGCGACGCTTACCGTCGAGGAACACACCCTGTATGTAACCGACTTGCCGGCCAACCTGAAAAACCTGAAAATCGTCTTCGCTTCCGATATTCATCAGTGCGCATGGTTTTCGCAGAGCCGGGTCAACGAGCTCATCGGCACGATCAACGGCCTGAACGCGGATATCATCATTCTGGGCGGCGATTACGCCACCGACAGCGATTCGGCCATTGACTTTTTTCGCACGGCGCCCGCGCTACATGCCCGGCTGGGCGTGTTCGGCGTGCTTGGAAACCATGACCGCACCCAGCCCGAAAGCAACCTTGGCCTTTTGATGGCCGAGATGAAAAACTACGGATGCCTGCCCCTGGTCAACACGGTATCCCGAATGAAGCTGGGCCAGACCTATATTTACGTAGCGGGGGTAGACGATTACTACAACGGTTCTCCGGATGTGGCGGGCGTGGCCTCGCAGGTCAGCAGCGAAGATTTCGTCATTTTTGCCGGCCACACGCCGGACCTGATGCCCGACGTGCTTGACGCCAAAAGCAGCGACGGCGACAATCACTGGTTTGACCTGGCTTTGTTTGGTCACACGCACGGCGGACAGATCAATCTGCTGGGGCATACGCCGTTCAAGGCGTTGCTGCCGGAAGTGGGGACCCGCTACATGAGCGGATGGCTGGAAGAAAGCCGCGCCGCGGTTCTGGTCTCCAATGGCGTGGGAACCTCGGGGGCGCCGGTTCGTCTGTTCGCGCCACCCCAGATCCATCTGATCACGCTCAAAAGCAGGTAGGCTTTCACGGGGGATGAAATACGCCTGTTTTTACAAAGCCGGATATATTGCCGCACCCGTTTCTCAATCAAGCGTTTCCGCCTTTGGAAGCGCTTTTTCAATGGACAAAATGGCAATCTGTCCGGCAAAAAACAGCAAACATCTCTTGACAGCCGCCAGGGGAATCCTTACAATATGCGTGGACGCTGACGTCTACTTTATATCATTGGGAGAAGAATGAGCCATGCCATACGTTACCTTCGTTCCTCAGGCTCCCATGGGAGAGAGCGCCGATCCGGGGATCTTTGTGCAGGGCACGCATGTGCCCGCGCCGCTTGTGGAGCGCAGCGGCATATGGATCAAGACTGCCGGCAGCGCCATTTTGCTTCAGCAGAATTACCGGCTTTCCACCTGCGACGCGCCGCTTTGGCTGGTGGTGGATGATGGAGGACTGATTTTTGAGCACCGTCAAATGAAGGTGCCTCTCAAAAAGGGCGAATGCGTGGTGATCCCCCCGCATACGGAAGGCTGCATGATCAGCCAGGCCAAGGACTCCCGCCTGCTATGGCTGACGGTGGAGGGCATGCTGACGGAAGACTTCATGCGTCAGATGAACGCCCTCAACCGCGTGCCCGCCAAGCAGGGCATGCTGCCCAGCATGGTGGTGCTCATCCGGCAGATCGTGCAGGTGCTGGTGCGTCACACCGGTACAGGCGAAGCCAGCTATCAGCTGGGACAGTTGCTTTGGGGCCTGATCGCGGCCCATTCCGGGCAGAGCGTGGCCACCAGCGCCACCCTCAGCCACGAAATTGCCCGCGTGGTGGACGCGCTGCGCGCCTGCCGCTACCGCGATGCGTTCAGCCTGGCGGATATGGCGGCCATCAGCCGCATGCCGGTGGAAACCTTCCGCAAGCGCTTCACCTCGGAGCTGGGCATCCCCCCGCTGGGTTACCTGCAATTTCTCAAGATGGAGCGCGCCAAGACGCTTCTGCGCGACGGCATGAGCGTTCGCCAGACGGGCGTGGAGATCGGCATGCCCGACCCCTACCACTTCAGCAAGCAGTTCAAGCATATCGTCGGCATGAGCCCCACGGCCTACCTCAAGCACGTGGGCACCGAGGAGCGCCGCACACGGGTGGGAAATTCCGAAATGTAATCCCTTACAGCCCCTTTTGCCCCCTTGCGCCAGGCAAAAGCTGTGCTATACTACTGCTTGGCGGGGTTTCCACCTGCCCGAGCGAAATCAAGGAGTGATTGGTTTGATCCGAAAGATCGGCATTCTGACCAGCGGCGGCGACAGCCCCGGCATGAATGCGGCTGTAGTCAGCGTGGCCCGCTGCGCAGCCGCGCACGATATTCAGCTTATGGGCATCAAGCGCGGCTATAATGGCCTGTTGGGCCTCAGTGAAAATCCCGAGGACGACATTGCCGCCCTGGACCTGGAAACAGTCTTGGATATTGCGGACCAGCGCGGTACTTTTTTGCGTACCGCACGCTGCGATGAATTCAAAAAACCTGAAGTGCAGCGCCAGTGCGCCGACAATCTGCGCAAGCTGGGCATCGATGCGCTGGTGGTCATCGGCGGCGACGGCAGCTTCAACGGCGCCATGCACCTGTGCGAGCTGGGCATTCCCTGCGTGGGTATCCCCGGCACCATCGACAACGACCTGGGCTATACCGAGGCCACGCTGGGCTATGATACCGCCGTCAATGTATGTGTGGAGGCCGTGCGCTCCATTCGAGCCACCAGCCGCAGCCACGACCGCCCCGCCGTGGTGCAGGTCATGGGCCGCAACTCAGGTGACATCGCCATGAAGACGGCTATGGCCACCGGTGCGGAAATGGTGGTCGTGCCCGAAATGGACTGGGACGTGGACGTTCTTGCCGCACGCCTCAACGGGCTGATCGCCAAGGGCAACACCCGCGCCACCCTTGTCATCGGCGAGCACTGCTGGCACAAGATGAAGGAATTTGACTGGCGCAAGTTCTTAAACGACAACGGCAAGGTCGTCTACCCCGGCGAGCCCATCAACGCCGAGCGTCTCGCCAGCATCCTCAAGCGCAAGTGCGGCGGCATCGAAGCCCGCGCTACCGTCATCGGCTACACTCAGCGCGGCGCGCAGCCCACCGCGCAGGACAGCGCTTTCGCCTTTGAGGCGGGCCACCTGGCGGTGCAGCTGCTCAACCGCGGCATCACCAACCAGGCCATCGGCATCCGCCATGGACGCGTGTTCAACATGCCCTTTGCCGACGCATTGATGATGAAGAAGCACTTTGACCGCGAAACCTACGAGCTGATCAATTCCCTGTAAAACCCTTCAAGGCCCGCCGCGTTTTTTGAGCGCAGCGGGCCTTTTGTGCCTACAGGTCGTCGGCGTCCTGCACGGGATGTTCGCCGTCCTGCGCAGTACCGGTGTAGCTGCCCAGCACGTCGGTGCTCTGTGGCTCGTCGGCCATATGCGCCAGATCGCACAGGCGCTTGGCATCGGGGCGAGGCTTTGGGGGTCGCTTCTGCAAGGCGGATTCCTCCTTCCCTCTTTTGGACAGGCGCCGGCAAGCCGCGCGCCGTCCGGAAGTAGCATGCGCAGCCAGCGCCCGAAACATGACTGCGAAAGGAACGGACAAACCATGACAATTGCGCAAAGCACCGCCGCAGACGTGGCGGTCATTCTCTCCCACCGTCACGACCAGGGTGCGGACTGGTGGACCACGCCGGACCGAAAGCTGCTCAAGGGGGCGCCGTTTACCACGCTGGAAAGTGCGCTGTACCTGATGGAGCTGGGCGTGACACCGCAGCACGAGGCGCTTGAAGCCGTGGCACAGCTGATATTTGACGCCTGGCGTGATGACGGACGGATCAAAACCGCGCCCTCGGGCGGGCTGTATCCCTGCCATACCGCGCTGGCGGCCAATGTGCTTTGCCGCATGGGGTATGGGAATGATGCGCGGGTAAAGCGCACGCTTGCCTATTTTCTGGACACCCAGCGGCCCGATGGAGGCCGGCGCTGTGAAAAATACAGCTTTGGCCATGGCGAGGAGACACAGTATTCCACGCCATACACCACTTTGGTTGTTCTTGATCTGTTCCGGCAGATTCCTGGCTTTGAGGATGACCTTCGGCTGGATCGTGCGGTGGCGTTCCTTCTGGCGCACTGGGTCATCCGCCGCCCCATCGGCCCATGCCACTACGGCATCGGCTCGCGTTTCATGCAGGTGGAGTATCCCATGCGGGGCTATGGTCTGTTTTACTATGTGTACGTGCTCTCCTTCTATGCGCGGGCGCGCAGCGACGAGCGGTTTCAGGCCGCGCTGAAGGCGCTCAGCGCCAAGACCGTGAGCGGAGAAATGGTCGTGGAGCGCGTGGCGCCAAAGCTATCGGCGCTTACCTTCTGCCGGAAGGGCCGCCCCAGCGCCGGCGCCACGGCCCGCTGGCGCGAAATCCTGCAAAATATCAAAAAAAGCCCCTCAGGGAGCGCAAAAAACGGGCCCGGAACCCTTGCCAAACAGGCAGGGATGTGATATACTTCCACCGATTACGCACCTTTGCAGACCATGCGATTGTGCTGCGCGCGTGCGCGGTGGCCGCATCGGGCCAATGCAAGGGGTGGAAAAAACAAGGAGGGTAAACCCAAATGGCAGTTATCTCCATGAAGCAGCTCCTGGAAGCGGGCGTGCACTTCGGTCACCAGACCCGCCGCTGGAACCCCAAGATGGCTCAGTACATCTTCACTGAGCGCAACGGCATCTACATCATCGACCTGCAAAAGACCGTGCGCAAGGCCGACGAAGCCTACAACTTCGTGCGCGACCTGGCCATGTCCGGCAAGAGCATTCTGTTCGTGGGCACCAAGAAGCAGGCCCAGGAATCCATCGCCGCCGAGGCGCAGCGCTGCAACATGTTCTATGTCAACAACCGCTGGCTGGGCGGCATGCTGACCAACTTCCGCACCATCCGCACCCGCGTGGACCGTCTCAACCAGATCGACCGCATGGAGCAGCAGGGCCAGTTCGATGTGCTGCCCAAGAAGGAAGTCATCCGCCTGCAGCATGAGCGCGAAAAGCTCGAAGCGAATCTGGGCGGCATCCGCGAGATGAAGAAGCTCCCCGGCGCGCTGTTCGTGGTCGATCCCCGCAAGGAGCATATCGCCGTGAGCGAGGCCCGTGCGCTGGGCATCCCGATCGTGGCCATCGTGGACACCAACTGCGATCCCGACGAGATCGATTACGTCATTCCCGGCAACGACGACGCCATCCGCGCCGTGAAGCTGATTGCCGGCAAGCTGGCCGACGCCGTGCTCGAAGGCCGTCAGGGCGAGCAGGACGCCCAGGGCGAGGCCGCTCCCGAAGAGGAAGCCGCCAAGGTCGAAGCGTAAGCCTGTGCGGGAGGGCGCAGGCCCTCCCTTTCCGATTCATGATATCGCAAGCAAGGAGAGGTTTGTAATGGCGAATATCACTTCGCAAATGGTCAAGGAACTGCGCGAAATGACGCAGGCCGGCATGATGGACTGCAAAAAGGCTTTGGTTGAGGCTGAGGGCGAAATGGAAAAGGCCATCGAGTGGCTGCGCGAGAAGGGCCTCGCCGCCGCCGCCAAGAAGGCCGGCCGCATCGCTGCCGAGGGCGCTGTCATCGATTACGTGACCGAGGATAAGACCGTGGGTGCCATCGTCGAAGTCAACTGCGAAACCGACTTCGTGGCCAATACCGACAACTTCAAGAACTTCTGCAAGAACATCGCCAAGCATATAGCGCTTTCCAACCCTACCGACGTGGACGAGCTGATGAACCAGAAGTTTGTGGACGACGAAAGCAAGACCATCACCGACCTGGTGAGCGACGCGACCGTCTCCATCGGCGAGAAGATTTCCATCCGCCGCTTCGCCCGCTATCAGACCAACTGCGGCGTGGTGGAGACTTATATCCACATGGGCGGCAAGATCGGCGTGCTGCTGCTGGTGGAAAACAACAATCCCGCTACCTTTGGCGCCGACGCCTTCCGCACCTTCTATCATGACGTCGCGCTGCAGATCGCCGCTGCCAAGCCCAGCTATGTGCGTAAGGAAGAGGTTCCCACCGAGGCGCTCAACAAGGAGCGCGAGATCCTGCGCGCCCAGGCGCTCAACGAGGGCAAGCCCGAGAAGATCGTGGACAAGATGGTCGAGGGCCGCATTGAGAAGTACTATAAGGAGGTTTGCCTCCTGGAGCAGCCCTTCGTCAAGGATCCGGACAAGTCCATCGCCAAGCTGATGGGCGAGGTCGCCAAGGAGATCGGCGCGGAGCTGAATGTGGTCAGCTTCGAGCGCTTCGAGCGCGGCGAGGGTATCGAAAAGCGCAAGGACAACTTTGCCGAGGAGATTGCCGCGCAAATGGCCGCCAAAAAGTGACCTGTACGCGCTGAACGGACAGGCATCGACCTTGTGGCACGCGGGCTTTGCCTGCGTGCCTTTTTTGATGAAAGGATGGTATCATGGCATCTCCCTACAGGCGCGTGATCTTAAAGCTCAGCGGCGAGGCTCTGGGGCTGGACGGCAAGCTGTTCTGTCATGAAAAGTTTGAACAGGTTGCCCGCATGCTCATCGACATCCAGCACACCGGCGTGGAACTGGCGGTGGTGATCGGCGGGGGCAACGTCTGGCGCGGCCGCCGCGGCGCAGCCATGCGCATGGGCACCGTGGCAGCAGACCAGATGGGCATGTTGGCCACGCTGCAAAACTGCCTCTACATGCGCGATACGCTGGACCATCTGGGGGCGCGCGCCGTGGTGATGAGCGGGGTGGACATTCCCCGCTTTGCCGAGAGCTACAACACCGTAGCCGCCATCGAGCACCTGCGGGCGGGTCGCATCCTGTTTTTGGCCTGCGGGCTGGGCAATCCCTGCTTCTCCACCGACAGCGCTGTGGTGCTGCGCGCCATCGAGCTGGAGTGCGACGCCATTTTGATGGCCAAGAACATCGACGGTGTCTACACCGCCGACCCGCACGTGGACCCCTCTGCCACGCTCATTCCCCGCATCACCTACGCCGAGGCCGCCGAGCGCGACCTGCGCGTGATGGATGCCGCGGCCTTCATCATGCTGCGGGAAAATGCCGTGCCCGTGGTGCGCGTCTTTGGGCTGGAGCCGCCGGACAACGTGCTCAAGGTCCTTGCCGGCGATCCGATGGGCACCATCCTCACCCGCGACTGATCAGAAAGGAATACGAACGCATGGATACCAAGCAAAGTCTTTCGGAGCTGATCGCACAGGCCATCACGTCGAGCTTCCCGCAGGTGGAGAACCTTCCCTCCGCGGGGGAGATCGCGGGCTTTCTGGAGATTCCGCCCGAAAAGGAGATGGGCGATTACGCCTTCCCCTGCTTCAAGCTCAGCAGGGCACTCCGCATGGGACCGCCGCAGATTGCCGCCAAACTGGCCGGGGCCATTGACGCGGGTGATCTGTGCCAGGCAAAGCAGATGGGCGGCTACCTCAACTTTTTCCTGAACCGGGAGAATTTCGCTCGGCGGACGCTGGAAAGCGTGCTCGCCTCCGGCGGCCGCTGGGGTGCGGGCGAGGAGGGCAAGGGAAAGACCATTTGCCTGGACTTCAGCTCCATCAACATCGCCAAGCGCTTTCACATCGGGCATCTGAGCACCACCATGATCGGTCAGAGCCTTCGCCGCATCTTCGACTTTCTGGGCTACAAAACGGTCGCCATCAACTATCTGGGCGACTGGGGCACACAGTTCGGCAAGCTGATCTGCGCCTACAAGCTCTGGGGCAACCGGGAGGAGGTGGAGCGTGAAGGCGTGGAAGCGCTCACCCGCCTGTATGTGCGCTTCCATGAGGAAGCCGAGCATAACCCCGCGCTGGAGGACGAGGGCCGCCGCTGGTTCAAGGCCATCGAGGACGGCGACAAGGAAGCGCTGGAACTGTTCAACTGGTTCAAGGAGCTTACGCTCAAGGATACGCAGCGGGTGTACGACCTCCTGGGCGTGACCTTCGACAGCTACAACGGCGAAGCCTTCTTCAACGACAAGATGGGCCGCGTCATCGATGAGCTCAAGGCCAAAAACCTGCTTACCATCAGCGACGGAGCCTCCATCGTGGATTTGGACGAGGAAAAAACCGGCATGCCGCCCTGCCTGATTCTCAAAAAGGACGGCGCGACTCTCTACGCCACGCGCGACATCGCCGCGGCCCTGTGGCGCAAGGACGAGTATGACTTTTACAAGTGCCTCTACATCGTGGCCTACCAGCAGGATCTGCACTTCCGCCAGTGGTTCAAGGTGGTGGAAAAGATGGGCTACGAATGGGCCAAGGACCTGGTGCACGTGGCCTTCGGCATGATCAGCTACGAGGGCCAGAGCCTGTCTACCCGCAAGGGCCACGTGGTGTTTTTGGAGGACCTGCTCCTCAACGCCATCCAGAAGGCCCGCGCCATCATCGAGGAAAAGAGCCCCGATCTGGACAACAAGGACGAAGTGGCCCGCCAGGTGGGCATCGGCGCGGTGATTTATGCGGATCTGCAAAACAACCGCATCAAGGATATTGACTTCAGCTGGGAGCGCGCGCTCAGCTTTGACGGCGAAACCGGCCCCTATGTGCAGTACACGCATGCGCGGTGCTGCTCGGCGCTGCGCAAGGCGGAGGGCCTTCCGCCCGCAGAACCCGACTATGCCGCGCTGTCCGATGATTTTGCGCAGGAGCTGCTCCGCCAGCTCAGCCGTTTTCCGGAAACCGTGCGCGAGGCAGCGGCGCGCTACGAGCCCAGCATCGTGACCCGCGCGGTGACGGAGCTGTGCAAGGCCTACAACAAATTCTACTATGAGAACCGCATCCTGGAGGAGGACGCGGGCGTGCGTGAGGCGCGCGTGCGCCTGACCCGCGCCGTGCGCGGCACCATCCGTACCGGACTCTGGCTGATTGGCATGGAAGCCCCGGAGCGCATGTGATGAAAACGGTATCCAGCCTCAAAAATCCTGCTGTACAGGCTGCCCGCGCCCTGCGCGACGCGCGGGAGCGCGCCCGCCAGGGCGCGTTCCTCTTGGATGGCGAGCATATGGTGGGGGAAGCCCTCGCGGCCTGTCCCAACCGGGTGAGCGCGCTGTTTGTGGACGAGGCGCGGTTGGAGGCTTACGCCGCTCTGACCGCACTTGTGCCGCAGACAGCGTGCTATGCCGTGCCCTCGCACGTGCTGGCGGCCATCTCGCAGGTCAAAACGCCGCAGGGCGTGGCGGCGGTCTGTTCCATGCCCCCGTCCCCCGCGCCGGAGGAGATGGGCAACCGGTTGATTTTGTTGGAAAACGTGCAGGACCCCGGCAATGTGGGCACGGTGCTGCGGACGCTGGATGCGGCGGGATTTGATGGCTGCATCCTCACGCCCGGCTGCGCCGACCCCTTTGGCCCCAAGGCGCTTCGTGCCACGATGGGCAGCGTGTTTCGCGTGCCGGTGTGTTCCGTTTGGAATACGGTGGAAACCGTACAGGCCCTCAACGCGCGGGGCTATGTCACCCTTGCGGCGGCATTGGACGGCGAGAACTTCTACCGCCGCGCGCCTCTGCCCGCACGCCTGTGCGTGCTTATCGGCAACGAGGGCGCCGGGCTCACAAAGCAGGCGCAGGACGCGTGCACGCACCGCTTCCGCCTTCCCATGCGTGGCGGCGCGGAATCGCTCAATGCCGCTGTGGCCGCCGCCGTCATGATGTATGATCTGATCAACCGCGAATGATACAAAGGAGGAACCCGCATATGATCCGCAACATCGTTTTTGATATGGGCATGGTGCTACTGGACCATGACCCGCTGCTGCCCTGCATCCGCCACGCGGGGCGGGAGCGCGCGCAGGCGCTTTGCGACGGCATCTTCTGGCATCCGGAATGGATGGAACTGCTCGATGGCGGCGTAATGGACGAGCAGGCCTATATTCCGCGCGCGCAAAGCCGCTTTGAGGACCCGGAGATGAAGCGGCTGGTTGCGGAAATCCTGAACGATTGGCATCTGGACGCGCTGTATCCCAAGTCGGGGATGGAAGCGGTGCAGAAGGACCTGCTGGACCGCGGTTTTCGCCTCTATGTGCTGAGCAACGCGGGCTACAGCTTCCACAAATTCAGTTATAAAATCAAACATATCGACCGCTTCAGCGGCATCATGGTGTCGGCCGAGGAGCGGCTGATGAAGCCGGACCCCGCCATTTACCGCCGCCTCTGTGACCGTTTTTCACTGGAGGCGTCGGAGTGCCTGTTTATCGACGACCTGCCCCGCAATATTGAAGGTGCGCAGAAGGCCGGCATGAACGGCTACTGTTTCCAGGATGGCGACGTGGCACGGCTGCGGTCCTTTCTGGAAGCTCTCAACGCCTGAGGGGGATGTGGGATGCTGCAATGGATTGCGTTTCTGGCTGTGGTCTGCGCGCTAAGCGTGGCCCTGAACCGGCGCTTTGAGCGCGTGCTTGCCCCTGCCCTGTGCGGGCTGATGGTGCTGCTGTACGTGCTGGCGATTCCGCGCGTCCTTTCGTGGGTGGACTGGATTGCTCCTGTTTTGCTGGCGCTTACGGTTGCCTTGGCCATCGCCGCCCTGGCCTTACGAAAGCTGACGCCACGCGCTCTTGTGGCGCGCTTTGCCAAAAACGTGCTTACGCCGGGCACATTGTGCTTTGCCTGCCTGTGCGCCTTGTTTCTCTACGCCAGCGAACCCATGGTTGTATGGTGGACGGATGACGCGGGCTATTGGGCGCTGGAGGTCAAGTCGCTGTGGCATTACGGAGGGCTGGTGGGTGCGGATGAGCATCTGGCCCTGTATTATGGTACGTACTTGCCCGGAATGCAGCTGATACAGTGGTGGGCCATGCACGCTTTTGGCCAGTGGAGCGAGCCGGTGCTCTATTCGTCTCTGTTCATCACCTATGCCGCTTTTCTGCTGCCCCTCTTTGACCGGATAAGCTGGCGGCGTTGGTGGATTTTGCCGTTCGTCCTGGCAGGTATGGTCACTTTTCCCGTGTGGGGCAACGCGCTCAGTTACATCATATTAAGCGTTGATACGGCTCTGGCATTATGCTTCGGGTATGCGCTGGTACGGATTTGGAAGCTGGAGCCGAACGACCGGGCAGGCCTGTGGGGCATTGGTTTGTCTCTGTGCGCCATGGTGCTGATAAAGCAGATCGGCATCCTGTTTGCATGGCTGGCCATAGCGCTGATGCTGATGCTGGGGCGTTGGCGGAGACAGCCTCGTGCCGGGCTGTGGCTGTGTTGCCTGACGCCGCTGGCCGTTCTGGGCAGCTGGATGCTGTTTTGCTCGCTCACAGGCATCAGCGGGTTTCATACGTCCAGCCTGTGGAGCGCGGCGGCCGGGCTGTTGAGTGGCAGTTATTCGCTTCCGGAAAAGGCCGGTCAGGTGGCCCCCAGCATTCTCCATGCTCTTTTTTCTCCACTGACCAATACGGGACGTTTCTCCACACGGCTCATCAACGATACCCTGGCGCTCGTTCCTTTGCCGCTGGGGATTCGGCTCCTTGTGCTGATTCTTTTGCCCCTGTGCCTTGTACGGTGCTATCCCAAGCGTGAGATGATCCGAATCGGCCTGTTCTCTCTGGGGGCTGCGGCGGTCTATACGCTGGTTATCTACGTAAGCTTTTTTACGGTCTTTCTGGCGGAGTTCGATATGTATGTGGAGGAAGACCTGTCCAACATGACGCTGCTTCTGGAGCGATATTACGCACCGGTCACGCTGGGACTGGGCATGCTGGCGGCAGCGCTGGTCATCGGCGCGTTTCCCCGGGCGCTGGCCAAGGTATGGAAGCCCCTTCCTGCCATATGCCTCACGCTGTTTACGGCTACGCTGGCTCTGACGGTCAACTGGAGCGCGCTTGCGGACGATCTGGTTCCTGAACGCTACATCCAATACGACGAGGCTACGGGCGTGGAAGGAAAAACCTATATGGATCATTACTGGGGCGAGGCGCTGGCGGGCTATGAGGGCGCGTGTGTGCTCGTGGGACTTGAGCCCAACAATTCCTTTATTGGCTTGCTCAACTACACCTTTGCCCCGGCGCGGTTCTTCTGTCCTACTTGGGATGATTTGGAGAGCACGGAAGCCTTATCCGCCCGGCTTTTGAAGGATGGATTCACCCATTTGATCTTTTTTGACGAATCCAACGCCCTCTATGAACGAGCGATGCCTCTGGCGGCGGATGGGGAACTGTATTCCTGGACGCTGTATGAGGTACTGCCCGACGGGGCGGGCGGCGTAAGCCTGACCGAATACTATTATTGAGCTTCCCACAGGTGCGCAGGCAAAGCGTGCGCCGGGCTTGCTCAGGATGCTGACAACGAGGGGGATCATTCCCCGTTGCGGTATTCTTCGTGCCTTTCTTCACGCCCAATGGCTGAAGCCGCATCATTTTCTGCGGGTGCTGCGGGCGTCTGAATATCGCATAAACCATAACATTTTCAAAGACTTGGGTTATGTGCTATCTGTAATTATTTTATGTTATGTTCTGGGTATTTTTGCTGGTCAAAATACTAAATTATACGAAATTAGGAAGAATATCGCGAGGAAATCGAGAAGGGCGAGGACAAGTTCAACCGTACGCTTCTTCCCGACTCTTTCGAGGCTCCCTTCTACGCCATCTACATGACTGCTGACCTGCGTCATACCCAGGGCGGCCTGGTGACCGACGTTGCGGCTCACGTGCTGACCGAGGACAACGAGGTTATTCAGGGCCTCTACGCGGCTGGCGGTGTGACCGAGGGCTTCTCCACCCGCGCCGGTGCGGATTACATGTCCGGCAACGGTTTGCTGCAGGCGCTGGTCTTCGGCAAGATCGCCGGTGAGCGCGCTGCCACCGAGACCCGTGGTTCTCAGGAGTATGTGCCCTATACCGGCACCGGCCTGGACAACTACAAGGACTGATCTTAACAGGCAGAGGCCGCGAAGACAATTCTTCGCGGCCTCTCAGCGTCATAGGCGGACTTTTTTGACATGCTGAGGGCGCCGGATGATTCCGACGCCCTCAGCGTTTTTTCTTTATTTACTCGGCTTTACTCGCCGTCAGAGAGCTTGTTGGCCTCATCACCAATGGCGATCTTGAAGCCATTCTTCTTCTCCTGCGTCTTTTCCTTGGGCAGCCGCACCATCAGCACGCCATGGCGATAATCGGCCTTGATGGCGCCCACGTCGATACCTTCCAGATTGAAGGACCGCTCCACATGGCCGCAACGGCGCTCGTTGCACACATAGCCTTCCTTGCTTTCCTTCTTCTCCTGATTGATATCGGCGCTGATCGTCAGCACGCCGTCGTTAACGTCAAGGCTGATGTCTTCCTTCTTTACGCCAGGCAAATCGGCCTCCAGCAGGAACGCATCCTCCTTTTCGCGAACGTCCACCCGCATCTCGGGCGCGTTGCTGGCGTCAAAAAACTCACGCATGAAGTGATCGTTAAACAGCGGGGCAAAAGCAGAGTCAAAAGCGCGACGGAACGGAACGATTGTATACATAAAGCATCCTCCTTACAAATGCGGCGTTTGCCGCCCGGTCTTAAAAACGGAATTTCTGTGGTCTGGAGGCTCCCGGGGGAAATTCCCCCGTGGTCCTTTCCTCCTGACCACGCTGTTAGTATACCTAATTAGTCAAAGATAGTCAAATTTGAAAATCACGATTGATTCATCAAAGAAGGTCAAAAATAGCATCAGCCACATTCGAAATGGCGGCTGATGCTGACGAAATCATCTTTTTTCTTCGTTTTTTAACGTTTTTCAGATGAGATGCCCAAAATGTAATCACCCAGCTGCTTAGGCGTATGGAACAGGTTCGCAGCGCCTGCGGCGCGCAGCTCGTCCTCTGTGCGGAATCCCCAGCAGACCGCCGCACCGTCCACTCCGGCATTACGGGCAGTTTCCACATCCACGTCGCTGTCGCCGACATAGAGCACTTCGGAGGGCTTGCAGCCCCATTCCTCCATCACCCTGAGGACCGTATCCGGAGCGGGCTTGCGGCGCACGCCCTCCTGTTCTCCCACCGCCAGGGGAATCCAGCGGCTGAAATAATCCCGAGTGAGCGCCTTGACGTTGGGGTCATTCTTGTTGGAAACGATCGCCTGGCGTACGCCCGCCTGATTGAGGCGCTCCAGCAGCGCCTCAATCCCGTCATAAGGAGCCGTGGTATCATTGTTGTGGCGCGCATAATAGCTCTTAAACGCCTGCAGGGTTTCCTCGAAGGCTTCCTCGTCGCCGTCGGCGGACGCCGGCAGCGCACGATGGATCAGCTGGCCCACGCCGTTTCCTACAAAGCGGCATACCTCTTCCGATGTGCGTTCGGGATAGCCGCTTTCTCTCATCGCATGGTTGACCGCATTGGCCAGATCCTCCAGTGTGTTGAGCAGCGTTCCGTCCAGGTCATAAATGACCGTTTCATACCGTTTACGCATTCAAAAGGTCCCTCCCCTGACTTTCGTCACCGGCATGATACCACTAGTTCGCACTTTGCGCAACCCGGTTTTACAATGCCAACCCTTTCCCTCGATTGCGAAAACGCCCGCGCTTTGCTATAATGGTGGCACGCTTTTTGAAGGGGAGGAGGCATGCCGTATGCGCAAGCTGCGCCGATTTATCTGGTATCTGGCGGGAAGGCTGCTGCTGATTACGGTGCTGTTGGGGCTGTTTACGGTTACGTTTTACTATGCCATGAACGCCTCCAATATCTATATCGTGCTCAAGGACGGCATGGCCAAGCGTGCTCAGGTCATCATGATGGGCGAATCGCCGTCGGATCTGACCAAGTTCTTTCAGGGCAGCTACCTGCAGCGGGATGAAAACCTGCTGCTGGCCATTGATGGGCGTAGTCCCTATAGCTATTACACCATACGCGGCATCGACCACAGGCTGGAAATGACCTGGATGTGGTGCTGGCCGTGGGAGAGCACCGCGCGCGTGGAATTTATCGAAACCATTCCCCGCATCGACGGACGGGTGAATGGCGACTATGCGGAGGCGGCGCGTGCGCTGTATGGCGAAGGCTATGAATCACCCCCCAAGTGGCAGGGAGGGCGCTATACGGCCACCATGGTCAAGGAAAACAACCAGTGGCACATTCGCAGCCTGTCGCTGGTGGAGCTGCTGGATGGGGACGAAGGGGACGCCCAGCCATGAGCGAAAGCATGACGGTCCATATTATCGCGCGCATCCGCAGCGATTTTGGAGCCAAATTTGGTATTCCGCGCCAAAGCGGGCTGGTGGACAGCCTGACGGCCCGCGTGATATTCGAACCGGAATATCGAAATTCCGACGCGCTTCGCGGGCTGGACGGGTTCAGCCATCTCTGGCTGATCTGGCAGTTTTCCCAGTGCATGGGAAGGGACTGGTCGCCCACGGTGCGGCCGCCGAAGCTGGGCGGCAACCGGCGCATGGGCGTTTTTGCCACGCGATCGCCGTTTCGGCCCAATCCCATCGGCCTGTCCTCCGTGCGGCTGGAGCGAATTGAAACGGACCCCGTGCTGGGGCCCGTTTTGCACGTATGCGGCGCCGACCTGATGGACGGCACCCCGATCTTGGATATCAAGCCCTATCTGCCCTATACCGACAGCCATCCGGATGCGCGGGGCGGCTTTGCCCCCGGTCCACAGGCCGCGCTGGAAGTGCAGGCCTCTGCCGGGGTCCTTGCGTCTGTCCCGCCGGACAAGCGGCAGGCGCTTCTCAATACGCTGGCGCAGGACCCCCGTCCCGGCTATCAGCACGAATCCGGTCGGGTCTACGGCCTGCTTTTTGCCGGTTGCAACGTGCGCTTCACCGTCGAGGAAGGCGTGCTGACCGTGCGCGAGGTCTGTCCTGCCGAAAGCGGCGCGCCTGATCGGAACAGCCCGTAAGGACGGCTTCTCCGTCCTCACGCCCGCTTCGCGTCACCCTCCAGAATCAGCAGCGCGCCCATCATCGTCACAGCCGCTATATCCCGGCTGTACACCACCGTGCCCAGCAGCGCAGTCACACCCACCGCAATCCCCGTCAGGACCAGATGTGCCCTGGCGGGACTTTTTTTCAGGTCTCGCAAGGCCCCGCGTCCCATCAGCCATACCATGCCGCCCATCAGCGCCGTGCCCAGCACACCCGTGCCGCTCATCGCGTCCAGAATGTCGCTGTGCTGGCTGAGCAGTTTTTCGCCGCCAAACATACTGCCCGTAATCGGCGAGCGCGCGAAGCCTTCCAGCGCCGTCAGATAATATCCGAGTCGGGAATCGGCGCTGGTGGCGCCGCCCTCAAGTGCCAGGAGCAGCTGACGGAAGCTGAAGGCAAAATTGCTAAGTCCCAGCCCTTCACACACATTAGCCGCCAGCGCGGTCAGCGGCATGCGCAGCAGAAACGCCGCCAGAAGCGGCAGCCCTCCCCACAGGAGGGACGCACCCAGCCCTACGCGTCCGCGCGAGGCGGAGCGCACCACCAGCGCGAGGCCCTCTACCACCAGAATGCCTGCCGCAAACAGCATGGCATAGGTATATTGCGACAGCGCCACCATCACCGCCTGAGCCGCCAGCAGCGCGCAGAAAGCCGCGCGCCGCCAGCCGCCGCTGCGCTGGATGCCCAGGCATGTCAGAGGCAAAGCCGCCACCGTGGCATAGACAAAGTCATAGCCTCCGATATTGCGCAGCATCAGCTCCTTGAGATAGGCTTCCTGTGCTTCGCCCCCGGCCCCGTAGCCCAGCGAGCGGGAATAGGCATACACGCGCCCGCCGCGCAGCATGCCCTGAATGAGCCAGCCGATGGTGGTGAGCGTGGTCACGGTAACCACTGACAGCAGAAGCGGGCGCACCCAGCGCCACAGGCGGCTGTCGTCCCGTTCCCGCGCATAGCCCGCAAAAACCACCGGAAACCAGAACATGGCCTGCTGCACATAAAACCCTGCCCCGTTTTCTCCTCCCCGGGCCAGAAACACGCGCAGGATTACAGGCATCAGCGCGGCGCAGACCGCGCGCAACAGCGTGCGCCAGCCGTGCGCCTTGAGCCATGACCCATCCAGCAGCACACCTACGCCAAACAGCGCCACCGCAGCCGCGCCCGTAACGGCCCGCCCGGTGGTCTGCACCGCGGGCAGCAGCAGCCAGAACAGATAGAGCAGCATCGAAGCGTTCATCAGCCCCGCGCTTGTGGCGGAGGGTTTTTCCAGCGTATGCGTCATGGCTTATGCTCTCCTCATCTTCAGTGTTTCGCGCCCCGGTCCGCACCTACCAGCGCCGTGCCCAGGCCGATGCCCAGCGCGATCATCAAAATCAGCGCCATGGTATGGACGGCGATGGATGCCCCCGCCATCATATCGCCAGTAGCCAGCGCGCTCATGGCGCGGTAGAGCCCCACGCCCGGTACGAGCGGTAAAATGGCGATGGTCACAAACACTGTGGCAATCATCTTCAGCCGGCGCGCGGCGATCTGGGCGCCCAGCGCCGCAACCAGTGCGCCGATAAACATCGCGGCGGTCTCAGCGGCGCCACATTCCATCGCCGCCCAGTAGCAAAGATACCCCGCGGACCCGAGCAGCCCGCCCCAGATGATGGCCTTTCGCGGCGCGTAGAGCAGCGCGCCAAATCCTCCGCCCGCCAGCAGGCTGCTTGCCAGCAGCACGCCCGCTGTGCGCAGGTCAAAGGGCAGGGTGTCCGGACTTGTCAGCGGCGAATCCGCCAGTCCCATCCAGCTGCTCATGTGCGTACCGATGAGCGCGCCGCCCGCCAGCATCGCCGCAATCATCACGGCGCGCGCCGCATGCGTCACACCCGAAACCATATCGCCCCGAAGGAGATCCTGCACGGCGTTGGTCATGCTCAGGCCCGGCACCAGAGGCATGATGGCGCTGGCGATCATCGCCTCTACCACGCCCAGCCCGGTCAGCGCATGAAACACCAGCGGAATCAGCGCGCACAATATGCCGCCCAGCAGCACGCTGCTCATGCCGCCCGAATCGCGCCGCCCCAAAAGACGCGGCACCAGCATCGTCAGCGCCGCACAAATGCCGCCCACGATCATGTCCACCCATCCGCCGGCAAACATCACGGCAAATCCGGCGGCGGTAAGAAAGGCCACGGCCGGCGCATACCACACCGCCATATTCTCTCCCAGGCAGGCCGCCTCCCGCAGCGCATCCATCACCGCTTCCGGCGCAAGGGAACCTTCAGCCAGCCGCCGGCTGATCTGATTGACCCGGTCCACCCTTGCCAGGTGGGTGCCATGAAGAAAAATCCGGCATACCGAGGTTTCCCGCTCTCCGCACTCGTCCGTATAGGAGATGAACAGGCCGCTGGGAATGCCGAATACGTCCACCTCGGTCATGCCCATTGCGCGCGCCATGCGCGTTACCGTATCCTCGGCGCGGTAGGTTTCACCGCCGTTTTCCAAGATAATGCGCCCCGCCAGACTTAAAATCCGGGTGCGCCACGCTGCGCTCATGCCGCGCAACCTCCTTCAAAAAACCTTGTGTAAGGCTTCCGAATCCAGGGACCGGTACGGTAGATCCGGGCTCTCACCGGAAGGGACGGAGGGAAGCATCAGCTCTGTGGGCTGATGCGCAGAACGGCCCGCAGAAATCAACCGAAACGGGCGGAGCGCGCACTGAGCGCTCTCTGCGGCGATCGAGGTTGCGGATCTGCGGCCCTCCAAACCTCCTGACATAAATGATTGGCCGTCTGAACCGCGCCTTGCGCGGCCACGCGTAGTATAGCAGATGGCCCGTTGGAATGCAACTTGTCTAGGGCCGGATCTCCACGGCCTCCAGACGGTCCCGCAGGGGAAAAAGACGATCCATGTCCGAAGCGTCCAGCGCGATACACCCCTGGGTCCAGTCGCATTGGCTTCCTCCCTCATGTATATAGATCTCTCCGCCCAGCGGCGATCCCCATGGGGGCCTGCGGCCCTCGCGATGGGCCTTGTCCACAGCGAAAAACGTAGCCCGGTCGATCTCCCCCCGCAAAAGCGCCTCCTGCGCATCCCGTATGCCCGGATAGGACAGGCCCAGGCTGCGCCCATACTTGCCCCGCTCCTTGACCAGACAGATGACATAGACGCCCTCCGGCGTACGCCCATCCCCTTCGCGCTGCTTCGGACCCTCCGGCTCACGTCCCAGCGCCGCGCGGCAGCGGAACACCTCCCGTTCTCCCTCAAAGACCGTCAGCCTTCTTTCATGCTTCTCAATAATGACGCGCATGCGATCCTCCCCCTGCCAATCCCTCAGTTGTGAAAAACGTATGAATAGTCTGTAACATTCTGCCTTTCGACCTCAAAACCCTTGCGGAAAGATGAGCGGTGTGTCATAATGATTTGGATATCAAACCGCCGGGCGTTCGCCCGCAAGGGCGGTGCGTCTGTGGATCTTCCCCCTTTGATAATCCCGTTTTGGAAAGGAACGTTGCAAACATGACCAACATCAGGAAAACCATTGCCCTGCTTCTGTGCCTGTGCATGCTGTGGGGAACTGCCGCCCTGGCCGAGGATGCCGCTGCAGCGACCGACACTGCCACCACGGCCGTCACCGAGCTTAACGACACCGACGTGCTGGCCACCGTCAATGGTGAGGAAGTGAGCTGGGACGAGGTCAAAAGCCTGTACTCCAGTCTGGTCTCCCAGTATGGCAGCGCCTACGACCTGACCCAGCAGGCCAATGTGGACCTGTTCCGCGCCGTGGCGCTGGAAAACCGGCTTACAGAGGTGCTGATGGAGCAGAAGGCCAAGGAATTTGGCGTCGATCAGCTGACGGATGAGGAAATTGCCGATCTTGAATCCCAGGCCGACGCCAACTGGGAAGACGCTATTGCGAATTATGAGGCCTATTTCTATCCTGACCTGACCGAGGAAAGCAGCGAGGAAGAAAAGGCCGCCGCGCGCGAAGAGGCCATCAACTATTACAAGGATCAGGGCTACACCCTTGAAAGCCTGCGTGAGGAGTTTAAGCGCTACGGCGTGCTCAACAAGATCGCCGACGTCATGGTGCAGGACGCCACGGTGACCGATCAGGAAGTGGAGGATCTGTACCAGTCGCTGGTCGCGGCTGACAAGGAGCTCTACGAAAACGACATCGCCGCCTATGAAGCCTACAACAGCTATGTGGATCAGATGGCGATGTATGCCGCCCTCTACGGCACCAGCAGCAATCTGGACCATGCCTGGTACAAACCCGACGGCTTCCGCGCGGTCAAGCACATTCTCCTGCCCGTGGACTCCGAGCTGATGACCACCTATACCGATCTACAGGCCCGTTGGGAAGAGCAGCAGGAGGCCGCTCAGGCCGCTGAGGAGAGCGCCGGTGAAACGGCTGAAACCACCACCGACACCGCTGCCACCGAAGCGACCGCCGAGCCCACCGCCACGCCCGAACCCGTGACCGAGGAGCAGGTGAACGAAGCCAAGGCCGCCATCTTCAATTCTCTGGCGGACACCATCGACGAAATCAACCAGAAGATCGCCGACGGCGCCGACTTTGACGAGCTGATCGCTACCTATGGCGTCAACGAGGACGGTACCGCCTCCGACCCCGGCATGACCACCGAGCCCTACATGACCAGCGGCTATGAGGTGTGCAGTGCCTCGACCGCCTATGTGCCTGAATTTGTTGAGGCGGCCATGAGCATTGACAGCGTGGGCGGCGTCTCAGCTCCCTACCTGAGCAGCTATGGTGTGCATATCGTCAAGTATATCGGCGATGTGGAAGGCGGGCCCATCCCCATGACCGACGAGCAGCGCGAAGCCAAGCGGCAGAGCCTGCTGACCAGCAAGCAAAACGAGCTGTATACCGCTACGCTGGAAAACTGGATGGCGGAAGCCGATATCACCTACACCGGCTTGACCCCCAGCATTGCGGAGCTTGAGGCCACGCAGACCCAGGATACCGCCACCGCCTCTACGGAGGCGGAAGCCCAGACGGCAGAGGAAACCGCCGCTCCCGAAGCCACGGAAGCGCCGGCCGCCTGATCCGTTCCAGACCTATCTAAAAAATCCCCGGCGGCCATCAGGCTGTCGGGGATTTTAACTTGTCTTATTGTCCTTGGAAAGAGGGGTGGAGGGGCGCAGACCCGCCCATAAAATCCGAAGCCAGCAGCGAGAGCGGCAGATCCGGAAGCCTTGCGGTTTCCCTGTGCCTTTTCCCGGCCGCGCCATACGGTGCTGCGGCCCTGAAACCCGTGCGTCTGAAGAATCAGACCTCCATGATTTCCTTTTCCTTTTTGGCGGACAGCTCGTCAATGCCCTTGATGGCGGCATCGGTGGCTTCCTGCATCTTTTTTTCCGCCTTGGCGCGGTCATCCTCGGTAATCAGGCCGTCCTTTTCCAGCTTTTTGAACTGCTCCATGGCGTCGCGGCGGATGGAGCGAATGGCCACTTTGGATTCCTCCGCACCCTTGCGCACCAGTTTGGTCAGTTCCTTGCGGCGCTCCTCGTTGAGCTCCGGCACCACCAGACGGATGATCTTGCCGTCGTTGGTGGGGTTGAGGCCCAGATCGCTTTTCAAAATGGCCTTTTCCACCATCGGGATTGCCTTTTGATCCCACACGTTGATGACCAGCATGCGCGGTTCGGGCGAAGTGATGTTGCCCATCTGGGTGAGGGGCGTCTGCACGCCGTAATAATCCACCGTTACGCGCTCCAAAAACTGCGGATTGGCGCGGCCGGCGCGGATGGACCGAAGATCCTCCTGATAAACGGAAGTCGTCTTTTTCATTTTTTCGGCGGCTTTTTCGATGACCTGTCGATACATGAGGGGTTCCTCCTTGCAGTTAAGAGTCATAACGCTGATAAAGATATTGTAACGCGTTTGCAATCAAAAGGCAATGGGAAATTGCTTGTTTCATACACAGGTTTGACCTGCGCCATCGGTTGTGATATGCTAAAAAGCGTCGAATTACAAGAATTGAACAAGGGAGGGCTTGGTACGGCCAGGGCTTTTCATCGGCGCGACGCCGACATGACGCAGGGCTCGATCTGGCGTCAACTGATGAGTTTCTCTGTTCCCATGGCCATCGGGCTGCTGTTCCAGCAGCTCTATAATACGGTGGATACCATCGTCGTGGGTCAATTTGTCAGCACGCAGGCGCTGGCCGCGGTAGGCAGCACCTCCAGCATCATCAATATGCTGGTGGGTCTTTCGGCGGGCCTCTCCACCGGCGCCAGCGTGATCATTTCCCAGTGCTACGGCGCGCATGACCACCGCTCCCTGCATGACGCGGTGCACACCACCATTGCGGCCACCTTTATCATGTCTCTGATCTGCACGGTGATTGGCATCCTGATTGTAGAGTCCATGCTGGCCATGATGTCCACCCCGCCGGATGTCATGGGAGAGGCGCGCACCTACCTGACCATTTATTTTGCGGGAATCAGCGGGCTGTTTGTGTATAACATGGGCTCAGGCATTCTGCGCGCCGTGGGCGATTCCAAGAGACCGCTGTACTTTCTTCTGTTTTCCGCTGTCATCAACACGATCTTTGATCTGCTGTTTGTGATTGTGTTCCACATGGGCGTGGACGGTGTAGCCTACGCCACCATCCTGGCGCAGTTTCTTTCAGCGCTGCTGGTGCTTTTTGTCCTTACGCACGATCACACGCCCTACGGCATCCGATGGCACGATCTGCGCCTGAGCCGCGGCATGATCCGGCGTATTCTGGCCATCGGGCTGCCCAGCGGCGTGCAGCAGGCCATCACATCGTTTTCCAACGTGTTTGTGCAGGGCTACATCAACTTTTTTGGCTCGGCCTGCATGGCGGGCTGGTCCAGTTATAACAAGCTGGATGTGTTTGTGCTCATTCCGATGCAGTCGGTAGCCTTGGCGCTGACCACCTTTGTGGGTCAAAACTATGGCGCGGGCCACATGGACCGCGCGCGCAAGGGCGTGCGTCAGGCCCTGTGGATGACCCTTTCCATAACCGCAATCCTGTGCGTAGGCATTATTTTGGGCGCAAGACCGCTCAACCGCCTCTTTACCGCGGATGAGGAGGTGCTGTCCCATGGCGTGCGTTTTATCAGCATTATTTCGCCGTTTTATCTTGCCTGCTGCTTCAACCAGATCTATGCCGGCGCACTGCGAGGGGCAGGGGATGCCAAGACGCCCATGTACGTGATGCTGTTTTCCTTTGTGCTGTTCCGTCAGGTTTATCTCTTCATCAACCGGCAGCTGGGCAACTCGTTTCTAGGCGTTACGCTGGCCTATCCAATGGGCTGGGTGGTTTGCAGCATACTGATGGTATTGTTCTACCGGCGTTCCGTGGCAAAGGGACGGTGTTAAAACCGTCCGTCTTGCGAAACAAGACGCCAGTTTCCGCAGGCAAGTCTTCCAAGGATCTGCGTGTGCGCAGTCAGGCATACAGGTGCAGAAAGCGGCTATCCTGCCAAAAAGGAGAGCATCATGGCTCTCCTTTTTGATATTCACTTTTGGTTTCCCAGTGCGCCTGTTCCAGTGCGATATCGCGATGGTTGACCGTGGTATGATACCCCAGTTCCTCCAGCCTGGCACTGATGTACTCCGCAATAGCCACACTGCGGTGTGCCCCTCCTGTGCATCCGATGGCGATCACCAGCCGGTGCTTGCCCTCCGTGATGTAATGGGGCAGCAAAAACTGGAGCATGTCCATGCATTTGACCAGAAACTCCTTGGTGACGGGATGTTCCAGCACAAAATCCTTCACATCCTGATCCAGCCCCGTATGGGACCCCAGCTCCGGAATATAGAACGGGTTGGGCAAAAAGCGCACGTCAAAGACCAGATCGCCCTCGCGCGGAATGCCGCGCTTGAAGCCAAAGCTAAGCACCTCCACGCGCAGCGGAGGCTCGGACCCGGCGTTGAGGACGATCTCCTTGAGCATTTTTTGCAGCGCGCGCGGACGCAGGTTGGAGGTATCGATCAGGTGATTGGCCGTCTCACGCAGGGGCATGAGGCGGTTGCGCTCCTCACGGATGGCTTCGTGCAACGTCAGCCCTTCGCCGCTGAGGGGGTGATCCCGGCGCGTTTCCTTGTAGCGGTTGACCAGCACCTCATCGCTGGCTTCGATAAACAGCGTATCGATGTGAAAGCCCACCAGCCGGGCTTCATCGATCATCTTGGTAACCGCCTTGGCGTCGAAAAACTCGCCGCTGCGCACATCTGCGGCTATGGCAATCATGGGGTTATGAAGCCGGGCGTTTTGGCATGCCTCCATAAAAGGCACCAGCATCATGGGAGGCAGATTGTCCACGCACAGGGCCCCAAGGTCCTCCAGATAGCGAATCGCCACGGTTTTGCCCGCGCCGCTCATTCCTGTCAGAATCAGAAAATGCACACCCGATTCCTCACTTTCGTATCTATATTTCTTTCGCGCAGACGTCCTCGCCCCAGATGCGTACCTCCGGCTCCAGACGGACGCCGGTTTTTTCATACACGGTCTTTTGCACCTGGGCGATCAGAGAAAGATAGTCGCAGGCGCTTCCCTGCTGATCATTAACCAAGAATCCCGCATGCAGGGTCGATACGCTGCACCCGCCCACGCGACAACCCTTCAGGCCGCATTCCTCAATCAGTGTTCCGGCAAACCGTCCCTCGGGCCGTTTGAAGGTGCTGCCGCAGCTGGGCAGCGTCAAAGGCTGTTTTTCACGCCTTCTGGCGGAAAATTCCCGCATCGTGGCGCGCACGGTTTCCTCATCCGCGGGCGTCAGCGCGACGGTGACGGATGTGATGGCAATGGGCTCAGGCTGCTGATTGATTTTGCTTTTGCGGTAGCCGAAATCCATCTCCTCGTTGGAATAGGCGACGGTGCGTCCATCCGGAAGGCAAGCGGTCACATGGGTGATAACGTCCTTCATCTCGCCGCCATAGGCGCCGGCGTTCATATAGGCTGCGCCGCCCACCGTGCCGGGAATGCCGCTGGCAAATTCCAAACCGCTGAGAGCATAGTCCGCTGCTGCATTGCATAGCTTTTGCAGCGTGGCGCCTCCCTGTGCCGTAAGTGCCACGCGCCCGTCGGGCAGGGGAACGGGGTCGGAAACCTCGCTAAAGAGCTCTCCCAGCTGGAGAACCAAACCCCTTACACCGCCATCCCTTATGAGCAGATTGCTGCCATTCCCAAGGACGCGTACCTCCGTACCGGCATCTCTGGCGGCTGCATATGCAGAGGAAAGCTGCTCAACGGAAGCAATCTGCACCAGTACATCCGCAGGTCCTCCCAGTCTAAGGGTGGTATAGCGGCTCATGGGCGCGTTTTCAAAAATCTGCTTTTTGGGTATCGAATGCTTCAGTGCTTCCAATAGCTTTTCGCGCGAGGACGCGTCCATTCAACCAACCTCCCCTTCTGTCTTGATGGAAAAATTGTATCGCACTTCCCTGGCGATGTCAAAGGGTTTCGCGGATTATTGTATGCGTCATGTCCTGTGGCTATGCGGAGGATCGCTTCATCGCCGGATAAAGCAAAAATCCCCGGAGGCCGCATGGCCTCCGGGGACAAATACCATATGATGTATATATTTGATGGACCCTGTCAATTGTACACACGAACCGGCAGCACCAGATAAAGATAGCTGTCTCCCTCCAGAGGAGAAATCACGCAGGGGCTGACATTGGTATTCATGCACAGGGTACAGCATTCCTCATCCACATTTTTGATCACGTCGCTGATGTAGCGGGCGTTGAAGGCAATTTCGATGTCCTCTCCCTCCAAATGAGCATCCAGATCCTCCAGCACGTCACCCAGCTCGCTCATGGAGGTGATTTTCAGATTATCCTGCGTCGCCTTCATGCGAATGAGATTGTTTTTTCCTTCCTTGGCCATCAGGCTGGCACGTTCAATGGCGTCCTGCAGCTCGCGCCGTTTCACGGTCACGCGCGTAAGCCAGGACGTGGGCAAAATCTGACGGTAGTTGATGTATTCCCCGGCCAGCAGACTGGTGACCAGCGTGGTATCGCCCATCACGGCCATCAGATGGGTGCTGTCCAGATGGAAGGTGGCCATGCCGTCGTCGTCTTCCATGATATGGGCAATTTCATTCATGACACGGCCGGGAATGATCGCCGTCACTTTGTCCACCCCGTCGGGAAGAACAAATTGATCGTGCATGCGCTGAAGCGCAAGCCTGAACCCGTCCAGACCCACCAGGCGCAGCTCGTCGCTTGTCACCTCCATCAGACAGCCGGTGAGCGCCTGGCGGCTTTCCTGAAGGGCAATGGCAAACGTAACCTTCGAAATCATATCGCGAAGGCGCTTCTGGGGAAAATGCAGCGCGTGCGTATTGGTCAGGTCTTTCATCTGCGGAAAATCCGCAGGCGACATTCCCGTGATGGTAGAGCGGCTCTGACAGCAGCGGATGGTAACCACCATCCGGTCATTCATGGAAAAATGAACCGTTCCTTCCGGCAGCTTGCGCACGATTTCGGTGAGCAGACGGCCGGGCAATACCACTTGTCCGGGATCAGATACGCTGGCTTTCACCCGGCTTTTGATGCTCAGAGACCCGTCTGAACACATCAACTCCACTTCATCCTCCTGGGCGCTGAGCAAAACGCCCTCAAGAATTTGCATGGCGGGACGCGGGCTCAGCGCGCGCGTGGCATTGATCAGGCCGGCGAGCAGTTCTTGTGCGGAACATTCAAACTTCATTTTTGGAGACCTCCGACAACCATTGTTGTTGTAGTTGCATATTTATTTCAGTAGTAGTAGTAGGGGATGTGGAAACCGTGGAAAAAGGTTTTACATGCTTGCAGCATACCAAAAAAACCTTTGGAAAACCCATGGAAAAGAGACTGCTTTTCCGGAAACTTTCCACTGTTTTTTTGCCCTTGTCCAAAATGGACAGAGGATGAAGATACCATTTCGCTCTTGAAAGCCGTGTTTCCTGCCCACAAGGGGCAAAACCTTTCGACAAAAGGCGTTTCAAAACGCGTTTTTCCATGCTTTCCACAGGGTGTGGAAAACCCGGTAAGGAAAAGCAAATTGAGATTGTGCAAGAAAAAAAGAGAATCTTCCACAGCCTTCCCATGGGTTTTCAACCTGTCAGAGCTGCAGAACCTTCATTACGGCTTCGGTAGCGTCCTTTTCATCCACACCGTCCGCCACGACCCAAATCTGCCCGTCCTTGGGAATGGTCTGGGATAAAAGTCCGATCATGCTTTTGAGGTTGAGCACGATGCCGTCGCGCTCCAGGGTAAGGGTGGACTGAAAACGAGAAGAAGTACTGGCAATCAGCGCTGCGCGTTCTCGGCCGATAATATTATGATTGCGCAGATCGACCTGGGTTTTAATCATGGGGGATCCCTCCTGAAAGATGAGTATCGTCAAAGTAAGACATCAGCCGCCTGATCCGATGGTTAACGCCGCTTTTTCCAAGGGGCGGGTCCAGCGATTGACCCAGCTGTTCCAGCGTGGCATCCGGCGCGTTGAGCCGCGCCAGAGCGATCTGTTGCAGAGAGGGCGGAAGGGCGGAAAGCCGGTCCTCTTGGATCAGCTGCCGAATGACTTCAAGCTGCTGGCGGCTAGCGTCCATCTGCTTTTGAAGATTCGCGCTGTCACAATTCATTGCGCGATTAACCGTTTCCAGCACCTGCCGCCGTATGCGCAGGTCCTCGATATGCATTACGCTGGTATGCGCGCCCAGGGCTGTGAGCAGGGTAACGATCTGGTCGGACTGCTTCAGATACAGATAAGAATGCTCACGGCGCGCGCTGATGCGAATGGGCAGACCCAGACGCTGCATGCATTTGGCCAGCATCACGCGCGATTCTTCATCCCGGAAGGCAATTTCCAGATGATAGCCCTGTTCCGGATTGGTCATGGTGCCTCCGCCCAGAAGCATGCCGCGCAAAAACGCGCGCATGCAACAGCCGCGGGTGAGAGGCAACCTGGGCGTGGTTGCTTTGAGAGAATAGGTGCCGTCTTCGTTTTTTTCCATCATGCCCAGGGCACACAGCAGCACGGGGGATTGAATGGGGCCCAGCGTGAGCACGCATTTGCGCTTGCCGCCGAAGCGCGCGCTGGAAACATAATGAATCTGCGCGGCGATGTGTAGAGCCTGCGAAAGCAGCGTGTAAGCTCTGCGGCATACCGTCAGGCTTTCGGAGGAAAACTGCACGTTTACCTGTCCGCGTCCCAGCAGATTCAGGCTGGCCATGGATGCGTACAGGCCGCCCAGCTCGCTTCGGGCGCAGCAGCTTTTTTCGGGCTTTACGTTTGAAAGCTCCTTTTTTACGTCGGACGAAAACGACATGTCGCCCTCCTTGCCACGGCGGCTCTTTGCTTATGGAAACGCACCGGCTTTTGCCTATGCCTATTGTACCTGCCATATGGCTTTCCGTCAATGATTTGAGGACTTGCAAAGCAAAAAAAGCCTGTCATCCTGTAAATTTTCTCATCAGGCGCCGGATGTTTTTTTTCATTTGGCCGGATTGGGAGCGGATGGCGCGTTGCCGGCAACGGGATGCCGGGAATAGATCCCGGTTTTCAGTTCATGAATATAGGCGCTGATGAGCGGAATCTGCGGCGCGGCCAGCGCGTCGCGCACGGCCTGTTCCCGGTCGTAGTCCAGCTGGCGAAAGCGGATTTCAAAGGAGGCCGACTGTGTACCTTCCTCTCCTTCCAGCAGCGCATAGCAGCATTTGGGCACGCCCATGGCATTGCCCACGCTGCCGGTGTTGAAAAACACGCCGGGCGTAACGGTCCGCAGGCCCTGACGATGTGCGTCGGCATAGCCCACGACATCGTAGCGTCCCCCCTGGCCGTCCAGAAAGAACGGCTCGATCAAACTGATGTCGTCCTGTACGGGAATCAGCTTTTCCATCAGGGGACGGCCATGAAACAGACGGATGCGCCGGCCGCTCAAGACCAGCTCATACTCCAAAGGAAGCCGGCACAGCCGCTCCATGCGAGAGGTCCCCAGCTGATTCCAATAATATTGGTCAGGTGAAAACTGTTTTTTGCCGACGCCGAAATCCCAGTTGCCGCCCAGCACAATTTCGCAGTGCTGCATGGCCCAGTCAAAGGTAAAATCGTTGCTGGGACCTTTTCCTACAATATCGCCCAGACACAGCACCCGGTCGGGTTGCATCCGGGCAAGGTCCCGCTCCAGGGCCAAAGTGGCAGGACGGTTTCCGTGCAGGTCCGCGACCAGGGCAATTCGCATGGGGCATGCCTCCTTGAAGGTTCTGTGCGCAGTATACCAAAAGCCTGCCCCGCTGACAAGGCGGATTGCGAAAAGAGGCCCGGCATGTTACAATGGTTCAAAAGAGAGGAGGCCGAAGCATGCGCTTGTCGAAAGCGGTTTTGCTCGTGCTGTGCGCCTTGCTGGCAGCATTTCCCGCCTTTGCGCAGGAGGAGACCTTCGCCACCTGCCAGATGCCGGAGGGATCGGAATTCCTTTATATTACGGAGGCAACCGGCTTTCAGGTGCCCCAGGGGCTGGAGAAAATGTATGCGCTGATGCTGGATAGCAATGGCCAGAGCGACGTATATATTGCGCGCATGCGTTATGGCCGCGCTTTGGCCAGTATCAGCTGTACGACGGGCGCGGGACCGGGCGCTGCGGAGGAGTTGCTGGCGCTGTGGCCGGAGGCCGCCGGACGCATTGCGCAGGATGTGAGCTATATCAACGGCAGCGCTTCCTGCGCGGATGTGGATACGGCTTTCGGATATGATGCCCTCACCATCCGGACGGATATCGCCGTGGGGGAGGAGAATATGACGCTTTTGGAAGCGCAATGCGCCGCGTTTTACAATGGTCCGGATCTGATCGAGGTATGGACGCTCCTTCCGGCAGATACCGCTTATCTCTATGACGAGCAGGCGGCGGCAGAGCTGGCGAGCGACCGGGCTGACCTTGAAGCGTTTGTTGCCAGCCTGTCTTTTCCGCCTAACGAGAATACGCAGGAAGACTGAAGGGAGCCGGGATGATGGAAACCTTGAGCATCGTGGTGCCGTGCCTGAACGAGCAGGAAGCCATCCCTCTGTTTTACAGCGCAGTTTTGAAGGAAACGGTTGGGATGGATGTGGCGTTTGAATTCTGGTTCGTGGACGACGGCAGCACCGACGGAACGCTGGATGAGCTCAAGCGCCTGCGCGAGCAGGATCCGCGGGTGAAATATATTTCCTTTTCGCGCAACTTCGGCAAGGAGAGCGCCATGTATGCGGGTATGGAGGCATCGGTGGGAGAGTATGTGGTCATCATGGACGTGGATTTGCAGGACCCTCCCTCGCTTCTTCCGCAGATGCTGCAGGGCATCCGTCAGGAGGGATATGACTGCGTGGCCACCCGCCGCGTGACCCGCGCGGGGGAGCCGAAGGTGCGCAGCTTCTTTGCCAGGATGTTCTACCGGCTGATCAACCGCATTTCCAAGACGGAAATCGTGGACGGCGCCCGCGACTTTCGGATGATGACCCGTCAGATGGTCGAAAGCATTCTGAGCCTTCGGGAGGTTAGCCGCTTTTCAAAGGGCATTTTCAGCTGGGTGGGCTACCGCACCAAATGGCTGGAATATGAAAATGTCGCCCGCGTGGCGGGCGAGACGAAATGGTCCTTCTGGAAACTGCTTTTGTATTCCATCGACGGCATCATCGGCTTTTCCACCTTCCCGCTGGCCATCGCCTCGGTGGTGGGCGTGCTGTTCTGCGTGGTCGCCTTTATCCTGATTTTATTCTTTTTCTTCAAAACCCTTATCTGGGGCGATCCCGTGGCGGGTTTTCCGGCTACCATCTGCATCATTTTGCTGCTGGGAGGCATTCAGCTGTTCTGCGTGGGCATTCTGGGCCAGTATTTGAGCAAAACCTATCTGGAAACCAAAAAACGGCCTATTTATATCGCACGGGAGGTCGTGGGCAAGGACCAATCAACGTAATCCTGTGGATATGCGGTGCTTTCAGCGCCGCGATTTTTTTTGCATGCGTCCATCTTTTTTTGTTTACCCTATTGACAAGCGCCAAAAGCGTGCTATACTACAAAAGAAGGTCAAAGATAGTCAATAATCCTTGATCTTCAAAAATCCACTTTTTATCCCCCTGAAAAAAGGAGGCATTTGATATGACCAATCAACAGTTTACGGAGAAAAGCCGCGAGGCGCTGGCCGCCGCGCAGCAGTTAACCATTGAATACCAGAACCAGGAGGTCACCCAGGAGCATCTGGCTTACGCGCTTCTTTCGGACGCGCAGGGGCTGATCCCTCAGCTTTTGACCAAGATGGGCAAGCGGCCGCAGGAGATTGCTTCCCGCCTGGAGACGATGATCGCTCGCCTGCCCAAGGTGACGGGCGGCGGACGGGAACCCGATAAAATCTATATTTCCAATGATGTGGAAAAGGCGCTGGTCGCGGCGCGTGACCTTGCGCAGCGAATGAAGGATGAATATCTGAGCGTTGAGCACCTTTTTCTGGGTCTGTTGGAGAAGCCTACGCGCGCCATGGCTGACCTGTGGCGTGGGTATGCGATCGACGAAAAGAGCTTTTTGCCTGCTTTGCAGAGCGTGCGCGGCAATGCGCGCGTCAGCAGTGAGAACCCGGAGGAAACCTATGACGCGCTGGCCAAGTATGGCCAGGATCTGACTGCGGAAGCCCGCAATCAGAAGCTGGACCCCGTAATTGGCCGTGACAACGAAATTCGCAGCGTTATCCGCATTCTTACCCGTAAGACCAAGAATAACCCGGTGCTGATCGGTGAGCCCGGCGTGGGCAAAACGGCCATTGCCGAGGGACTGGCCCAGCGCATTGTGCGCGGCGACGTGCCTGATTCCCTGAAAGACCGCACGGTATTCTGCCTGGATATGGGCAGCCTGATCGCTGGCGCGAAGTACCGTGGCGAATTTGAAGAGCGTCTCAAGGCGGTGCTGGCCGAGATCAAAAAGAGCGAAGGTAAGATTCTGCTCTTCATCGACGAGCTTCATACCATTGTGGGCGCTGGCAAGACCGAAGGCTCCATGGACGCGGGCAACCTGCTCAAGCCCATGCTGGCGCGCGGTGAGCTTCACCTCATCGGTGCGACGACGCTGGACGAATACCGCAAATACATCGAAAAGGACGCCGCTTTGGAGCGTCGTTTCCAGCCCGTGCTGGTGACCGAACCCACTGTGGCCGATACCATCTCCATCCTGCGTGGCCTCAAGGAACGTTATGAAGTGTTCCACGGCGTGAAGATCACCGACGGCGCGCTGATCGCCGCGGCTACGCTGTCCAACCGTTATATCACCGACCGTTTCCTGCCCGATAAGGCCATCGACCTGGTGGATGAGGCCTGTGCCATGATCCGCACGGAGATTGACTCGATGCCTGCCGAGCTGGACGAGGTCAGGCGCCGGATCATGCAGCTGGAAATTGAGCAGGCCGCACTCAAAAAGGAAGAGGACGAGGCCAGCCACCGCCGTCTGGAAATCCTGGAAAAAGAACTTGCCCAGCAGCGTGAAACTTTCAATGCCATGAAGGCCCGTTGGGAGAACGAAAAGACCGCTATCCAGAAGGTGCAGAAGCTGCGCGAGCAGATCGAGCAGGTGAACGCCGACATCCAGAAGGCCGAGCACGCCTATGATCTGGGCAAAGCGGCCGAGCTGAAATATGGCAAGCTGCCCAGCCTCAAGAGCGAGCTGGCCAAGGAGGAGGAGATCGCCGAGCACGAGCGGGGGGACGAAAGCCTGCTGCGCGACAAAGTGACCGATGACGAGATCGCCCGTATCGTCAGCCGCTGGACCGGCATTCCCGTGACCAAGCTCAAGGAAGGCGAGCGCGAGAAGCTGCTCCAGCTTCCTCAGGAGCTGCACCGCCGCGTGATCGGACAGGACGAGGCCGTACAGAAGGTTTCCGAAGCCATCCTGCGCAGCCGTGCCGGTATATCGGATGAAAACCGCCCCATTGGCTCCTTCCTGTTCCTGGGCCCGACAGGCGTAGGCAAGACGGAGCTGGCCAAGGCGCTGGCCCAAAGCCTGTTCGACGATGAGAAGAACATGGTGCGTATCGATATGAGCGAGTACATGGAGAAATTCTCCGTCAGCCGTCTGGTCGGCGCACCTCCGGGATACGTGGGTTATGAGGAAGGCGGCCAGCTCACCGAGGCCGTGCGGCGCAAACCCTATTGCGTCGTGCTTCTGGACGAGGTGGAAAAGGCGCATCCCGATGTGTTCAATATTCTGCTTCAGGTGCTGGATGACGGCCGCATCACCGACAGCCAGGGCCGCACGGTGGATTTCAAGAACACCATCATCATCATGACCTCCAACCTCGGCAGCCAGTATCTGCTGGATGGTATCGAAAACGGGCAGATTACCCAGAGCGCGCGTGACAGCGTGATGCAGCTGCTTCGTACCCAGTTCCGTCCGGAGTTCCTCAACCGTATCGACGACATCGTGTTCTATAAGCCCCTGGAAAAGGACGAGATCGCTCAGATCGTTTGTCTGCTGGCGGGTCATCTGGCCAGCCGTCTGCATGAGAAGAACATCGATCTGGTGCTTTCCGACGCGGCGGTGAACGCCATCGCGGAGGCGGGGTTCGATCCGGTCTATGGTGCGCGTCCGCTCAAGCGCTATATGCAGAGCCATCTGGAAACCATGCTGGCCCGTAAGATCGTCGCCGGCGACGTGCTGCCCGGGCAGACCGTCCGGGTGGACGTGGACGCAAACGGCGAGCTTACAGTCTCGGCGGAAAACATGGCCATGCAGCCGTAAGGCAAGCCCCCAGCGAAGAGAAATCCTTCGCTGGGGGCTTTTTTTGCGCTTTGCTAACGACGGAAGGTCCAGTATTTGTTAATAAAAAAATTCAGCGGAATGGTGATGCACAGGTTGAGCACAGGCGCAAGCACCTCCGGGATGCCAATCGCCTCCACCCAGAAAACCAGCAGCAGGGAGTCCAGCACGAAGGTACCCCCGTAGGCTGTCAGCGATTTGAAATACAGCGCCACATGTTTCAAAAACGGCCGTTTTTGACCGCCGCCGAACACGCAGCGGTTGTTCCAGTAGTAGGCGTTGACCACGCTGATGACCAGTCCCAGCGCGTTGGCGGCCAGATAGTGCAGCCCCAGCGCGTTTAGTGCGAGCTGATAGACCGCCAGCGAGATCAGCGTGTTGGACACGCCTACGATGCCGAATTTGATAAATTGCCAGCATTTGGCGATCCATGGCTTTTGCATCGCCTGGTTCCAAAGGGCGAAAAGACGTTCCATGGGGGCCTCCCTCTCCCGCCGGGCGGGCATGCTTGTGCCATTGTACCGCAAAGGGCCCTTGTTGACAATCCCCGTGGAACCATTATAATGAAAGGGAATTTGATGTCGATGGGGAGCGTGCTTTATGACGCAGGCAGTTACCATTCCCGCAAACGACCTCAAGCGGCCCTTTGAGCTGCACGCCGATGCTTACGAGCAAAAGGCGCTGGAGGTGCTTCGCAGCGGCTGGTACATCCTTGGCAAGGAGGTATCCGCCTTTGAGCAGGCGTTTGCCGCCTATCTGGGAGCGCGTTGCTGCGTGGGGCTTGCCAGCGGACTGGATTCGCTGTGGATGGCTTTTCGGCTGCTGGGTATCGGGCCGGGGGATGAGGTCATCGTCTGCGCGAACGCATACATCGCCTGCGTGATGGGCATCACCATCAACGGCGCCTCGCCTGTGTTCGTCGAGCCGGATGAATATGACAACATCGACGCCGGCCGCATCGAGGCCGCTGTCACCCCCGCAACAAAGGCCATTCTGGCTGTTCACCTCTTTGGCCAGACCTGCGATATGGATGCAATCTGCCAGATCGTCCGTAAATACGGGCTTCGGCTGGTGGAGGACTGTGCACAAAGCCACGGCACACTGTTTCACGGGAAACAATCCGGCACGTTTGGCGATATCGGCTGCTTCAGCTTCTATCCCACCAAGGGTCTGGGCGCTTTCGGTGACGGGGGATGCATCGTGACCGACGACGAGGAACTCGCAGGTCGGTGCCGCGCGCTGCGCAACTACGGCAGCCGCGTCAAGTATCACAATGAAGTTGTGGGCGCCAACAGCCGCCTGGACGAGATTCAGGCCGGGCTATTGCATGTCAAGCTGGGATTTCTGGAGGAGCTGAATCAGGAGCGCCGTGAGATTGCGCGGCGCTATCAGGAGGGGCTCGATACCGCTTTTCTCACTTTGCCCAAGGTGCGCCCGGGCGTGACAAGCACATGGCACCAGTTCGTCATCCACAGCCCGCATCGCGACGCGCTCAAGGCGTGGCTTGCGGAAAACGGCATCGGCAGCGAAATTCATTATCCTATTCCGCCGCATCTGAGCGAAGCCTACCTGTATCTGGGTTATCACGAGGGAGATTTCCCCATCACGGAGAAAAATGCCCGTGAGGTGCTCAGCCTGCCCATGTTCAACGGCCTGCGCGAGGACGAGCAGGCCTTCGTGATCGATACCATCAACCGTTTCCGTCCATAAAGGAGAGCCATGGAGACATTTCACCTCTTGCCCTACGATCCTTCGTGGGAAGAACGATGGGACCGCTTCGTGATGAAAGGGTCCATGAACGGCACCTTTTTACAGACGCGCCGGTTTTTGAATTATCATCCCAGGGGACGGTTTGAGGACGCGTCCCTGATGGTGCTGGACGGGCAGGAGCTGGTAGCCGTATGCCCCGCCGCCGCGCAGATGGTGGGGGGAAGCGCCATGCTGCGCTCCCACCCCGGCAGCACCTTCGGCGGGCTGGTGATCGCGCCTACGCTGCTGCGCGCGCCGCGGCTGGTAGCGCTGATGGAGCAACTGGACGCGTACTGGCTCGGACAGGGTTTTACAGCGGCGGAGCTCAAGCTCACCAGCGACCTGTTCAGCACGCATCCCACCGATGTGCTGCAATACGCGCTTTATCATGCAGGCTATACCGACGAACTGGAAATCGCGGCCTATGTTCCCGTGGAAGGCCGCTCCCATGAGGAGCTGGTGGCCGCTTACAGCTTCAACAAGCGCTACGACCTGAAAAAATGCGTCAAGGCCGGCCTGATCGACCGTCCCCTACATACGCACGATGAGCTATCGGTCTTTTACAACCTGCTGTGCCAGAACCTTCGAAAATTTGACGCCGCACCCGTGCATACGCTCAATGAGCTGGTGGATTTCCATGACGTGCGGCTGTGCGATGAGGCGCGTTTTCTGGGCGTGTTCACGCCGGAGGGTGAAATGGTGGCGGGCGCGTGCCTGTTCTGGTTCTGTCAGGCGCGCGTTCTGCATACACAGTACCTGGCCACCGCACCGCTTAAAGGCTGCGTCCCCTCCACCTACCTGTATGACAGCGTAGTGCGCGCAGGGCTGAACCTGGGAGCCAGATGCGTCTCCTTCGGCACCAGTACGCACGACCGGGGCCGTGTGCTCAATACCGGCCTGATTCAAAACAAGGAGGGATATGGCGCCCTCCATTCGCTCAACCGCATCTATACCAAAGTGTACCGGGAGGAATGAACCATGCGCACCGATTCGGTCCGTATGCTGGAATTTGCCCAGCATGGCGATGAGCGCGGCCACCTGGTGGTGGTCGAGGGCATGAAGGATATTCCCTTTGAGATCAAGCGCGTGTTTTACATCTACGGTAGCGACGCCGACGTGGTCCGCGGCTGCCATGCCAATCGAAGGAGCGAATTTGTGCTCATCAACGTAGCGGGGCAGAGCAAGGTGCGCGTGCGTGACGGCGCGGGCAACGAGGCGGTCTTTTCCATCAACCGGCCGCATACGGGACTCTATCTGCCCAGAATGGTCTGGAAGGACATGTACGATTTTTCGCCCGATTCGGTATTGCTGGTGCTGTCCAACGAGCCCTATGACGCGGCGGAATACATCCGTGATTACGACGCGTTCGTGCGGGAGGTAAACGGCCGTGCCTAAGATGAGCATCGTGGTGCCTGTGTATTACAACGCTGAAAACCTGCCTCCGCTGTATGAGGACCTCAAGGCAAAGGTGCTGGACGCGGCGGATTTCGACATAGAGGTGATTTTTGTCGACGACGGCAGCGGAGACAACAGCTATCAGGTGATGCGGGAGTTGGCCAGGAAGGACGCCCGCATCCGCATCTTCCACCTTTCCCGCAATTTTGGCAGCGATGCGGCCACCCTGTGCGGCCTGGTCAACGCAACGGGCGACTGCGCCGTGGTCAAGGCCGCGGATCTGCAGGAACCCAGCGAGATGCTGCTGGACATGTACCGCAGCTGGCAAAGCGGCAATAACGTGGTGCTGGCTGTGCGCGAGGGGCGGGAGGAAAGCCGTTCTCAGGAGTTCTTTGCGGACCTGTACTATGCCATGACCCGCAAATTTGCCCTTCCCGGCATGCCAAAGAAGGGGTTTGACGTCTTTTTGCTGGACCGCCGGGTCATCGAAGTGCTCAAGCGCATGGACGAGCCCAATAGCGCACTGACCGGCCAGATTCTCTGGAGCGGCTTCAAAACGGGCGTGGTGACCTATATCCGCCGCGAGCGGAAGATCGGAAAAAGCCGCTGGACGCTTAAAAAGAAAATTCGGCTGGTGGCGGATACGCTCTTCAGCTTCTCCACCCTGCCCATTACGATTGTAACCGGCCTTGGGTTTTTGTCTGTGGTCGGATCGGTCATTTGGGCCATTGATGCACTGGTGTCCAAGCTGACGGGCCACATTGATGTGACGGGCTGGACCATGATGTTCATCTTCCAGCTGCTCAGCTTCGGCGTGGTTATGATGACGCTGGGGCTTTTGGGCGCCTATCTTTGGCGCACCTTTGATGCTTCTCGCCGCCGTCCTCCGTATCTGGTGGAGATTGCCGACGGCCAGAAGGATGATGGCGAACAGGAGGGACGCGTATGACCGCGCGCCGCACGGGAGCCCTCTGTCGGCCGGGCGCTTCATCGGCTTGCCTTGACCGTGCCGGAAGCAGGGTGGTTTATCGGAAGGGGGCGGGCGTTTTGCTGCCCGGTCTTTCCTGCGCGCCAAAAACCGATCATGCAGCGCTTTGCCGGGGCGTAAAGCCCGCTCCGGCCGGGCGCTTTGTTTGCGCCGGCACCTCTCCGCGCCTGTACGCCGCCACGACGGTGGACCCGCCTCCCAGATTCATTGAAGGGTCCGCATGCGGAGAAAACGGCTTTGGCTCCTTTTTTTCGGCTTTATCTTCCCCAACAGATGAATCAGGAGGGATTGTAAGATGCGCGTCCGCAATCGACGGCTGGCCTGGCTGATTTCCCTGGCCATTACGGCCGGTCTGTTTCTTTTCATCGCCTTTTTCCTGGACTGGCGTTACAGCCAGAACGACGATATCAGCATTCTGCGCTCCTTCATGGGCTATGAAACGGGCGAACCCGCTCATTTCCAGATCTTTATCCACGGTTTGCTGGCCTGGCCCATCTATTGGCTGGCCAAGGCATTTCCGACGGTGGCGTGGTTTTCCATCGTGCAGATTGCGCTGTTATGCCTGTCGTGCTGGATGATTTTCAAAAGTGTGATGCAGTGCTTTGTCAATCGGGACAAACCGTTGTGGATGGGGACGGTAGGCGCGCTTGCGCTGGCGGCGGTTTTTCTGGAGCTTTGCACGCAGATCACCTTTACCCTCACGGCAGGTCTGCTGGGCGCCGCTGCGGTGGCCCAGGTGCTTTCCATTGATGCCGAAAAGGGCCGTTTCCGCCAGACGGCGCTGGGGGTGATGGGTGCGCTGCCGCCCACGGCATTTGCCTATGCCCTGCGCAATGAGGCGCTGTGGCCCGTGCTGGCATTTCTGGCGGTCGCGCTTTTGGCGGTGTGGCTGTTGCAGGCGCAGGAAGGCCGCAGGGAGCGCAGAAAGGCGCTGCTGCTCGCTTCGGGGGCCTGTGTCCTCGTCATCGCGGGTCTGTTGGGCTGGCGGGCCATCGAGGTCAAAAGCAGCGGCCAGGACGAGTATCTGGCCTGGCAGGACGCACGCACCCGGCTGGTGGATTACTATGATCTGTCGCAGATTCCCCCGGAATGCTATGAGGCAGCCGGATGGACCGCCTCCACCATCGAACGCGCGCGCAGTTTCTTTTTTCTGGATTCCGATATAAGCACTGAATCCATCGAGGCGTTGCTGGCAGCGCTTGAGGCGACGGATGGGGCGGCTGCAAACCGGCAGAGCATCGCGGAGACGCTGAATACGGCCGTTCATGGAAGCACCGCCTTCCTGTGGGCGCTGGGATTGACAGCTGTTCTCTGGGCGCTGTGCCTGGTGGGCGCCGCCGTTCAAAAGGAGCGCCGCGCCGCGCTCCTCGTCCCTTTGCTGCTGGGCGCTTTGCTTGAGGTGGCGCTGATTCTTTACCTGGCGATTCAGGGCCGCATGCCCACACGGGTGCTGTGGCTGGTGTTTCTGCCATTCATGGCGCTGGTGGCGGGCCTGTTGCCCTCCTGCATTCCGGCGGTTCGACTCCGCTTCGTCCGTGTGGCCGCAACGGTGGGGCTCTGCTGTGGGGCGCTGTGCGTCTCTGGGCTGATGCTCGCAGAGGTCATACCGCATTTGCTGCCCGATATTGAGGCGTGGGAAGCCATCGGGGATCCGGCCGCCGCTTTGGATGAATACGCGCTGGCAAATCCTGACATGCTTTTCATTTATGATATGACGCTGGCGGTCGATACGCGGCTTTTCCCGGATGTAAGCCAGGGCATTCCGCATAATGTGGTGTGCTGGGGCGGATGGCCCCTGCGGTCTCCCGCGACCGTCGAGCAGTTTGCGGCCTTTGACATCGACCTGCTCCATTTTGATCCCGCGAACCTCTTGCGCTACGACGTGTGCATCGCCTCGGGCGTGGTGGACCCGCCGCCCGCGCTGGTGATTGATTACCTGAGAGAAAAGGTTGATCCCGCTTGTGATTATATGATCTACAGCGAGATGGGCGGCGTTTATTTCTTCCAGTTCTATTGATTTCGTGAGGGGGAGGCGTTGAGATTGACCATTCGGGAGCTGTTTGACCAGCCCGGCGTACATTTGAGCTGCGAGGTGTTTCCGCCCAAGGTGTTTGACAAGGTCGAGGAGGCCAAGGCCGCGGTGAGGGATATCTGCGCGCTGTCGCCCGCCTATGTCAGCGTTACCTGCGGCGCATCCGGCAGCACGCCCCAGTTTACCCGCGAGATCAGCGCCTATGTGCAGGAGCATGGGGTTACGGCGCTGTCCCACCTGACCTGTGTGGGCGACACGAGGGATCAGATTGACGCAGTGCTGGACGGCCTTGCGCAGGCGGGCATCCGAAGTGTTCTGGCCCTTCGGGGCGACCTGCCCGAAGGCATGAGCTTTCCCGGCGAGGAACACTTTCGCTATGCAGCCGAGCTGATTGCCGCCATCCGCAGCCGCGGCGCGTTTTGCGTAGGTGCGGCGTGCTATCCGGAGGGACACCCGGAATCTCCCGACCGGGATACCGATCTGGACTATCTGCGCCGCAAGCAGGATGCTGGAGCGGACTTTCTTACTACCCAGATGGTGTTTGACAACGATATCCTGTACCGCTTTCTGTATCGTGCACTGGCCAGGGGAATCCACATTCCCGTCACGGCGGGCATCATGCCCGTGGTCAATGCGCGGCAGATTCGCCGCATTGTCAAATTGAGCAACGCGACGCTGCCCCAGCGTTTTCTGGCCATTCTGGACCGTTTCGCCGACGACCCGTCCAGCATGGAAAAGGCTGGAATCGCCTATGCCACCGACCAGATTATCGATATGGTGGCCAACGGCGTCAACCGGATTCATCTCTACACCATGAACCGGCCGAGGGTGGCGGCAGCGATCTTTGCCAACCTGGGCCCTATTCTGCGCCATGGATGCTAAGGCGCGCATTCTGCGCGATGCGGCGCGTTATCTCGGCATCCGGGGCGCGCCGGCCGGACGTGCGCTGGCGGTGCTGGAGGAGGCCTATCCCATGGCAAGGGAGGCGGCACGGCCCCGAAGCCTGATTCGCCGTGCACCCATGCGGGCCCGGGAGGGCGTGCTGTTCATCGGGGATGCGCTGACCATCCCTTCACGGGATCTGTGCCGCCTGTTTGCGGGCGCACGTGAGGGACTGGCGCTGGCGGTCACCTTGGGCGCGCCGCTGGACACTCTGGTGCGCCGCCTGATGCTGACGGACTCCGCGCTGGGCGCGGCGGTGGGTGCCTGCGCGTCCGCACTGGTGGATGAGGTTATCGACGGGTTGCTCAGGGAGCAGGCGGTGGATTTGATGCGGGAAGGACTGACCCTGTCGCCGCGATTCAGCCCCGGCTATGGCGATGCGCCGCTGAGCTGCCAGGGGGCGCTGCTTTCCTGGCTGGAGGCGCGCCGCATCGGCATCAGTCTGACGGCAGGGGGATTGATGCTTCCCGAAAAAAGCGTGACGGCGCTGATTGCGCTGCGTTTTGCGGAGGAAAGACCATGAACGAAATTGACAAGGAGCTCGGCAAACGGCTGCTGTACTTCGACGGCGGCATGGGTACGCTGTTGCAGGGCATGGGTTTGTCCGGCGGAGAGCGGCCCGAAACGTGGAACCTGTCCCATCCGGACCGCATTCTGGATGTCCACCGGCGCTACCTGGAGGCCGGCTGCGATATCGTGACCACCAACACCTTTGGCGCAACCGCCGCTCATCTGGGTGCGGATGCGGCTTCCTGCATGCGCGCGGGTGTGCGTATCGCCAGAGAGGCCGTCTCGCGTGCCGGGCGCGGTTATGTCGCCGCGGATATGGGGCCGTCCGGACGCCTTCTGGCTCCGTATGGGGATTTGCTCTTCGAGAATGCCATCCGGCTGTTTCAGGACGGCTTTGCCGCTGCCATCGAAGAAGGGCCGGATCTGCTTTTGATCGAAACCATGACGGATCTGGCAGAGGTAAAAGCCTGCGTGTTGGGCGCAAAGCAGGCGCTCAAAGCGGCGGGCAGACAGCTGCCGCTGTTTGTCAGCCTCACCTTTGACGAGCGGGGCCGGCTGCTTACCGGAGCCGACATCCCCGGAACGGTGGCCATGCTGGAGGGGATGGGCGTAACGGCGATAGGCCTCAACTGCGGACACGAGCCGTCGGCGCTGATGGACAACGTGCGCACCCTGGCCGCCTGCACCGCGCTTCCATTCTTTGTACAGCCCAATGCCAGCCTGCCTGTGGTAATTGACGGAAAGACGGTGTTTCCCACCTCGCCGGAGGACTTTGCGCGCGATATGCTGCCGATGGTCCGGCTGGGCGCCTGGGCGCTGGGCGGCTGCTGCGGTACCACGCCGGAGCATATCGCCCGGCTGGTGAGCGCTACGCGCGATTGTCCGCTTGTTTCACGTGAAACATTACCGCGCTGTATGATCTCCGGGCGTACAACGTCCCTCTCTCTGGACGATGGGCCGATCATCATCGGCGAACGCCTCAATCCCACCGGCAAAAAGCGCCTGAAGCAGGCGCTGCGCGAGGGCGACATGGATGCCGTGATGCGCGAGGCTATCGCTCAGACGGAAGCCGGGGCGCACGCGCTGGATGTGAATGTGGGACTGCCGGAAATCGATGAGCCCGCATGTTTGACGCGCGTGGTACAGGCCGTGCAGAGCGTCTGCGACGTTCCGCTGCAGCTGGATACCGCCGACCCTAGGGCGCTGGAGGCGGCTATGCGGGTCTATATCGGCCGTCCGCTGGTCAATAGCGTCTCCGGAAAGCAGGCGGTGATGGACGCCGTCTTTCCGCTGGTGCGTGAATACGGCGGGGCGCTGGTGGCCCTTACACTGGACGAGAAAGGCATCCCCGATACGGTCGAGGGCCGGGTGGACATTGCCCAGCGGATTGTGCGGGAGGCCGCACGCTATGGCATCCGTTCGACCGATCTCCTTTTTGATGCGCTCACCCTCACCGTCGCTACCGATACGTCCGGCCCCTCGCTGACGCTGCAGACGCTCCGGGAACTGCACCGGCGGGGATACAGGACCGTGCTCGGAGTCAGCAATGTGTCCTTCGGCCTGCCCAACCGCCCGGCGCTGACGGCTGCGTTCCTGTCCATGGCTTTGGAGGCCGGGCTGGATGCGGCCATTCTCAACCCGCTCGATTCCGCGGTAAGCGGGGCGTTTTGGGCGAGCCGTGCTCTGATCGGATGCAGCAGGGGATTGGAGGAATATCTTCAGGCGATGCAGCGGCTGCCGGCGCCGGCGCCTGCGTCCGCCGCTCCGGCCCGCGTGTCCGCCCCTGCCGGAAAGGCGGAGCCCGCAGGCGGCGACGCGCTATACCGCGCCATTCGCGACGGGCTGGCAGGCGACGCAAAGCTGGCTGCGCAGGCCCTGCTGGACGGCGGGAGCGAGCCGCTCTCCCTGATTGAAGGAAGCGTGATGCCCGCCCTTACGGAGGTGGGCGTACGCTATGAGCGCGGGGAACTGTTTTTGCCCCAGCTTCTGCAGAGCGCGGGTGCAGCGCAGGCCGCTTTCGAGCCCATTCGCGCTCGCCTGCCGGCGCAGGCGAGCGAGGGAGCCGGCCGCGTGGTGCTGGCTACCGTTCAGGGCGATGTACACGATATTGGCAAGAACATCGTCAAGGTGCTCCTGCTTAATTACGGCTTTGCCGTGACTGATCTGGGCAAGGATGTGCCGCCCGCGCGCGTACTGGAGGCCGTGCGGGATACCGGCGCGCGGCTGGTAGGTCTGAGCGCCCTGATGACCACCACGGTGCCCGCCATGCGTGAAACCATCGCTCTGCTGAAAAAAGAGGCGCCGGGCGTGACGGTGGTGGTGGGCGGAGCCGTGCTCACCCAGGCATATGCCGATCAGATTGGCGCGGACCATTATGCGCCCGATGCCATGGCGACCGTGCGCGTGGCGCAGCGGGTGTTGGGCTGAAGAACAAACAGCAGAGACGGAGAGGAGAGGTACAACATGTCGCAGGAACATAAGGACGTGACCAGCGTGTGGCAGGTGGTCAAGTTTACGCTGTTTTCCATCAGTGCGGGACTGATCCAGGTCGCCGCCTTCACCTTGATGGAAACGGTGTTCCATCTGCCGTACTGGCCCAGCTATCTGACCGCGCTGGTGCTGAGCGTGCTGTGGAACTTCACCTTCAACCGCCGCTATACCTTCCGAAGCGACGCGTCGGTGGGGCGCAGCATGCTGCTGGTGGCGCTGTTTTACGCCGTTTTTACGCCGGTTTCCACCTGGGGGGGCCACGTCCTGACCACTGCCGGCTGGAATGACTTTCTGGTGCTGGCGATCACCATGGCCGTCAATTTTGTCACGGAATTTCTCTATCAGCGCTTCGTGGTCTATCGCAACCGCATCGATACCAACGACGTAGCGCGCCGCGCCAATGAAAAAGCGGAGGGATGACCCGTGACGCAGCCAAAGCGTGGAATGGACTGGAAGCGTGCGCTGTCCACGGCGCTGTTTGTGGTGCTGGTTTCGCTGCTTGCCTGGTATGTATACGAAAACCGTGCGGATATGGCGCGCCTGCTGGCGCTCAGCGCGGGAGATGTGACGCTGATGCTGGCGCTGGCGCTGGGCGGCTGCGTGATGAACTGCGTCTATCACCGTCTGATTCTCTCCACCTATCACATCCCACTGGATGCAGTGGACTGGATGGGGGTCACCTTCGTGGCCAATGCCATGGCCTATGTGCTGCCCATGCGCGCGGATCTGGTGTTCAGCGCGGCCTACTACAAGCGCACCAAGGGGCTGGCATATGTGAAAAGCGTGAGCATGGCGGCGGGGAACATCGTCTTCGGCGTGGTGTTTGCGCTGGCGCAGATGTTTGTTTCGCTGCTTCTGACGGGGGTGCTGGACGGAACGTGGTCCGGCGTTCTATGGCTGCTGTGGGCCGTGGGCACGCTGGCGGTGGCCGGATTCATCGCCTTTTCACTGCTGGTGCAGGGCCGCGGCGCGCGCGTGCTGGACAGGGTGAAGCTGCTGGGCGATGTGGTGCGGGGCTTCAACGCCCTCCTGAAAAACCGGTGGCTGCTGTGGCGGCTGCTGGCCTGCCTGGTCGTGAACAATGCCGTTCAGCTCTCCCTGTACATGGCCTGCTTCGGGGCCATCGGGATGCCGGTCACGGTATATCAGGCGCTGTTTTATAACAGCGTAAGCTGGATTGCTACCGTGGTATCCATCGTTCCGGGCAACATCGGCATCAAGGAAGCGGTCATGGGCGCGGCCACCAGTCTGACGGGCGCGCTGTTTCAGAACGGCGTGGCCGTGTCGCTTCTGCAGCGGGTGGCGGTCATGATCGTGTATATTGTGGCTGGCGCGGCGTTCGCCTGGCCGGTCTGCCGCCGGTGGAATGCCGCGCGCCATGCGGAGTAAATCGAGGGCAAAGAAACAGAAAGACCCTGGCACGGCAGAGTCAGGCGCAGGGTTTGAATCCACCGTACAGGCCCGCGATCTGGATTTTCCAATGGCCTCCTCAAAGAAGTTTTAAGGCAATAACAAGGGGAGCCGTTCAAGCAGTTGAACGGCTCCCACTCTGTTTGTTCTGCTTATTTGCCCACCGGAACGATTTCCAGCCAGTATCCGTCCGGGTCCTTGATGAAGTAAATCCCCATGGCGGGATTCTCGTAGCAGATGCAGCCCATCTTTTCATGCAGGGCGTGCGCTGCCTCCATGTCATCGGTGCGGAAGGCCAGGTGGAACTCTTCATCGCCCAGATTGTAGGGGGTCGTGCGATCCTTGAGCCAGGTCAGTTCCAGCTCGAAGGTTTCGGTGTCATCCGCCATAAAGACGATGGTGAATTCCGGCTTTTCGTTGCGGCGCACCTCGTGCAGGCCCAGCGCCTCGCGGTAGAAGGCCAGGGAGCGGTCCAGATCGCGGACGTTGTAGTTCTCATGGATCATGGTGAACATGGGCGTTTCTCTCCTTTGCTATTCAATGTCTACGGGAAGGTCGGTATCGGCGAAGGGATCGTCGCCCGCAGGCATCTGCGGTTCCACACGCCGGGCGGGAGCGATCGGCAGCTCGCCGAAGTCCTTTGGGGGTTCAATGATGTGGATGTCCAGCAACTGGTCGTGAAAGGTCAGGTTGGCCACGACGCCCGGCTTGGTCAGCGCCAGCACCTCGGTATTGGGGGTCCGGGCACGCCGGGCAAAGTCGATGGCGACTTCCGGGCGCTCCTGCCAGTGCATGGGGATGAACACGCGCGGTTTCATCGTCAGGATGAAATGGTTCGCCCCTGCGTCATACATCAGTCCCTGCCGGGGGTCTACCGGGAACATGCACACGTCGATGCGCTCGCCCTTGATGGGCTCAATCGCCTCGTAGAAGGCGTTTTCGGCCGCTTCAATCTCCCGCAGCGTGCTTTCCTGCCGCCAGTGCCACAGGTTGAGATCGCCCGCATGGAAAATGTTCATGCCATAGGCCCGCACCAGGAAGGCCACGCCCAGGTCGGTGCTTTGAAACGCCTTGACGGTTATGTCAGGCGAGAGCTCCTTTTCCTGCAGCGGCGCCAGCCGCTTGCCCCGGGTGCCCACGGGCATGTCGCTGGATACGATGTAGGTGATTGGCAGGCCTTCGGATTCCCACGTGTACACGATGGGATCGAGGTGGTCGGGATGGGCGTGGCTGATAAAGACGTAAATCTTTTCAAACGCCTTGAGGAACGACGGCGTAATCCGGCCGACCTGCGGCAGAGACCGTCCTTCGCCCTCCCAGTAGTCGAAGATCAGCAATGTTCCGCCCACCTGGACCGAAAAGCCGCTGTGATAGTGGTAGATGATTTTGAGTTGCCTGTCCATAGAAAAAGACGCCTCCCGTAAATGATCGTAGTGCAACATACACGGTTCCCCAGCCGTATCGGGAACGATATATTACAAAATGATGACTCATTCAAAGGCAGCGTCATACAGGCAAAAGCCCAAATAATCAGGCTTTCGGCATAGGCACCGAAAAATGACTTTGTAAGTATAGCATAGTACGTAATATAAGTCAACAGCTCTTTATACTACCGCAATCTTTGTGGAATACTCCCAAAATTATTTCTCAAAGATATGGAAGCAAAAGCGCCATGCGCACGGGCGCATGGCGCTTTGAACCGGGGGTTTCTTACGGGGTGGGAACGCTGTCCTGAATGTGCCAGATGGTGTCGTTATACTGGCGAATGGTGCGGTCCGAACTGAAGAAGCCGGACTTGGCCGTGTTGATGACGGCCATGCGCAGCCATTTGTCGCGGTTCTGGTAGTCCTCCATCATGCGGCGGTTGGCCATGGAGTAGCTGCCAAAGTCCTTGAGCACAAAATAGCTGTCCGGCATACCGCCGTAATCACCCACCAGCAGCGTATGGTACAGATCCTGCATGGCCAGAGGTTCATTGGGGAAGAGCGTTCCGTCCAGCCACTGGCTCATGGCCTTGCGGATTTCGTGGTTGGTTTCAAAAATGTTCATGGGGTTGTAGGTGCGCTCACGGTACATGCCCTCCACAGTATCGGCGCGCATGCCGAAGATGTAGATGTTGTCGATGCCCACCTGCTCATAGATTTCCACATTTGCGCCGTCCATGGTGCCCAGTGTCACGGCGCCGTTCATCATGAACTTCATGTTGCCCGTGCCGCTGGCCTCCTTGCCCGCGGTAGAAAGCTGCTGACTGATTTCGCTGGCGGGAATCAGAATTTCCGCGGTGGAAACGTCGTAGTTTTCGATATAGACGATCTTGATCATCTGCCGGGCGCGCGGATGCTTGTCGATCAGATCCGCCAGGGCGTTGATGTAGCGGATGGTCTGTTTTGCGCGCATATAACCCGGAGCGGCCTTGGCGCCGAAGAGGAAGAGGCGCGGCGGCATGGTGAAGTTGGGATCGTCCACGATGCGGTTGTAAAGCACCTGGATGTGCAGGGCATTGAGCATCTGGCGCTTGTATTCGTGCAGGCGCTTGGCCTGGGTGTCAAAGACAAAGCTGGTATCGATGTCGATGTTCTGCCGGTCCTTGACCAGCTTTTGCAGGCGCTTCTTGTTGTGCTGTTTCACGGCGGCGAACTTGTCGCGGAAGGCGGGATCATCCGCATAAGGGATCAGGTCCGACAGCTTTGAGGCGTCGGCCACGAAGCCGGGGCCAATGGCCTCCTTGAGCAGCGAGGTCAGCGCGGGATTGGCCTCCACCAGCCAGCGCCGGTGGGTGATGCCGTTGGTGATGGCGCTGAATTTGCCCTTGTTGAGCAGCCAGTAATCGTGGAACAGACTGTCCTGCAGGATCTTTCCATGCAGCTGGCTCACGCCGTTGACGCTAGAGGACATGGCCACGCACAGGTTGGCCATGTGGACTTGCCCGTAGGCGATGATAGCCATGTGGCCAATGCGCTCCCACTGATCGGGATAGCTTTTGAACAGCTCGGCGCACAGGCGGCGGTTCAGCTCCTCCAGGATCATGTAGATGCGGGGAAGCGTCTGCTTCATCATATCGACGGGCCAGCGCTCCAGCGCTTCGGCCATGACGGTATGGTTGGTATAGGCCATGCAGCGGTAGGTGATGCGCTGCGCCATCTCCCAGGAAAGACCCTCCTGATCGACCAGCAGGCGGATCAGCTCGGGAATCGCCAGGCCCGGATGCGTGTCGTTAATGTGGAAAACGCACTTGTCCGGCAGCAGATCAAAGTTGTTGCCAAAGTGCTTTTTGAAATTCTTGATCGCATATTGCAGGGTGGCGCTGGTGAAGAAGTAGTGCTGCTTGAGGCGCAGCATCTTGCCCTCGTAGTGCTTATCTTCGGGATAGAGCACCTTGGAGATCACCTCGGCCATCTGCATTTCCTCCATGGCCTTGAGGTATTCACCCTCTCCGAAATGCGTCAGGTCCAGATTGGCACGGCTGCGGGCCGACCAGGTGCGCAGCGTGTTGACGCAATCGTTGTTATAGCCCACCACGGGCATATCATACGGCACGGCGTCGATCTGGTAGGTGTCCACGAGCTTAAAGACCTGGCGGCCGTTTTCCTCGCCCTCCTCCACATGGCCGTTAAACTCCACGGTGCAGGTGTCTTCGGTACGGGCGACTTCCCAGACGTTGCCGTTTTGCAGCCAGTTATCCGGCAGTTCCACCTGCTGGCCCTCCACCAGCTTCTGGCGGAACAGACCATACTCATAGCGGATGGTGCAGCCCATGGCCGGAATGTTCAGGCTGGACAGGCTATCCAGAAAGCAGGCGGCCAGGCGGCCCAGACCGCCGTTGCCCAGCGCGGGTTCGGGCTCCTCCGGCAGGATGGTCTGCAGGTCAATGCCCAGCTCGCTAAGCGCCTTAGCGTAGTTTTCCTGCGAGCAAAGGTTGATCAGGTTGCAATTGAGGGAACGGCCGGTTAAAAACTCAACCGACAAATAATACAGGCGCTTGCGCTTGGCATCACGCAGGCGGCGGGAAACCATCCACTTTTGCATGATCTGGTCGCGTACGGTAGAGGCGACCGCCTTGTAGAGCTGCTGCGGGGTGGCTTCCTGCACGGTAACGCCATTATAGCGCTGCAGCTTGCCTACAATGCTCTGCTTGATGGATTCCACATCGAATGCGGTAGTGGGCATATGAATCCTCCTTGATGGTTGGAAGTATTTGAGGATAACAGCGGTATTATACCATGAAGACGGGCGCAAGGGCAAATGATTTCTCCCAAAACCCGACAAATCCCGCCATCGGAAGGCAGCAGGGTTTCACGTGAAACATTTGCATTCGGCCCGCGCTTACGGTACAATAGCGCATATCCTCATCTCGGAAAGGAGCGATGCACATGCGCTTTACCCCTGCGCAGGAAGCCGCCATCCAGGCCGGCAACCGCGAACTGCTGGTATCGGCTGCGGCGGGCAGTGGAAAAACGGCGGTGCTGGTGGAGCGCATCGTGCGCCTGATTGTGGAGCGCGGCGCCAGCATCGACCGGATGCTGATCGTCACCTTTACGCGCGCCGCCGCGGGCGAAATGCGCGAACGCCTGGAAGCACGCCTCAATGAGGCCGCCGCGGGCGATTCGCGCCTGGTCCGCCAGGCTGACCTGGTCAGCACCGCGCAAATCTCCACAATTCATAGTTATTGCCAGCAGGTGGTGCGGCAGAACTTCCAGCGCTGCGGCGTAGACCCGCAATTCATGCTGGCGGATGAGCGTACCCGCGCCGGCTACTGGCATGATGCAATGGAAGAAACGCTGGATTGGCTGTACGAGGCAGCCCATGAGGACGAAGAGCTCGCAGCGCTGACGCACAAATTCAGCGAGCGCGAGATCACGCTCATGATGGAGACACTTTACCGGTTTCTGATGTCACGCCCCGACCCGATGACCTGGCTGGAGGAGAGCGCAGCCAAGGAGTGGAATGCCGACTCCATGGACAGTGAGCCGCTGGCCCAGGCGTTCTGCCGGGAAGCTGCGCTGATTCTGGAAGGAATGGACGCCCTCTGGCGGCAGGCGGACGCGATGCGTGCAAATCCGGCGTTTCCCCCGCCCTATGTGCGGACCCTGCAAAGCGACAGGGGAAGCCTCGATGGGCTGCGAACGGCCTGTGATAAAGGGATGAGTGCCCTGTGCGGGGCGCTGGGAACCCTGAAGTTTGCCACCCTGGGGCGCATCAAGCCCGCGACCGGAGACGAGGAACGCCTGGCGGGAGACTTTAAGGACCTGCGCAACCGGATCAAGGATCTGGCGGATGACCTCAAAAAGCTGTTGCCCGCGGATTTTGAACAGGGCGTGGCGGATATGCAGGCCATGAGGCCGGCCACGCGTGGGCTGGCCAAAGCGGTGCGCCGCTTTCACAACCGCTTTCAGGCGCGAAAGCTCAGCGAGGCATGCATCGATTTCGGCGATCTTGAACATATGACGTTGGCCGTGCTGCGCGATCCGGACCTGCGCGGCCAGCAGGCGCGGCGGTTCGATGCGGTGTTCGTGGACGAATATCAGGATGTGAGCGCTCTGCAGGAGGCCATCCTCAACGCCCTCAAGCGCGGCGAGGGCCAGACCTATTTTTATGTGGGCGATGTAAAGCAGAGCATTTACCGGTTCCGCCTGGCAGAGCCGGGCCTGTTCCTGGGTAAACTGCAACGCTTTTCTCCCCGGGAGGACGCGCCATGCCGCCGGGTGGTGCTGAACCTGAATTTCCGCAGCCGGACCGGGGTGCTGGATGCGGTGAACCGCGTGTTCTCGCACGTGATGGACCGCCGTGTCACGGAAATTGACTATGATGCCGACGCAAGGCTGTATCCCGGCGTACCCTCCGAGGGAGACCCGGCAACCGAACTGCACGTGCTCAACGCCCAGGGGCGGAGGCCGCAGGATATGGTCCTGGCCGAGGCGGAACTCATCGCGCGCGACATCCTCGCAACGGTGGGCGAGCCGGTCCCCGACGCTCAGGGACGCCCCGGCGCGCCTCTCCACTATCGTGACATCGCCATTCTCCTGCCCGTGGGCAAGAACGTAGCCGACAAGGTGGAGCTGGTGCTCGGCCGTATGGGCATTCCCGTGTACTGCGAAGGCGGCGGCGACCCCATGACGTCCGACGAGGTGGATCAGGTGCTTCAGCACCTGACACTGCTGGATAACCTGGCTAATGATGTGGCGCTGCTCAGCGAGCTGCGCAGCCCGCTCTTTGAGCTTTCGGAGCGAGAGCTGGCAGCCATCCGGCTGCTGCGTCCCCAGCGGGAGGCCAGCTTCCTCAGCGCGCTGCAGGCGGCGGCTCACGAGGCCGGCGCGCCCCTTGACGGGCGTTGCCGCGCCGTGCTGGACGCGCTGGAGGCCGAGCGGTTTTATGCGCGCAGCATGTCGCTGGCCGAATACCTGTGGAGTTTTCTCAAGCGCAGCGGACTTTATGCACATTACGGCGCACAGCCTGGCGGAAAGTTGCGGCAGGCAAATCTGCGCATGCTCTGTCACCGGGCCGACGCTTATGAGCAGAGCCACACGGACGGCCTGCATGGATTTGTGGAAGCCGTGCGGGCAGATGGCGGCGGCGGGGGGGAACAGAGCCCCGCCGTGATGAATCCCTGGGAGGATGTGGTGCGTGTGATGACCATCCACAAATCCAAGGGACTGGAATTTCCCACGGTGTATGTAATGGGGCTGGGAGGTCCTCTGCTGCGGCGCACACAGACGCGCACCCTTAGCCTGCATGGCGAAATTGGCTTCGGCCTGGGGTATGTCAATGAGCGGGCGCGCACCCGCCGCACGACGCTCCTGCAGGGCGCGATTGCGCTGAAGGAGCGTAGCGCCGAGCGGGCCGAGCGGGCTCGTGTGCTCTATGTGGCCATGACACGGCCCAAGGTGCGCCTGGTGCTGGTGGGCAGCATGAAGAACCCGGATGCTGCCCGGACGGGACGATCCGGAGGGGTCTATGGCGTCCGGGAGGCGCACAGCATGCTGGACTGGCTGCTGCAATCGGCGCAGCCCTGCGACAGTGTGACCGTGGAACGGGAAGGACAGCTTTCCACATTCGATATGAGGGAAACAGGGATCAATCCGGAGTTCCCCACAATATCCACAAGTTTTCCACAGAAAAGTGCCCCCTGGCGCATCGTTTTCCACATGGAGCCAGTCATCACAAGACATTTGGCCCGCCAGAGCGCCCCACTGCCCTTTCCGCTACCGGAGGTACAGGGGCAGAGTGGCGGCGAAAACCTCCCCGCTCCGCAGATCTCCGGGATGGACTGGCCCGTGGCCGCCAGGGCGGAGGATGAGAAGCGGACGGCACCCCGTCCCCTCAAGCTGGGCGTTACCGCGTTGTGCCGCGCGCTGGACGGTGCGCAGACCTTGCCCGAAGCCGCCGAAGAGGAGGAGGAACAGCTCAAGCGCCTTCCCTACGAGGGGCCGCGTCCCCGGCTGCTGGCTTCGCTGCCGGCCATGCCGGCCTTTCTGGAGCCTCCCCGCGAGGAAGAAGGACTGCTGCGGGGCGTACAGACGCACCGGCTGCTGGGACTGATGGATTTGGAGGGCGCGCGGGCGGCGAAGGGGAACGAAAAAACGATTTTCTTCCATATTAAAAGCGAATTGGCCCGGCTGGTGGAAAAACGTGTGATGACCCCCGCGGAGGCCGAACTGGCGGATGTGCGGATGGCTGCGCGCTTTCTGACCGGTCCCCTGGGTCAGCGGATGCTCGCGGCTTCCATGGTGCGCCGGGAGTGGAGCTTCAACCTGCATGTGGAGGAGCCGTTTCCCACGCTGCTTCAGGGAGTGATCGACCTGTGTTTTCTGGAAGATGGCGCATGGGTGCTGGTGGATTTCAAAACGGACCGCGTGGCCGCTGCGGACGAGCTGTGGCAGCGCTATGGCAGGCAGATTTCCTACTACCGGCAGGCGCTGCTGGCAGGGACCCCCTGGCCGGTGAAAGAATGGGCGCTTTATTCCCTGCGGCTGGGAGAAGCGTTCGTCAAATATGACGAAGGGCCGCTGAAATATGACAAAATTATTTCAAATTCGAGGGAACGAAAGGCATGAATGAATCGTTAATTCTATGCAGCGTGAAATATTCGGGGTTGATTTTCCCGTATTTTCCCTGTACAATATGCTTGATGCAAAGGGCGTCCGCCTTTTGTACAGGTGTAAGAGGTTTGTAACATTTCCTTTTCGACTTCCTTGAGGAAACGGAGTGTTGATTGTGAAGCATCCCCATGCCACGGACAGGAGCCGCCATGCGCGGCTGAAGCGGGCGGCTGTTGCGGCGCTGCTGCTTGCCGCCTGTGTGGTTCTGAGCGCCTGCTATATGGAACCCGACCGCGTTGTGGACAGCAACAACGGGCTGACCGTGGGCGACGGCGGGCAGACTTTCGATACCGTCGTGACGCCTACGCCCAGTGTGACGCCCACGCCTACGCCCGCGCCCACCAGCAACGAGGTGGACTGGAGCGCATGGGATTTTGGCAATGACACGGCGACCAACCCGCCCAGCAATGTCAGTCCCACCAGTGCGCCCATCAGTGGCGCGACCAGCGCTCCGCAGATCGGTACGGCCACGCTGCCTCCCACGACGGCGCCTACCAATGCGCCCAGCGCCACGGCCACGCCCTCCAGCACCTCCTCCGGCAGCAGCACGCTCAAGATGGGCTCTACCGGCAGCAACGTCAAGCGCCTCCAGCAGCGGCTGAAGGACCTGGGGTATCTGACCGGAAGCGCGGATGGCGACTTCGGCGCCGCCACCGAGCAGGCAGTGCGCGATTTCCAGGCTGCCAACGGCCTCTCCGTGGACGGCAAGGCCGGTACCCGTACCATTGAGAAGCTCTATTCCAGCAGCGCCAAGAAAAAGACCACCACCTCTTCCAGCTCCTCCAGCTCCTCCAGCTCTTCCAGCAGTTCGAGCAGCTCTTCCAGCAGCAGCTCTACCAGTTCGTCCTATACCAACGGCAAGACGGATATCTATCTGCAGCTGGGCTCTTCGGGAAGCCAGGTCAAGATTTTGCAGAACCGCCTGATCGTGCTGGGCTATCTCAGCGGAACCGCTGACGGCGAGTTCGCCGAAACCACGCAGGCCGCGGTCATTGCTTTCCAGGAGCGCAACTCCATCTATGCCGACGGCATCGCCGGACCCACGACGCTGACCAAGCTGTATTCCGAGTCGGCGAGAAAGGCTTCCAGCGTGGTCGGCCACCTTGGATCGCTCAGGGAAGGCAATACCGGCAGCGCGGTCCGGTCCCTGCAGCAGAACCTGAAGACGCTGGGATATTATACCGGCAGCGTCGATGGAGACTATGGCAGCGGAACCACCGCCGCGGTCACGGCCTTTCAGCAATCCAGCGGCCTCAAGGCCGACGGCATTGCGGGCAAGGCCACGCTCAACGCCATCTATGTCGCTTTGAACGGAGGCTCCTCCGGCGGCTCGTCCTCCGGCAGCAGCTCCAGCCCCGACAACTACGGAAAGACTGCGTCGTCCAACGGCTACACCACCATCACCACGGGCTCCAGCTCCTCCAATGTAACGGCGCTGCAGAGCGCGTTGCAGGCGACGGGCTACTACAGCGGCAGCGTGGACGGCAGCTATGGCAGCGGAACGGAGGCGGCCGTGGAGGCATACCAGCGCGCGGCAGGCCTGCGGGTGACCGGCATGGCCGGCCCCACCACTCAGCGCCTGCTCTATGGCGGCACGTCGGAAAGCGGCAGCTATTCCAAGCTGGATGTGGGTTCCACCGGCAGCGCGGTCAAACGTCTGCAATATGCCCTGTACGAACTGAAGTACTACGACGGCGACATTTCCGGCACCTATGACACCGTGACGCAAAATGCGGTGATGGTATTCCAGGAGCTCAACGGCCTGTCCATTGATGGCGTGGCCGGGCAGCAGACGCAGCAAAAGCTGTTTTCCAGCAATGCGGTGCCCTGCAGCATCTAACCCTGTGTGGACGGACCGCCGCCCCGCGCCAGCCGGTGCGGGTGCGGCGGTCCTTTTGCTTTATGAAGAAGCTGTAAACTTTGCGGATGAGCTCCCCTGGGGGACGCGCCTGTTTTGACGCGCTCAACTGCGTGTGCTATAATGCATGCTGTATCCTTATGCTTGACGGAGGAAGCGACATGTTTGGAAAAATGATGAACCGCTATTACTACGGCAAAAGCGGCAAGGGCGATTATACCAAAGAGGATCTTCCCCAGACGCGGTGGCAGCTGTTTTGGGAAATGCTGCGCGTGCGCCTGTCCGGCCTCATCCGCCTCAATTTGATGTACGCGGTGGCGTGGCTTCCGGCCATCTTCGTCATCGGCCGGGGGCTGCTTTTGTGGTACGCGGGGCTGGCCAACGTGGCAGACGCGCAAATGCAGCTGGAGGCCGGCGAGATCACGGCCGAGGCCCTTGCAGAGATGACGCAGAGCTACACCCAGGGCATGAGCACCATTATCATGCAAACGCTGCTGCTGCTGGTGCCCTGCCTGGCGCTGACGGGGCCGTTTACGACGGGCGTGGCCTATGTCACGCGCAACTGGGCGCGCGACGAGCATGCGTTTATCTGGTCGGATTTCATCGACACGGTCAAAGGCAACTGGAAATATGGCCTGCTGACGGGGTTCATCACCGGTATGGTGCCGCTTTTGATGTACGTGTGCGTTACCTTCTATGGTGAAATGGCCAACACCAACCTGCTGTTTATGATCCCGCAGGTGATCTGCATCATGGTCGGAGTCCTGTGGCTGTGCTCGCTGATGTATGTCTATCCGCAGATTGTAACGTATAAGCTGAACTACCGCAATGTCCTGCGCAACAGCCTGATCATGACCATCGGCCGCCTGCCCATGACCGTGGGGCTGAAGCTGCTTTCCCTTTTGCCGTGGGTGATCGCGGCGCTGGTTGCGCTCTTCACGCCCTATATGCAATATGCCCTGATGGGGCTTGCGGTCTATTACATCGTCATCGGCTTCGGCCTGAGCCGCTTTGTGGGGGCCAGTTATTCCAACGCGGTGTTTGACCGCTATATCAACCCCAACATCGAAGGCGTCCAGGTGGGCCGCGGCCTCTACAACGCCCAGGACGACGAGGATGAAGAGGACGACGGCGGAGAAGCCGGCGAATGAGGAACACGCCTTTGTCACAACCTACCCACGCAAGGGAGGGAAAGACATGGGCAAAAAGGACGAGCTGTTGACCGGCGCCATCCGGCGCGACGCGCTGACAAGGCTGACCCGCGAGGAGCGCATGAAGTACGAGCTGGCGCGGGAACTGGGCCTGTTGGACCGCGTGCGCCAGGTAGGCTGGGCGGGACTGAGCGCCAAGGAAACGGGCCGCATCGGCGGGCTCATCGGTCAAAGCCACAGACGAAAGCCTTAGAAGGAGCGATACACACGCATGTACACCGCATTTGCATCCGTATATGACAGGCTCATGGCCGACGTGGATTACCTGGCCTGGGCGCGGTTCTATCACGAGCTGATGGAGCGCTATGGCGTTCCCCGCGGAAAGGTATGCGAATGCGCGTGCGGTACGGGCAGCATCACCATTGCGCTGAGCAAGATGGGCTATCAGATGACCGGTGTGGATCTCTCGCCCGACATGCTGTTCGAGGCATCACAGAAGGCGCGCCGCACCGGCGCGATGATTCCTTTCGTCAGGCAGGACATGCGCCGGCTGCATCTGCACCGGTGCATGGACGCCGTACTATGCACCAATGACGGCCTGAACTACCTCAAGGACGCCAGCGAGCTGACGGATTTCTTCCGTGCGGCGTTTCTGAGCGTGCGCGAGGGCGGTGCGCTGTTTGTGGACCTGAGCACGCCCTATAAGCTGGAGCATGTGCTGGGCAATCACTTCATCGGAGATGAAACTCCGGAGATCGCCTACCTGTGGCAGAACCGGTACAACCGTGCACAGGGATATGTGGATTTGAACCTAGCCATCTTCGTGAGGCAGAAGGACGAAACCTACCTGCGCATCGGCGAGCAGCAGCGGCAATATGCGCACAGCGCACAGCTGCTGACCGAGCTGATGGAGGCCGTGGGCTTTACCGATATTCGGCTCTATGGCGATAAAAAGCTCTCTCCGCCGGAACCTCACGCCGTGCGCTGGTTTCTGGCGGCGCGCAAGCCGCTGACCGAAGAAGCGCCCCCCACTGTGGGCGAACGCATGACCGAGGTGCCGCAGGCATAACGGACAAACGGAAGAAGGAAACGCATATGGAACAAAAGGACCAACTGCTGCATATTACCCTGATGGATGGTATGGTCAGGGGCCTGCTCCTCACCGCCACCCATACCGTGGCCGAGGCAGCGGCCATCCATCTGACCAGCCCGGTGGCCACGGCAGCCCTGGGCCGTACGCTGATGGGCACCGCCATGATGGGCGCGATGCTCAAGGCGGACCAGGCCAGCGTGACCGTGACCATCGACGGCGGAGGCCCGTTGGGCCGCATCGTCTGCGTCGCGGATCACGACAGCGTGCGAGGCTGCGTGGATGTGCCGGGCCTGGAAATGCCGCTCAAACCCAATGGAAAACTGGATGTGGGACGCGCCGTGGGGTGTGAGGGGCGCATGAGCGTAGTGCGCGACATGGGCATGAAAAGCCCCTATGTAGGGCAGGTACCCCTGGTATCCGGCGAGATTGCCGAAGATTTTGCCAACTACTATGTCGTCAGCGAGCAGACGCCCACGCTCCAGAGCCTGGGCGTGCTGGTCAGCGGCGAGGTGGTGCTGTCGGCGGGCGGGGTGCTGCTGCAGCCCCTGCCGGGCTGTACGGACGATATTATCAGCCAGCTCGAGCTGCGCAGCCCGATGATGGCTGATGTCAGCCGCGAACTGTGCCACGAGCCCATGGAGGCGCTCATGGAGAAGTGGTTTGAGGGCCTCCGGCCCGTGGTGCTTGCCCGGACGCCAATGTGCTACCGGTGCAACTGCTCGCGGGCGCGTATGGAAAAGGCGCTCATCGCCATGGGCCGCGAGGAGCTGGGCCGCATGATTCAGGATGAGCAGGACGGCGCGGAGCTGACCTGTCATTTCTGCAAAAAGACCGAGCGATTCACCCAGCAGGACCTGTTGCGCCTGCTCAATCAGGCGCAGGCATGAGCATTCGGCTTGCTCCGCGCAAAGGCGGGGCGGAGAGGAAGCAATGACCAGCATCCACATGGATACCTTTCAGCGCCCGGCGCCCTACTGGCTGCGGCGGGCGGAAAAATGCAAGCAGGCGGGAGATCTGCGCCGCGCGGCGGTGCTGGAGCGCCATGCCGCCCGTACCGACCCCGGCTACGCGGCCGGCCCGGCCAGCTACGCGCTCACCCTCAGGCAGCTGCACTGCTACGAGGCCAGCAACCGCGAGGCGTTTGCGGCTTTGGCGTATGATCCTTCGCGTGTGGCGCTCTACGGGCTGATCGGCCAGAATATGATCGCCCTGGGGCACCGTCAGGAGGGGCTTGATGCCTTCTCGCTCTATTTCAATGCGCCGGATGACGGACAGACCGTGCCCGCGCCATGGGATGGCGACGTGTACGAAATGGAAGAGGCCTATTGGGAGCCTCCCGTCAAGCGGCGCGCCCGGCTGAACGGGCTGATGCATATGATTTTGTCGCGCATGGCGCGCGGCGATATGGACGGCGCATCCCGCGCCCTCCAGCGCGCAAGGCGGGCCCCCTTTCAGGCGCCCTATGCCCGCCGGGACGAACTGGCCGCCCTGTGGCATGAGCGGGCCGGCAGGCCGCAGGAGGCCCTCCGGTATGTGCGCCGCGCCCTTCGTCTGCGTCCGTATGACGCGCAGCTGTCCGCCTCGGCGGCGTGCCTTCTGGGAAGGCTGGGCAGAGCGGGGGAAGCGGCTTCCGCCTTGACCCGCGCGGCGGTCTGCGCCTCGACACCGGCGGATGAGCTGCTGGTGTGCCTGGCCTCCGAGCAGCTGGGAGCGCATGAGGCCGCGTACGCCATGCTATCGCGCAGTCTGAAGCGGTGCTCAGGCCGCTATCCCGTTCTGTATGACCTGGCGGTGTGTCTGCTCAAGCTGGGCAGGCTGGAGGAGGCGAGTCGCTTCATTCACCTGTGCCGTGAACTGGACCCGGATGACGTGCCCGGCGAGGTGCTGTTCAACCGCGTGATGGATATGGAAACCCGCGCGCTGACCCCCGATCAGGTTCGGGCCGAGGCGGCGAGCGTATCCTATTATGGTTCGCTGAACGAAGAGGAGCTGAACCGGTGTCTCAAGCCGGTGACTCAGGCCGTGCGGGAAGGCCCCGGAGCGCTGGCCGCCGCCATGGCCACGGATGCGAAGCTGCGGGCGCGTTTCCTTTATATGCTGGCCCTGCCTACGGACTGGCCGGCAAAGCTGCTTCCCTCCGTGTGCGCGGCCATGCCGCCGGAGGATGCGCAGCGCCTGCTCCGACAGGTGCTGCTGGCCGACCCACGCGGGTCGCTCACCAAGCGGGTAGCGATGGCGATGCTCGTCTCCATGGGTGCGCCCGCGCCCTATGCCGTGTGGCAGGATGGGCGACTGGGCTATGTGGACCCCACTCAGCCCCCGCCTCAGACGGCCAGCTTCTATCAGCGCATGATTACCCGATGCCTCAATCGCGCCGCTGCGCTTGCGCAGGACGGCAGCTTTATGCCGTGGGCGCTGGCACGGGTCAGGCGGATGAGTGAAAGCGAGCGTTTTCGCCTGATCGCGGACCGCCGCAAGGTGTGGCCGCTGGCGCTGAGCATTCGCTACCGCTGCGAAAGAGGACTGCCACCCCAGCGCATCGATACGATGCGCCTCAATGCGCAGGATGCACACGCTCTGAAAAGCGCCCTGCATATGCTGCGCGGCCTCAAGGAGGATAATACGCATGAACATCATTGATTTTGACGCCCGGTTTACCGAGGTTTTGAACAAGTGGATTGAGGAAAACCGCCACCGCTTCCGCCGTCCGGAGGATATGGAGGACGAGGTGCCCGATGTGTACCTGAGCTGGCTGAACACCCCTGCCGACTGGCTGGAAGGCTGCACGCCTGGGGAATACTTCGACCGCTTTTCCGACAGCGCGCAGCTGTGCGCATTGCTCTGCGGATACATCAGTGAAGGGGTTCCTGTGCCTGATCCGCTGCTGGATCGGCTGGCGGAGCTGGGAGACGAGGCGGCACTGATGGCGCTGGCCAAGGATAAAAGCGCCCCCTGCGAGGCGCGCATGGACGCCATCGAGCTGCTGAGGCAGATCGACAGCACGCTGCCCATGGTGGATTTTATTCGCTGGCAGGTGGAGCGCGACGATGAGGAGGATATCCTCGACAACGCCCTGGAAAGCCTGCGACAGATGGGCGAGGGCGTGCGCGGCCCGGCGAAGGTGGCCTTTCTGGCCGCCGGCGAGGAGGGCAAGGAAGCGCTATTGGACGTGCTGGCCGATTATCCCGGCGACGAGGATGTGTTCCGCTTTGCGCTGGAGCAGTTCAAAACCACCAAGGACAAGCGCGCCCTCTACGCTGGCTACCTGGCCAAGCTGGATGACGATCACGCGTTGGAAGCCCTGCTGGACGTAGCCGAGGGCGACGATGTGACCTACACCGACTTTATCGAAATCCGAAGCGCCATTGAACGGCTGGGCAGCGAGGCTCCCGTGCGCGACTGGACGCACGATCCTACCTATCAGGCCTTCAAAAGGCTGCAAAGGGCGCAGAACTGACCGGCAAAGACGGCTTTGCAAAGGAGGCATACATGATTACCCTTCAGGAAATCAAGCAGAACGAAAGCATCAAGGCGCTGGTCCGGGCGGGCAACCGTTATCTGGAAGCGCTTGGCTATACCGATCACGGCCCCCGGCACCTGGGCTATGTGAGCCGCACGGCCAGCGGCATTTTGAAAAGCCTGGGATACAGCGAGCGCGAGGTGGAACTGGCCGCCATCGCCGGCTGGGTACACGACGTGGGCAACAGCGTCAACCGCCACGATCACGGCCCAAACGGCGCTATTTTGCTCTTTCCCCTGCTGCGGGAAATCGGCATGGATATCGAAGACGTGATGATTATCATCACCGCCGTGGGCAACCATGAGGAGCAGAGCGGCACGGTGTCCAGCGCGGTATCCGCCGCCCTGGCCATCGCCGATAAATCGGACGCGCACAAGAGCCGCGTGCGCAACGGCCGCCCGGATGTGGGCGATATCCATGACCGCGTCAACTTTGCCATTCAGGAAAACAGCGTCATCGTGGACCGCAAGCATAAAATCATCCGCCAGGAGCTCAAGATGGACGAGTCCTCCAGCGTGCTGGAGTATCTGAGCATCTACCTGCCCCGCATCCTGATGTGCGAGCAGGCGGCAAAGTTTCTGGGCCAGCATTTTGAGTTGTTTATCAACGACCGCCCGGTCAACAACCGCGCGGGCGTGTAAGCGTCCCGCCGCCGAAAGGAGGCATGTCTCATGATCTGTGAACGCTGCGGACATTCCATGCCCGACGGGTCGCTTACCTGCGAAAACTGCGGCACCTATCTTGGCCGCTATGGCGGTTCCGCCCTTCAGGATACGGGGGTGCGCGCCATCCGTCAGGGCAGGGTCAGCGCTACGGCGCCCACGCTGCCATCCGGGGCCAACCGCTCCAAAGAATACGGCGACTACGACCTGTCCGCCCTGCCTGTGGAGGAGGTGAGGCACGTCCCTCGCCGCAAGCCGGCCGCGACCTTTCAGACCGAGCGCGGCAGCAGCCGCCCCGATACGCGGCGCGGAGTGCCGGTCAACGCGCGCGGGCGCGCGCCTGCGCTGAAAACAGGCCATGGCCGGGTGCATCCGGTTCGCAGGCACAATATCAACTGGATGCTGATCGGCGTGGCGCTCACGCTGGTGGCTGTATTGGCGGGCGCAGGCTATATGCTCTACATGAGCCGCAGCGACAGCGGCCAGCGAGCCACCGCGCGCCGCAACGCCATGGCCGCTACCGAGGGCATGTTCGCCCTTGCACAGAACACGGACGACCCCCTGGTACAGGAGGAGCGTCAGGAGCTGATCGATCAGTGGAGCGGCGTACCCGCGCAGGCCTACCGCATGGCCGGTCAGGATTACCTGGACGTGGGCGACGTGCAGATGGCGATCGTCTGCCTGCGCATCAGCGACGTGATTGATCCGGAGAACTACGACGGCCTGCTGCTGCTGGCCAACGCCTATGAGCTGGACGCGCAGGACGATCAGGCCGAGGCGGTGTATCTAAGGCTCGCGCAGGAGGTCAGCCCCTTCCGCAGCGAGGCCTACACGGCGCTCATCAGCATGTATCTGGAGCAGGACCGCGGCCCGGAAGCGGCGGACATGATGCTCCTGGCCTACGAAAACACCGACCGTGAAAACTTCCGCCAGCAACGGGAGGACTTCCTTCCCGCCATGCCGGAGGTGAGCCTCACAGCCGGGCGCTACGAGATCAGCGCCATGGAGCAGGACATCTCCCTCACCTCGCCTCAGGGCTACGATGTGTACTATACCGTGGACGACGACGCGGTGCTGCCGGAGGACGGCATTCTCTGCGAGAATGGCAGCATCATTCCCAAAGAGGGCGCAATCACGCTGCGCGCAGTGGCGGTCAGCGGAGATCTGGTCAGCGATCCGATCAGCGTGTCCTACACCTTCTATTATCCCACGCCGCCCGCGCCTAAATGCAATCTGGCGCCCAATACCTACAAAACCCTGCGCGAGGTCAGCCTCCGTCCCGGAAACCTGAGCGAAACCCAGAAGGCGGGGCTGACCAAGGCCGAGCAGGCGGAGATCGAAAGCCATTATGTGTATTACTACACCATCGATGGCTCCACCCCCACAGAGGAAAGCCCGGTCTATGACGGCACCCCCATCAAGCTGCCCTCCGGCCGCGTGACGCTCAAAGCCGTATGCGTCAACCAGTACGGGAAGATGAGTCCCACGCTGGAGGTGGGTTATAAGTTCAACGTCTCCCCCTACCCGCTGGACATGTACGGGGAAAGCGACACCTTTGGCAGCTTTACGCTGAATAAAACCTCCATTGATGAGTTCAAGGCCGCCTTCGGCAACCCGTCCCAGGAGCTGGAAACCACCTATCTGAACCTGACCAACTCGGCGCGGCATTTGCAGTACAATTGGGGCTATGCCGTGTTTATCCTGGAAAACAGCGCCTGGCAGCTGGTGCGCGTGGACATGAACAGCGAAATCGGCACGCCGCCGCGCGGGGTGGGCTTTGGCAGCACGGAAAGCGAGATCGTCTCCGTTTACAAGGACTTTGGACAGGTGGAGGCCCCCAACGGTACGCGCGGCCTGTATTACGAATATCCCAACGTGGGGCAGGTGCTGGTCAACGACGACGGCACCCGCACCGTGCGCTACAGCTGCCAGATTTCCACCAGCAAGGTCTGGGTGCTGGAATATGACCTGGACGGCAACGGCAGAGTCAAGCATATGGCAAACTATTACCAGCCCTGATCCGGCATGCACATCCGTTCCGTGTTAAATTTGACAAACATGGAACAATTCCGCAGTGTCATTCGTCCTATGCAATGGGCGTATATCCTCTCACACATAAAACAGTCTGCGGGAAGGAAAAGCGCCGGTGATTTTGTCCATATTGCCGGAAAAAAGGGGGAAATACCATGAAGCACCTGTGGAAACATCTGATGTGCACCGCGCTGTGCCTGTGCCTGCTCTTTTCAGCGGCGTTGGCCGAGGCCGTAGATATCAACCTGCATGTCATGACCGATTATACCGATGCCGATGCATGGACGGTCCGGTCCGGACAGGTTGTGGGCGCAAACCTGTACCTGCTTGTGAGCAACCTGTATAGCGGCTCGAACGATGGGCAGGTCTGGCTGGAACGCTGGAGCGCCGGAATGAACGAGCCGGAAACCGTGCTGGAAGGGCTGCGCAGCTATCGGAATGAAAGCACGGATGCCACCACGCCTGTAGTCACCCGCCTGCTGGCCGACGGCGAATGCCTCTACGGCTTCGACGAGAGCAGCCGTCAGGTGATGCGGCTGGTGGACGGCGCGGGCAGCGCGGCAGTTCAGCCCCTGTGCACGCTGGAGGCCGTGGAGGAAGAGCCGTCCGAAGACGGCATTTATTACGGCAGCTATGTCAATTCCATGTTCATGCAGGACGGCGAAGTGGTGCGCCTGGCTGAGAACTATGGCCAGGGAGAAAGCAGCCTGCTTGTAGAGCGCTACGCGCTGGATACCGGTAAGCTGATCGCACAGCAGGGGGTGGACAGCACACTGCGTGCGCTGTGCGCCTACAAGGATGGAAAGTATCTGGCGCTGGTACAGCCTGTGCCGGGCCCGGAAGACATGGAAGCGCCCATGACGCAGATAGCCGTCTATGATCCAGCCACGGGCGGAACGACCCTCGTGGCCACCCTGAATGGCAGCTATCTGAACAATCTGACCTACGACCGGGAAAGCGATACCGCTTATTACTGCGGCGACGCGACGATCTATGCCGTGCCCCTGGCTACGGGCGAGTCCCGCGTCAGCGCCTATCTGCCGGTGAACGCCTGGTCCGGGTCGGACACGACCTTTGCGGCGATTTCCGGCGGCATGATCGTCTATGCCAATGGCGACGGGACATATGTGCGGCGCCTGGATGCGCCGGAGATGGCGGCGGGCGCGCTGACCGTGGCCAACGAAGGCGGCACCACGAAACATATGGCCGTGGTGGCCGAGCATCCCGAATTGAACGTGACGCTCGCCAGCGAATATCCGCAGACCATGGAAGAGCTCACCACCGCCATGGTCAGCGGTACCGGCAGCATGGATGTGCTGTGCCTGACCACGTCCTACAACCCTGTGGAGCGTCTGATTGACAAAGGCTATGCCGCGGATTTGAGCGGATATCCGGAACTGATGGCGGTGGCCGGACGTATGGACCCGCGTTTTACCCAGTCCGTCATGCGCGACGGCAAGCTCTATGCCCTGCCTGTCGCGCTCAGTACCAATACGCTGGGCGTCAATGCCGAAGCGATGGAAAAGCTGGGATTGACGGAAAGCGACCTTCCCGCCACCTGGCTGGAGTTCCTGGATTTCGCAGCGAATTACTACTATGATTATGGCGAGGAAAACGCCGACGTGGCCCTGATGGACCTCAATATGCGCAGGTCCCTGTTCCAGATGATCCGCGACCAGTATGTGGCGGCGCAGCTGCGGGATACGGGCAGCGTCAGCTTTGACACCCCGCTGTTCCGAAAGCTCATGCAGGCGCTGGAGGCCATCGACTTTACCGAGCTGGACCCCTATGAGGTCAAGGGCGACAAGATCTGGGAAGGCAACGACGCCAACGAGTTCTACGAAAAGCAGCAGTTGTTTACCCGCTATTCCGAGGCCTCGCCCCGCGCGATGGACCAAAGCGGGTACGGCCGTTCCAACCAGCCCCTGATCCTGCGCCTGGATAGCGAGACGGAACCCGTCCTCCCTGTGATCATGACCGTGATGATCGTCAATCCCCGCAGCACGCGCATGGACCAGGCAGCCGCCTATCTCACCGCCTACGCCGGGCATTACGATGCCGAAACGGAAAATATCATGTTCTTCCCCGACCAGAACGACCCCGTGCCCAACAGCTATTACGAGGTCCAGAAGCAGAGCTACGAAGAAAGCCTGCGCGATGTGGACAGCCGCATCGAAAAGGCGGATGAGAGCGAGAAGGCTTCCCTGCGCGAAACCCGGGAGCAGATTCAGGGCTACCTGGACGAGCTGGAAAACCAGCGCATGAGCGTGACGGAAGAAATGATTCAGGCCTACCGCGAGCAGGTGGCGCCCTATCTGTACGTGACGCCTCAGACGCCGCTGACCAACCCCGAATCAAGCAACGAGCTGGATACGCTCACCAGCCAGTACCTGGACCATGCGATTGATCTGGATACCTACATCCGCGAAATGAATCAGCGGGTGAGAATGATGATGCTGGAGGATATGTAACATGACTCGGAAAGCCCTTTCCCTGCTTCTGGCGCTGACGCTGCTTTTATGCTCCTTGCCCGGATGGGCGGCGGGCATGGCTGTGAGAGCCGTTGGCGGCGTATCCATCGCCGTGGACGATGATGACGCCGTCACCGCTGCCACCAACGTGGGGAGCACCCTGTACCTGCTCTACCAAAGCGGCGCGGTCGCCACCCGCCCCGTGGACAAAAACGAGCCGGTCGTGCTGGGTCAGGTCTTTAACACCCAGTACTATACCGATGTTCCGGAAACCGAGGAAGGCCAGATCCGCATGGACCGTCTGTTCGTGTGGAACGGCCGCGTCTGCGGCCTGTGCACCCCCTCCGGCGAGGTGTGGACGCTGCTGGACGATACCGGCGCTTTCGCTCCCGCCAAAGTGGAGGGCCTTACGGTGGATACCTCCGGCCTGATTCGCAAGGAGGAAGGCGAGGAGTATTCCTCCACGGTGGAGCTGAGCAGCTTCTTCTGCGAGGGAGACTGGCTGTATTACACCGGCATGGTGTACATGGGCACGCCATACGCCGTGGCCGGCCGCATGAGCCTGAAAACAGGTGAAAAGCAGGACTTTGCCTGCGAAAACCTCCTGAGCCTCGCGCCCGTGGGCGATGGTACCCTCATGGCGCTGGTGTATGATATTTCGGCCCTCTATTCCGCTACCACCCAGGCGGACTTGACCCAGGCGGCACAATACGGCCTCTTCGATCCCGAAAAGGACGCTGTCGCCTCTCTGGCGGCCCTGCCGACGGATAACACGATGGGCGGCTATTCCACCAGCGGTATTTGCGTGGGAAACGGCACGCTGTACTATATGGACGGCTCCCGCATCGCGGGCATCGACCTGGCTACGGGTGAAAAACGCCTGAGCGCCTATACCGGCGGCGGCATGGTTTCAAACGGGGGGCAGGTCCTCTATGCGGATGGATACTATGTTTTGATCAACAACTATAACGGGATTCAGGTGTTCAAGCTGGACCCGGAGGGAATTGAAAACGGCGCGCTGACCATCTTCGGCGAATTCGGGAGCGAAGCGCATAACAAGTTTGTGAGCAACCACCCCGAAATTGCCGTGGACGTGAGCGGCGACTATACCAGCGATATCGAAACCCTCACCCAGGCCATGGTGGCGGATACGGGCGCGTATGACGTGTTGCTGATGGGCCTGTCCTATATGCCTGTGGAACGCCTCATTGAAAAGGGCTACTGCGCGGATCTCAGTCAGAGTGCGGACATCATGGAGAAGGTATCCGCCATGTATCCCGAAGTGGTGGAGCCCCTCATGGTAGACGGCAAGCTCTACGGCGTGCCCGTAGGCATGAGCGGAACGTGCTATGGCGTCAACATGGAGCTGTGGGAAAGCCTGGGGCTGACCGAGGATGACCTGCCCACGTCGCTGCCCGAACTGTATGATTTTGCTGCCAACTGGGTGTGGGACTACGGCGAGGACCATCCCGAAATTTCCCTCTTCGACCTGGGCAGCTATTCCAGCCAGCTGCTCTATTCCCTGCTGCTCAACGATTACATTGCCTACATGCAGAAGCAGGGCGGCGAGCTCGTCTTTGACACGCCGGTGTTCCGCAGGCTGATGGAAGGCTTTTCCGCCATCGACTTTGAGGAAATCCTCAGCGTGCAGGATCAGGACGAAGACACCTACTGGACCCCGAATGCGCTGTTCAGCACGTCCATGAGCGTGGGCTACCTCGGCTATCAGGACGAACGCTTCCAGCCGCTCTACCTGTCGCTGGAGGAGGGGGGAGAGCCGTTCATCGGCATGAACCTGAACGTCATGACCATCAACCCCCGCACCAAGCGCATGGATCAGGCGCTGCTCTATGTGAGCGAATATCTGGATAATCTGGATAAGACCAGCGCGAACATCGTCCTGTTCCCCGATCATAACGACCCGGTAGAAAACGATTATTATCAATCCAACCTTGAGGACATGCAGGAGTCCCTGGCCCAAATGCAGGAGAGCCTGGAGAACGCCTCAGAAGAGAACCGCGCCGAGATCGAGCAGCAGATTCAGTGGCAGGAGGAAAGCATCGCGGATTGGGAAAACTACCGCTATTCCGTGACGGCGGAGCAGATTGCCGATTACCGTGAGAACGTGGCGCCCCTGATCTATGTCATCCGGCAGAACGTGTTCCTCAATGCCGACACCTCTGCCACCAGCGAGATCAACAAGCTGCTGATGCAGTACATCGAGGGTGCGGTAAACCTGGATTCCCTCGTGCGCGAACTGGACCAGCGCGTCAGGTTGATGCAGCTGGAAGACCAATAACGCGAAAGCGCGCCTTCTCCCGCCGCCGGCGGGCCCCCCTTGGCGGGTCCGCCGGCGCGGCTGCGCATTCCTGCCATCGCCGTGAAAAATGCCGCCAAAGGAGCTATGCATGTTTCGTAAAAAATCCGTCTGGCTCTATCTGCTGCCGGGTCTTGTAGGCCTGCTGGCCTTTTACCTGGTGCCTTTTGTATGGGGCATATGGTTCAGCCTGACCGACGGCACCATCGACAACCGCTTCGTAGGCTTTGACAACTATCTGCGCGTGTGGCAGAATGAGGTGTTTCAGCTGGGTCTGAAAAACACCATCGAGCTGTCGCTTTTGTGCGCTCCGGTGATTTTCGTGCTTTCCTTTCTGCTGGCGGGCATGCTGCGCAAGCCCATCGCAGGCAGCACCTTCTACCGCAACGCCCTGCTCATGCCCTATCTGATGCCCTCGGCTGCCATGCTGATCATCTGGCTCATTCTCTTTGACTACGGCGGGCCGATCAACCGTCTGGTGACGGCGATGGGCTTTGACCGTGTCTTCTGGCTGGAAGGCGCAGCCCTGCGTGTGCCCATCGTGCTGCTCTATATCTGGAAAAACCTTGGGTTCAGCGTGGTTATTTTCACCGCCGCGCTGCAGGCCGTGCCGGAGTCCCTGTATGAATACGCCAGCCTGGAGGGCGCCGGCTGGTTCCGGCGCGAGTGGTCGATCACGCTGCCCCAGATCCTGCCCACCGCGTTTCTGGTGTTTGTGCTGGCCGTGGTCAACGCCTTCAAGATTTTCAAGGAAGTGTACTTCATCGGCGGCGCCTATCCCGACGAGAGCATCTACACCCTCCAGCACTACATGAACAACAAGTTTGCCAAGCTGGATTATCAGGATGTGACCACCGCGGCCTACTCCTTTGCGGTGATCGTGATCGCCCTGTTCTTGCTGCTCTACCGCACCAAGAGCGTGCGGCAGGGCGAAACCGCCTGAAGAAAGGAGCGTGTTCCATGGCGCAGAGCCACGTATCCATCGCCGCGGCAGGGAAGCGGCGCAGGCGAAGCGCGCGCAGGCTGATGCGGCGCGTGCGCAGGGCCAGGCCCGTAAGCTGCCTGATTTTGACGCTGATCGCGGTCATCATGCTCATTCCCATCGTATTCACGTTTTTATACTCCTTTTTTCCCAAGAGTGAGATATCGTCCTATCTGGCCCAGCGCGGCAGCTATGACCAGAGCCGGTGGATGGACATCCTCTTTTCGCCCGCTCAGGTCAGCCTGAGGCAGTACTACACCATTTTGATTGAAGAGCCGCAGTATCTGCAATTGTTCTGCAACAGCGTGCTGTATGCCGGAGCCATTCTGGTGGGGCAGGCATTCGTGATTCCACTCACGGCCTATGCCCTCAGCCGCTTCCAGTTCCGCGGGCGCGACGCGCTGTTCTTTCTGGTACTGGTGCTGATGGTGCTGCCCTTCCAGGTGACCATGGCGCCCAGCGTGATGACCCTTCGGGCCCTGGGGCTGCTGGATACGATTTGGGCGGTGATTTTGCCCATGATCTTTTCACCCTTTTATCTGTTTTTGGTGCGCCAGTTCATGATCGGCATCCCCGGCGAAATCATCGAAGCCGGCCAGATGGACGGCGCGGGCACGCTGCGCTGCTTTGTGCATGTGATGCTGCCGGTATGCCGCCCCATCCTGTGTGCGGCGGCGGCGCTGAGCTTTGCCGACAGCTGGAACATGGTTGAGCAGCCGCTCATTTACCTGACCAATCAGAGCATGCAGCCGCTGTCGGTCATGTTCAACCAGATCAACACCGATTCTACCGGCGTAGCGTTTGCGGGCGCGGCGCTGTACCTTCTGCCCATGCTGCTGATCTATATCTATTTCCAGGACGATATCCTCCTGGGCGTGCAGCTAAGCGAGCTGAAATAAAAGGGGGAGGCTGAACTCATGAGCAAGAAAAAGCGCGCGCTCAAGGCGCTGGTGTGGCTGGGCGTGATTGTAGCGGCATGCATGTATTTCTCGCGCACCATCCAGACCATCACCACACCCAAGGTCAAGCTGGTGCAGGCCACCACGGGACGTATCGAGCAGAAGATCTCCGTGGAGGCCAAGCCTTATTTCCCGGTGGAAACGGAAATCACCCTCAACAAGGCCAAGGATTATCCCATCACGGTGGATAAGGTATATGTCAAGCCCGGCCTGTTGGTCAAGGAAGGCGATACCATCTTCACCGCCACCATCAACGATTACCAGACCAAGGAAGAGGACCTGCTGACCAAGTATAACGAAAAGTCGCAGGAGCTGATCGACCTGGATATCAAGAACCGCAAAAACTCCAAGCAGAGCATGCAAAACGACCTCTACGACCTGATGATTGAAAAGCAGGATGCGCTCAATGAGGCCGAGAGCAAGGCGCGTCTGGCTGCGGCCGCCGAGGGGATAGACCTGACCTTTGATCAGACCCTCTGGGAAGCCAAGGCTAAGCAGGCAGGCGCTTCGAGCGACACCATGGCGCTCATCCGCGCCGCCTCCGCGGCCCGAGAGGCATTCCAGACCGCGCGCGACGATTTCTACGCCAGCTACGAAAACAAGAAAATCAAGGTCAGCGACGAGGTTTTCAAGTACATCAACGACCGCAACAAGCTGCTGGAGGAAATGCAGGATCTCAGCGACCAGATGGTCAAGCTCCTGGAGGCCAAGCAGGCTTTGGGCACGGTGACGGCGACCAGCGAAGGGTATATCGTGGCACTGGATCTCAAAGCCGGTGACAGCTATGACGGGCAGAAGTCCGCCTATACCATCGCCAAAAAAGAGGACGTTCCGGTGCTGCGCGCCGACGTGACCGATCTGAAAAAGGATGTGTCCGAGGGGGCGCGCGTGGAGATGGCGGGCGATTATGACACCTTCCGCAGCGAAGTCACCGCCGTGGTGGATGACACCGACGGGCGCAAATACGCGGAAATCGAGCTTACGGAGGATTTCCTGCGTGCGGCGGGCGGCATGCAAAAGCTCTTGCAGGATGGGAGCCTGCAAGTGAGCATCGTGTTCCGCGCACGAAAAAATGCCACGATTATCCCCGCTTCCGCTCTTAGAAGCGAGGGCGAGGGAGAATATGTCTTTGTGGCGGAGCGCGTATACGGCGGGTTCCTCAACTCCGGCGGGCTGAAGGCCAAAAAGACGAGCGTCACCGTGATCGACCGCAGCGATACGGCGGTCAGCGTGCAGGAGGACCTGAGCTATCAGAGCATCATCGACCGGGCCGACCGTACCGTGGAGGACGGGAAGCCGGTGATGGAGTATGTGGAGTAAGCCATGCTGAAAGCTTTTTGCAAACGCCGCAAGGGAACGCTTGTGCTGCTGGGCATCGCGCTGGCGGTCCTGGCCTTTGCCTGGATCAAGATCCAGGCGGTGCCGGGCACGTTCCAGCATGTCTATGCCGCACCCCAGCCCGTGGCGGCGGAGGAAGGCGCACAGGAGACCAACGGAGGTCTGCGTGAGGCGCGCTTGAAAACCCGCGAGCTGGAAACCGAACTGGAGGGCGCCTGCGAGGATGCCACGCTCTATGCCCTGGCCCAGCCGGCGGCCATATCCATCCCTGACGGGGGCAAGAGCGCAAGCGCTCGCCTGGTGGGGGTGGAAGAGAGCTGGTTTTATCTCAACTCCCCGGTGCTGCTCAATGGCCGGCTGCTCTACCCCGACGAATGCATCTATGGCGAGCGCGTGGCCCTGGTGGATGAGCAGCTGGCTGTGGCGCTGTTTCAGTATGCCGAGCCGCTGGGTGAGGAAATCGAGGTTGCGGGCCAGCGCTACCGCATCGTAGGGGTAATCAAGGCGGGCAAGCGCGTGGGCGATCAGATGGATTACAGCCTTTACGTGCCGCTGCGCTCGCTGGAGGAGACCAATGTATCGCTGACCGCGCTGGTGTATGAGGCGCGGCCCGTGCAGAGTGCGGGCGGATGGTCCGCCTTCCAGACCGCGGCACAGAAGCTGGGCGATGGCACCACCATCAGCCTGATTAAGGAGCGCATGAACGCTGCCATGCCCATGCGCATGCTCTTTACGCTGCTCGGCATGGCGCTGGCGCTGTGGGGTGTGAGGTGGATGAACCGCCGGAGCGCGCGCTTTGCCGCCGCCTATCACGACCGCCTGCAAACGCAGTATGCCGCGCGTCTGGTGGGATTTGCGGCAGGACGGCTGCTGCTGCTTGCGCTGGGGTACGTTGCCTGCGCGGCGGCGCTGGCCTGGCTGTTTACCCGTCTGGTGGAGCCGGTGTATACCTTCCCGGAATGGGTGCCCGCGGTGCTGGTGGAACCCAAGGATATCCAGACCGCCTTCTGGAACGTGTGGCAGACCTCTGCGACCGTGGTGGAATACCGCACGCCGGAACTGCTGCGCCTGCGGTTTCTGCGCGAGGTGATGGCGTGGTCCTGCGGCGCGTGCGCGCTGCTTATCGGCAGCCTGACGGGCGCAGCCAGCATGCTTTTCAAACGGCCCGCTCCCGATGGTGAGCAGTTATCGACCGAGTGTGCTGAACGGTCTTGAAAGGAAGCGTCGGCATGAATCCCACATTGGCCTATAAAATCAAAATGCTTCCCGAAAGCCCCGGCTGCTATATCATGAAAAGCCGGGGCGAGATCATTTACGTCGGCAAGGCGGTCAATCTGAAAAACCGGGTGCGGCAGTATTTCCACGGCTCGCATACGCCGAAGGTGGCCGCCATGGTCAGCCGCGTGGATGATTTTGACCTCATGCTCTGCCAGACCAATTTTGAGGCGCTCACGCTGGAATGCAACCTCATCAAGAAGCATCGCCCCTTCTATAACATCCTTCTCAAGGATGACAAGCACTACCCCTATCTGCGCATCGACCTCAGCGAGCCCTTCCCCCGCCTGACCCTGGCCCGCAACATGGATGACCAGCGGGCGGGCGTGAAGTACTTCGGCCCCTACATCGGAGCCACCGCGGTCCGGCAGGTGATGGATGAAGTGCGGCGGTTTTTCCCGCTGCGCACCTGCAATCTCCGCTTTCCCGTCAAATCGCCCCGGCGTCCCTGCGTGCACCATCAGATTGGGCAATGCCTGGCGCCCTGCGCGGGCGGGGTGAGCGAGGAGGCGTACCGCGCCATCCTGGCGCGCGTCATCGACTTTTTGAACGGCGACAGCCGGGAACTGCTCGCCGAGCTCACCCGTGAGATGAACGTCGCCAGCGCCCGCATGGAGTACGAGCAGGCGGCGGTGCTGCGGGACAAGATCGCGGATATCCGCCAGCTGATGGAGGAACAGCACGCCATTCAGACGCGCGATGTGGAGCAGGATGTGCTGGCCGTGGCTCAGGATGACCAGGACGCCATGGTGCAGCTGACGCATATCCGTGCGGGGCGCATTGAGGGCGGACGGGCCTTCCTGATGGAGCACTGTGGCGCGGAAGCGCCGGAGGAGGTGCTTGCCGGCTTCCTGACCCAGTATTATGACGACGGACATCTGATCCCGCGCAACGTGCTGGCGCAGGCGCTGCCTGAACCGCTGGACGAATTGGAGCGCTGGCTGCGGGAGCGGCGGGGCGGGGCGGTGACGCTGGCTGTGCCCCAGCGGGGCGACAAGGCGGATCTGGTGCGCCTGGCCCTGAAAAACGCCGAGGACGCGCTTTCCAAGCACCGGCAGAGCGCGGAGGTCAAGGACATGCGCACCCGGCAGGCCATGCTGGAGCTCAAGGAGGCGCTGCATCTGCCCGTACTGCCCCGGCGCATTGAGGGGTACGATATCTCCAACACGCAGGGTATTTTGAGCGTGGCCAGCATGGTGGTCTTTCAGGACGGACTGCCTGATAAAAAGGCATACCGCATCTACCGAATCAAAACCGTCGAAGGCGCCAACGACTTCGCCTCCATGGCCGAGGTGATCACCCGCCGCTTCACCCATGGGCTGAAGGAGCGCCACGAGCGCGAGCAGGCGGGCCTGGACCCAGATGCGGGCAGCTTTTCCAAGCTGCCGGACGTGATTCTGATCGACGGCGGCCCGGAACAATTGCTCTTTGCGCACCGCGCCATGCAGGAGGCGGGAGCGAGCGTGCCCATGTTCGGCCTGGCAAAGCGGTTTGAGGAGATCTATCTGCCGGGACGGGAGGACCCTATCGTGCTGGACCGGCGTTCCAACGCGCTTCACCTGGTGCAGTATGTGCGCGATGAAGCGCACCGCTTTGGCATTACGCATCACCGCGCGCTGCGCGGCAAGGAGGGCCTCAGGAGCGAGCTTTCCGCCATACCCGGTGTAGGCCCCAAGAAGCAGGCGGCGCTGATACGGCACTTCCGGAGCGTAAAGGCCATCTTTGAGGCCACGCAGGAGGAACTGTGCCAGGTGGAGGGCATCAGTACCGGACTGGCGCAGCGTATTTACGACTATGCGGCGCAGCGCGGCAAACCCTCCTCCCGGCCGCAGGAATAAAAAACCGTGCCTCGGAGGGCCTGAGCCCTCCGAGCTCCATTCCCAATGCCCGGCGCCTCCGGCAAATCTTCGATTTGGAGAAGAAATCCCGCGCTCGGCCAGGGGCGGGGCTCCAGCGGGCCTCGCCGACCGGTGCGGTTGATTTGGAGGCCTTGAGCCGCAAGGCCTCCCTGCACGTTTCCCCGGCCGCGCCTAAGAAGGAGGGGAAATGGGCCCTGGCGGAAAAGATCGCCAGAGGTGCGCTTTTTGGCCAAACTGAAAAACCCCCGCTTCTTCCGTTCGGAACAAGCGGAGGTTTTTGTTGTTTATGCTTTGTAGATGCAGCAGGTGACGACGCCGTCGGATACGAACATCTGGTAGCGGATGGCATAGGGCATGGTATTGGTCATGATGAGGTTGATGCTTCCGCCGCCCACCGCTGCATCAAAGCCTTTCTTGGCATAATAGATGCCTACATCGGCATGCACCCTGCGATGGGTTACCAAAATGGGAAGCTGGATGGTAGCGATGTAAAAGGTGGTATTGACCTGGCAGGTGCCGCCGCCATAGCCCCACAGGGCATCCTTCTTCATGATGGGCGCCTTGTGATATCCCGTGGACTGCGAGAAGGGACCGATGGTCTGATGCTGGTTATATTCTTCGCCGGGCTGGAGAATGGTGCCGGTGATCATGCTGGAGGAAAGGCGGATATTCCAGTTGCGGCCCTGATATTGCGCGGAGTAAATGCCCACGGCATAATAGGTGCTCATGGTGCTGATCAGATCGCCGCTTTCGGCGGTTTCCCAATCCTTGACCGGCACAAGCCAGGCGACATCCTCCTCCTTGATATAGCCGGTGGTACGCCAATAGGGCAGAGGATAGCGGCCCTCCTCGTCCAGCTCGAAAACCGCGATGGCCGCGCCGGGATTGATGGTTTTGAGCACGGAGTCATCCTCCATGCTGTAGATGGTGGTGGTATGATTGACAAAGGCCAGGTAAGGCATGATGTCCAGTCCGGGAATCTCACCCACGTAGGGGTCGATACGGTCCCACTTGAACAGCGAGGAGGTGCGGATAAAACCGCAGGTGTCTTCATAGCGCGCCAGGCACCATTCGCCGCTGACCTCGCTGACGATCACCTGATCATAGATGGGCACGCTGCCGATCTTGCGGCTGAGCTCGTTGGGCTCCAGATAGATGACGGCGTTCTTGACCGCATAGGCATAGTAGCCCTCATGAAAGTTTTCGGGGCTGGTGGTGAAGTTGGGCGCGTTGATAGGCTCGGCCACATCAATCTCAAGGTCCGCTGTGCCGTTGGCCTCGGCAGCCTCAAGATCATAAAGGGTGATGTCGTCCAGATACTGAGTCAGCACATAGCCTTCCATGCGGGTGGTGCGGACCTTGCACCATTCCTCGCCCAGTTCGAGGATATAAACAAAGGAGTCGCGGGGAATGCTGTCGCCGGCGGAGGCATCCTTGCTGGGCGAGCGGCGCACCTTCAGGGCAACGCTGGCGATGGCGGTGTGGGTGATGGGGGCCTCATCCTCCGCGGCGACCTCCTGCGCAAGGCCGCACAGTGGGGAGAGCGCCACTATCCCGGCCAGCAGCAGCAAAACAAGCGGGCGAAAAAAACGCTTCATTTAAACCAAAGGCTCCTTTACTCTTGGTTGGGTTTGGCGGAAATGGAAACCGCCCACGTTATATTATAACGAGGCGGCAAGGGATTCGTCAATGTTTGTTTTCTTGGCCATGTGGAGCAGGGTCAGGGTCATTCTCCGGATGATTCATCATCTCGCGGGGTGAAAGCGTGAAGAACTGCTTGAAGCGTTTGGAAAACTGAACCACATCAGGATATCCTACCATTGCGCTGATCTCGTAAACCTTGTATTCCCCGGCATGCAGCAGATCGCGGGCGATGCTCATGCGATAGCGAAACAGATAATCGGAAAAGGCATATCCCGTGTTGGCCTTGAACAGGGTGCTGAAGTAGGAGGGACTGACATTCAGCCTCGCGGCAACCCCGCTGAGAGAAAGCGGGGTACCGTATTCTTCGTGAATGATTCGAATGGCTTTGCGAACGTAGGCGGTGTAGGCGGGTTGAGCGGACAGCAAGGTATAGAGGTTGACGGCCTGTGCCTCCAGCGTCTGCATCAGATCATAAAGGTTATTACACCACAGCAGCTCTTCCAGGCACTTTTCCACAGAGGGCGCATTGGGCAGGGGAGAATGGAAGCGTTCCTCCAATTGATGGTAGAAGGCGCGAAAATATTCGTTCAGGCGGCTGCGGACGGTGAGCGGCGTTTGTTCCGGACGGCCGCAAATCGCGCGCAGGGCGCTGTGCAGGTGGCGTTGCATGCCCTGAATATCCAGGGCGTTTACCACGGATGGAGGCGGCAGACCTTCTCCCGCGACGGGTGAAAGGGTGTGTTGAGCTTCCCAAAGTTCATAAAGTGCGGCGTTGAAGCGCAGGTAAATGTCGCCGGACAGAGGGAGAATGCGGAAATGCTCCGTCTTGCAAAGCTGTGCCGTGGCCCGGGCGGAGGCGTCGTCGCGACAGAGGAATACCGTAATGTGTGCGGAAAGCGCAGTCGCGAAGGGAAGACCGTCATTCGGCAGCAAAACTTGCGCTGGATCCACGGCTACCAGCAGGGCCAGGGCGTCGGTATCCAGGCCTGCCATGCCCAGCATGCGCTGTAGGGCAGACTCTGCAGCCGGAACCGCGACCAGCACATTGCGCAGCCATTCCGTCATAATTTCCGGCGAAAGAGGCATGGCAGAGGAGGGAGCGAGTGTTTTTTCCACCTTTTCCACGCATCGCTTGACACAGGCATAGAGTGCGTCTGGTTCAATGGGCTTGAGGATATAGTCGAATGCGCCCAGCTTCAGGGCCTCCTGTGCATAGCGAAATTCGGAATAGGAACTGATCAGGATGAATTCGCAGGCGATATGCTTTTCGCGCACGTATTTGAGCAAGGCAATGCCGTCCATGTTGGGCATGGATACGTCGGTGAGGACAATGTGCGGATGGCGCGTCTCAATGGCCTGCACACCCTCGCGGCCGTCTGCGCATATGGCTACGACCTCGGCGTTCAATGCGCTCCAGTCAATGTAGCTTTTCAAACCTTCGCGGATCAGCCGCTCGTCGTCGATGATCAAAACCCGATATTTATTCATGTGCATCCTCCGCTTTCAGGGGGAAAGCCAAACGCACGGTTGTGCCCTGGCCGGTACTGCTGGTGATGGAAAAGCGGTATTCGTCACGATAATACAGCCGGAGCTGGCGCACAATGTTTTTGATGGCAAAGTTGCGTCCGGAGTCACGGGCAGGATCGTCGGGATTTTTGATATCCTCCATTAGAACCGCCAGCTTTTCGGGAGACATACCCACGCCGTTGTCCGTGACGGTATAGCATAACCAACCGGCAGGTTCCTCCCGGAAGGCGATTTTCAGCCGCCCGCCCAGCTGGGGACGCAAGCCGTGCTGATAGGCGTTTTCCACAATCGGCTGAAAGAAATATTTGTAGGTGCGGCAATCCTTGATTTTCGGATCGACCTCGATTTCCGAAAGAATGGCGCCATCCATGCGCACGTTGATGAGCATGATATAGGCCTTGAGAATTTCGGCCGCCTGGGAAACGGCGAGGGTATCGCGCCCTTCGTTCAGGGTGAGACGGAAAAGGCGCGAAAGATTGAAGATGATCTCAGAAATCTGCGGCACGTGATGGCTGTTGGCGATCCAGTGAATGCTATCGAGCGTGTTGAAGAGAAAATGCTCGTTGAGCTGATTTTGAATGTATTTGAGCTCAAATTCGTTTTTGAGGACGCGGGTTTCATAGTTTTCGTGAATGAGCTGTTCAATGCTCTCCAGAAGAACGTTGAACTGATTGCCAATCATGCCGAATTCGTCGGGGCGGGACACCGGAACACGTACGGAAAGATCGCCGCTTTCCGCGGTTTGGATGGTACCGCACAATACGTGAATGGGACGAAGGATGCGGTGCAGCAAAAATACCAGAACCGCAACAAAAATCAATAGCAAACAGAAAAAGTAATAATAGGAATATCGCTGGATGATGCCCGTGGAGGAGCTCAGAGAAGACAGCGGCGCGGAGAGAAAATAGCACAGCGTGGTGTAAGAGGATTGAAAGGCGACGGCCAGATACTCATCGCTTCCATTTGACAGAACGCGCCAAGATCCCGGAGGCAGTTCTGCCAGAGCATCAATGCCCTGCGCGCCCTCCACGCCCGGCACCGCCAGCACATAAGCATCGCTTTTGACAAACAGGCCCACCGTCTTATCCGGCGCCAGGGCCCGGAAGCGCTTTGACAGGATGTCGGAGGACAGTGTGATGCGGCAGAAGAGTTTGGCCGAGGGGTCGTTCGAAAAATAGGGGCAGAAATAGCTGACCAGGTACATGGCGCCGTTTTCATCTGTTTCAGGCTGCCATGTATGCGAGGTTGCCTCAGCCGCCTCGGATAACCATGAAATATCATCCTCAGACGGCTGTGTGACGATCTTGCGCGTGGCATAGGGCTGGCTGGAAAACAGGATGTCCGCATAGGGATGATACAGTTCAATGGAATGAATATAGGAACTGCTCAAATAGGCCTGGTAAAGGGTGCGGCTGATCGCCTGGATGATTTGATAAGCGGTATAGTTGTCTTTGCCGCCGATAAGCTCAGAAGAAAAGGCGGAGCCGGAAAGGACAGAATCCGCGCGAAGCTGTGTCTGCAAAATATTGATGCTGTAAAAAACTTCATCCATGGTGTCGGAAACATTTTGCAAAACGACCTTGTACTGCGCTCCGGCGTCCGCAATGGCCTGTCTGGACGATGCCTGCGACAGAAACTGATAGAAAAGTGCCATGGGCAAAGCAAAAATGATAATAAAGAACACCATGCTTTGCGTTATGATGCTGTTTCGAAGAGGGTGTACCCTGATTTTCCATTTTTCCGGCATGTCACCATTCTCCCTTAATACACACCAGAGAAAAGACGTCTGAAACGACGATTTTAAAATTACTCCGCCCAGGCTGTTTTGTCAACCGGCATGGCATTGCCAGTTCTGCCAATCCAAGAAAAATAGCATGGAAACACAAAAAGTGAAAGAAACCACAATACTTAATCGTTCCTAAGCACAGGATTCAAAAGCAGACGCATTTTCCTCAGGAAGGGCAATGGCTATAATACGGATAGAAACGGAGTGGACGCAATGATATATACGAGCAACCTTGTGATAGGACTGGAGAGGGGACTGGATAACCCGGCGTTCCTCAAGCGGGCGGCGGATGAAACCGGCACGGGCGTGGAGCTGTTTTTGCACACGCACGATACGGCCTATCTGAGAAACATGGAAAAAGCGGCGCAGTGGCTTGGGGACAGGCCCCGCACTACGCACGGCCCTTTTATCGGCGTGGAGGCGGCTTCTCCCAGAGGGTCGCAGGAGCACGAGCATTTTCTGGCGGCGTACCGCTATGCGTTTCAAATGGCCCGGACGCTGCACAGTCCGCATATGGTGTTTCATACCCATCAGAGGGTGATTCAGGCGGATGAGCGGGCGCAAGCGCGGAAAATGTGTATGGACTCCATCCGGGAATTGCTGGACATGGCCGGCCAATACGGCGTTCGCCTGCTGATTGAAAACCTGGATATCCAGAAAGCGGGCGTATCCCTCTTTGACGAGGAAGCTTTTCTGGAGCTGCTGGAACGCTTTCCGCAAGCCGGCTGTCTGATCGACGTGGGGCACCTGCATGTGGCGGGATGGGATACGGAACGCGTGCTGAAAACCCTGGGGAAGCGCGTGGAAGGATTCCACTTTCATAATAACGATGGAAGGGACGATACTCACTGCCGCATCACAGATGGAACGCTGGATTACGCAGAAGTGATGAGACTGTACCGCCGCTATACGCCCACTGCCGACATCACGCTCGAATATGGAGACAATCACGGAATTACCTGCGACGATGTGATTGAGGACCTGCGCACCATTCAAGGGATGCTCGCCTGAAAGGGCCATTAGGCCCCAGGATGAGAAATAAAGACAACAATAAAAGGAGGAGAACAAATGAAACGCTTTTTGACCCTGCTGCTTTGCCTGACTTTGCTGGTTTCCATGGCTGCTCTGCCCGCGACGTCGCTTGCGGAGGAAACGGTGGAGCTGACGTTCTACTATCCCGTTGGCGTGGGCGGCGACCTGGCGCTGCTGATCGAAAACCTGGCGGCGGAATTTACCAAGGAAAATCCCAATATCATCATTAACCCGGTTTTCTGCGGCAATTCCACCGAAACCACCACCAAGACCATCGCGGCCATTCAGGGCGGCAATGCGCCTGACTTTGCCATTCTGGGAAATTCGGAGCTGTATTCCATGCTCTCCCTGGACGCCATCATTCCCCTGGATGATCTGATCGCTGCCGACGAGGATGGACAGGAGTACATTGATGACTTCTGGCCCGCCTTCCTGCAGAATTCCTACTATGATGGCCATATCTACTCCATCCCCTTCCAGCGTTCCACCATCATTATGTATTACAACAAGGACGCCTTCCGCGCGGCCGGTCTGGACCCCGAAACGCCGCCTGCCACCTGGGAGGAGCTGGCTGAGTATGCGCAGAAGCTGACCGTGCGCGACGAGAACGGCAACGTAACCCAGTGGGGCGTTCAGATTTCCACCAACGATCCTTTCATGTTCAGCCCCTTCGCGCTGCAAAACAGCGAAAACGGCGAAAACCTGATGACCAGCGATGGAAAAACCGCGCTGTTCAATACCGAAGGCAACGCCGAGGCGCTGCAGTTCCTGGTGGACCTGTCCCAGAAATATCAGGCGATGCCCGAAGGCGTGATCGTGTGGGCCGACTCCACCTCCAACTTCATGGCCGGCACCGCTGCCATGCTGTACATGTCCTCCGGCAGCCTGACCAATGTGCTCAAGAACACTGATTTTGAGGTTGGCACCTGCTTCCTGCCGGCCGGCAAGCGTTATGGCTCTGCCACGGGCGGCGCGAACTTCTACATCTTCGATGGCATCAGCGACGAAAAGCTGGCGGCCACCTGGAAGTTCATCCGCTGGATCACCGAGCCGGAACGCGCCGCTCAGTGGAGCATCGACACCGGTTATGTGGCTACGCGCAAGAGCTGCTTTGAGCTGGACGTGCTCAAGGATTACTTCGCCGCCGTGCCTCAGGCCGCCACTGCGGGCGATCAGCTGCAGTATGCGGGCAGCGAGCTCATGCTCTATGACAATACCCGCTGCTGGGATATTCTCAAAAACGCGATTGACGCTGCCATGACCCTGACCATGACGCCGGAAGAGGCGCTGGCTCAGGCGCAGGCGGAGGTCGATCAGGTTCTGGCCGATTATCAGTAACCGGCCCTTGGCGGGGCGCGTTGGACGCGCCCCGCTTTATGGACCACAGGAAGGAGTGAGCCGATGCAACGGGCTAACGAACGCAGGAATCAGCTTCGCAGGGATGCGCTGGGCTGGTCGTTTTTGCTGCCTTCGCTGCTTTTTCTGGGATGCTTCACCATTTATCCCATTGTAAAAGCCATCATTAACAGCTTCCAGAAGGTGAACCTGGGCAAGCAGACCTATCAGTTTATCGGGTTGAAAAACTATACGGACGTGTTCAATGACAAGGTATTTATAACCGTTCTGGGAAACACGTTCAAATTCGCCCTGTTCGTGATTCCGCTGAGCATGGTGATCGGCTTTTTCCTGGCCATGCTGGTCAAGCGGGAGGCGCGGGGCGTGGGATTTGCCCGCGCGCTGATCTACTATCCCAACATCGCGCCCACCATCGGCTTTGCCACGGTGTGGACTTATCTGCTTACGCCGACCGTGGGCTTTATCAGCCAGGTTGCCAAAATGATGGGAGTCACGGCGCCGGACTTTCTGAACGATCCCCAGTATGCCATTTATACCATTATGGTGGTATATCTGTGGCGAGAGGCAGGCTTTGTCATGATTTTCTACACATCCGGCCTGCAGAATATTTCGCCGGAGTATTACGAGGCGGCGCTGATCGACGGCGCTTCGCCCTTTACGATGCTGCGCAAGATCACCCTGCCGCTGGTAAGGCCCACCACCGTATTCGTGCTTATGTGTACGATGGCCAACTCCTTTAAAATGGTCGACCTGATCGTGACCATGACCACCAAGGGCGGCCCCAACAACAGCACCAACGTGCTGATGTATCACATCTATCAGACGGCCTTCGCCTACTGGGATATTGGCAAGGCTTCGGTGATGACGGTGGTCATGCTGGTCTTTATGCTGCTGGTATCCTTTGTGCAGTATGGCGGTATGGACCGTCGCACCCACTATGACAACTGACAGGAGGCGCAAAGCAATGAAGCAAAAGCCGGGTATCGCAACACGCGCCGTGCTGCTTGCGGCGAGCCTGCTGTGGGCTATTCCGTTGATCTGGTCAGTGCTTACGGCGTTGAAGCCGTCCAAGGAATCCATGCTGTTGCAGCTGCCCAGCACACTGACGCTGGAAAACTTTCAAGTTGTATTTGACTCTGCGCCGTTTTTGCAGTATGGACTGAACACCTTCCTGATCGTGGCCGGCATTCTGGCGGTGCAGCTGATTACGGTAACGATGGGGGCCTATGCCCTGGCGTGCGTCAATTTTCGCGGAAAAGGCCTGGCCATGGCGCTGATTATGGTGCAGATCATCATTCCGGCGGATGTGCTGATTCTGCCCAACTACACAACGCTTCGCCAGCTGGGCCTGCTGGATACGCTGCTGGGCGTGATGATTCCCTTCTTTGCCTCCTCCATGGGCCTGTTGCTGCTTCGGGGAGCATACAAAAGCATTCCCTCGGCCATCGCCGATGCCGCCCGCATTGACGGCGCAGGGATCTTTCAAACGCTGCTGAACGTGTATATTCCTTCCACCCGGGCAACCTATGTGGCATTTGCCATCTGCTCCATCAGTACGCACTGGAACAATTTCTTATGGCCAATGATCGTGATTAACTCCGTGGAAAAACGGCCGTTGACGGTGGGCCTTTCACTGTTTGCGAAAGCCAGCGAGTCTGGCCCCATGTGGGCGAAGGTGACGGCTGCCACGTTGATCGTAATGCTGCCTCTGTACGTGCTGTTCTGCTGCTTTCAACGCGTCTTTGTATCCAGCCTGGTTCGTTCCGGTCTTAAATAGAGGTGAAAGCATCGCTCCTCAAGCCGTTCGCCAAAGAGGCGGGCGGCTTTTGACGGCTATGAGCAAAAAGCGGTGGACAAACCCACCGGCCTGTTGTAAGATGATGCTTGCCGCAGTGCGCGGCGTATTTTCATACCAAGGGAGAAGAACCTGCAAATGAAACGTTCGGTTCGGGCAAACCTGTTGCTAACGCTTACGGCGCTTATCTGGGGCGCGGCCTTCGTCGCCCAGGATGTAGCGGCGGACAGCCTGGGTTCGTTGACGTTTAACGGCCTGCGCATGGCGCTGGCCGCGTTGGCGATGCTGCCGGTGATCGCCGCGCTGGACCGAAAGGCCCGAAAAACCGGGCAGGATACCTCCTGGCGGGGGATGACCCCCGCTCAGCGCAGAACGCTGCTGACCGGCGGCGTGTGCTGCGGCGCCATGCTGGCGCTGGCCAGCGCCTTTCAGCAGATGGGCATCGCCATGGGCACGGGCGCGGGCAAGGCGGGGTTCATCACGGCGCTCTACATCGTGCTGGTGCCCCTGCTGGGCATGCTGTGGGGCAGACGGCCTGCGTGGCTGGTATGGCTGGCCGTCCTTCTGAGCGTGGCCGGGCTGTATCTGTTGTGCATCGGCGAGAACTTTTCCATCGCCCCGGGGGACGGGCTTTTGATTCTGTGCGCGCTTTGCTTTTCCGGCCATATTCTGGTGGTGGACCATTTCAGCCGCCGGACGGACTGCGTGAAAATGAGCTGCCTGCAATTTGCCACGGCGTCGGTATTGTGCATGGGCGTGGCGGTGTTTACGGAGCCCATCGATGCGGGAACCATTGTCAAATGCGCTGTGCCGCTGCTCTACGCGGGCGTGCTTAGCGGCGCGGTGGGATATACGCTTCAAATTGTGGCGCAGAAGGATACCGACCCGACGGTGGCATCGCTCCTCATGTCGCTGGAAAGCGTGTTTGCGGTGCTGGCCGGATGGGTGCTGCTGGGCGACATGCTGACTGCGAGGGAAGCGCTTGGCTGCGTTCTGATGATGGGCGGCATCGTGCTGGCTCAGCTCAAGAGCTGAAGGCAAAGAAAAAGGGCGTGTTGCAAAACACCCCAACAAAAAAAGACGAGGTAAGGAACCGCAAAAGGGTATCCAAACCTCGTCTTTTCGCTTAAGATAAATGTGTGAAAAAAATCCATCAAAAGCAAGACCAGTATAAGGTATTTGAGCGGCACGGTCAACTGGTTTTTGCGCTGAATTCGGAAATCACCCTACCACAGAACGCGCCTGTCCGCCTGCTAAGCGCGCAGCTTGAGGAACTGGAGTACGGGAA
>UQEF01000001.1 GCA_900540045.1 uncultured Eubacteriales bacterium | reverse complement strand
CTTATTATATCACTTCTGGCAGTATCGCGCCTACTTTTCTGTGCGGTATTGCCCTTTATATAATAAAAAACCGACCCCGAATGAAGTCGGTTTAGGCCGTTGGAAAACCCCTGTTCCTGTTTTGGAGAGCGCGCTTCTAGCGAATTGCGGGCGTTCACAACGTTTGCCAAAAATGCTGTATTATATGCCTTTGAAGCGCCTGGGGAAACATGCGCCCTGTGGGCGCTTGCCGCCGAATGCGGTAATGCGCGGCCCGAAAGCGGGGAGCGAAACGGGCAGAGGGCGCAGTTGTCAGGGAGGCGGGAATAACTGCGCAATCGGGGAGACCCTGCGCCCCCGTCCTTTGTCAACAGCCTGAACCGACCCTCACGGAGCTGATTTTCCATGAGTGGTCTGTGCCGGTTTCTATTTATTCCTCCACCCCGCGAAGCCTGAGTTCGTCGCGCACATAGCCGGCCAGAATATCCACGATGCGCGCGTTGCGTCCCCCATGCGCCACGATCACGTCCGCCAGTTCGATGTAATTGCGGATGTGCTTGTCGTACATGGGCTTGACGGTGCTCAGATACTGGACCGAAATGTTTTCGATGCTGCGCCCACGCTCATTGATGTCGCGGGTAATGCGGCGCAGCAGGCAGATATCCGGCTCTACGCTCATATACAGCTTGAGAAACATCAATTCGCACAGGCGCTCGTCATAGAACACATGAATGCCCTCGATGATGAGCACATCCGGCGGATAGATCAGCTCGTCCGTATCGGCGCGGCGATGCTGGGTGTAGTCATAGCGCTTGCGGGTAATAGGTTTTCCATCCAGAAGAAGCTTGATATCCTCCAGAAACAGATCATGATCGAAGATTTCCGGCTCGTCGTAGTTGAGCAGAGACCGTTCCTCAAAGGTGAGGCTGGGGTGGTCCCGATAATAGCAGTCATGGTTGATAACGAGGCACCCTTTGCCAATGGCCCGGCAAAGCTCCTCCGCCAGCGTGCTTTTGCCGCTCCCGCTGGCGCCGCAGATTCCGATGACGATCATGGCCCGCACCGTGCCCTTCCCTGCTTTTTTCCCTACGATAGCAGACCCGGCGGGCCCTGTCAAGACAAAATGCGGCATTTTACGGCATAACGCGCGGCGTCGGCAGCCTCGCCGCGCCATTTTTGACAAAGCCCTTCCCGCTTGCATTTTCCCGGTGAATCCGATATGATAGAGGATGTTGGATTCCGCTTGTTTTGGAGGGGTTTTTTTGCACGCAGACCGGCTGAGCCATATCCGCAACTTCTGCATCATCGCCCACATCGACCACGGCAAGAGCACGCTGGCCGACCGCCTTTTGGAGATGACGGGTGTTTTTGAACAGCGCCAGATGGTGGATCAGATTCTCGACTCCATGGAGCTGGAGCGCGAGCGCGGCATCACCATCAAATCCAAGGCTGTGCGCATGCAGTACACGGCACTGGACGGCGAAACCTACACTTTGAACCTGATCGATACCCCCGGTCATGTGGACTTCAGCTACGAGGTCAGCCGGGCGCTGGCCGCATGCGAGGGTGCGCTGCTGGTGGTGGATGCCACGCAGGGCATCGAGGCGCAAACCCTGGCCAATGTCTATATGGCGCTGGAGCACGATCTGGAAACCATCCCCGTCATCAACAAGATCGATCTTCCTTCCGCACAGCCCGAAGAGGTAAAAAAGGAAATTGAGGACGTCATCGGGCTGGACGCCTCCGAGGCGCCGATGATCTCGGCTAAGACGGGTGAAAACTGCCGGGACGTGCTGGAGGCGATCGTCAAACACATCCCCGCGCCCACGGGCGATGAAAGCGCGCCTCTGCAGGCGCTGATCTTCGATGCCTTCTACGACAACTACCGCGGCGCCATCTGCTTTGTGCGTGTGATGCAGGGCACTGTCAAGCCGGGCATGCGCATGCGGCTGATGCAGACAGGCAGCGAATTTGACGTGGTGGAGGTGGGTACCTTCCGACCCGGCTATTCGCCCTGCGATGCGCTCTATCCCGGCGACGTGGGCTATGTTTCCGCCTCCATCAAGGACGTGGCCGATACCCGTGTGGGCGATACCATCACCGACGCAGCCCGCCCGGCGGACAAGCCTCTGCCCGGCTACCGAAAGGTGACCCCCATGGTGTTCTGCGGCATCTATCCGGCAGACGGCGCGGACTATGACAACCTGCGCGACGCGCTGGAAAAGCTGCGCATGAACGACGCTTCCCTCTCCTTTGATCCGGAAACCTCGACCGCGCTGGGACACGGGTTTCGCTGCGGGTTTCTGGGACTATTGCACATGGAGATCATCCAACAGCGGCTGGAGCGGGAGTTTGACCTGGACCTGGTCACCACCGCGCCCAGCGTTATCTACCATGTGTTTAAAACCGACGGGACGGAGCTTTCCATCGATAATCCCTCCAACCTTCCTCCCGCGGGTGAGATTGCGCGTATGGAGGAGCCATATGTCACCTGCACCCTCTATACGCCCCAGGAGTTCGTGGGCGCGATGATGGACATCTGTGTGGACAAGCGTGGCATCTTCATCGACATGCAGTACGAGGGTGGACGCGTCAAGCTGATTTACGAAATTCCCCTGAATGAAATCATCTTTGAGTTCTTTGACCAGGTCAAGAGCCGAAGCCGCGGCTACGCCAGCTTCGACTATGAGCTCAAGGGATACCGCGAGAGCGAGCTGGTCAAGCTGGATATTTTGCTTAACGGCGAACTGTGCGACGCCTTCTCCATCATCGTTCACAAGGACAAGGCCTATGCGCGCGGCCGCAGCATCGCCGAGAAGCTCAAGGATGTGATTCCCCGTCAGCTGTTTGAAATTCCCATTCAGGCAGCCATCGGCGGCAAGATCATCGCCCGCGAAACCGTCAAGGCCATGCGCAAGGACGTGTTGGCCAAGTGCTACGGCGGCGACATCTCCCGAAAGAAAAAGCTGCTGGAAAAGCAGAAGGAGGGCAAGAAGCGCATGCGCCAGTTCGGTACCGTTTCCGTGCCCAGCGAAGCGTTTCTGGCCGTGCTCAAGATGGATGATAAATAAAGCGAGAGATCCGGCACGAAATTTCTCGCCAAAATCCATGTTTTCTCTTGTCAAAGCATGCAAACCATGATACAATAGACAGGCTGTTATGAATGCAAACTCCCGTTAGGAGGTGTAGTGATGGGCAAGTTTTGTGAGGTTTGTGCGAAGGGTTCCATGAGCGGCCACAACGTGAGCCACTCCAACCGCAAGACCAACCGCATTTGGGCGCCGAACGTGCAGCGCGTCCGCGTCGTGGTCGATGGTCAGGCCAAGCGTCTGAATGTGTGCACCCGTTGCCTGCGCAGCGGCAACGTGCAGCGTGCGCTGCCCTCCAAGTCCAACGTGGAAGCCTGATGGGATCGCCGATTGGACATTGAACGCCCCGTGCCGGAAAGCACGGGGCGTTTGCTTGTCATAGCGCTTTCCCCTGCGCCTGCGATGCGGTCACAAAAACGCCAACCTCTCAAGCGCAATCTGCCGGCTTCGGACATCTTTTTTCAATGTGAAAGCAGCCGTCCCACCCTCACGCAAGTGCGGATTTGGGACGGCTGCCTTTCTTTTTCTTTACTGTGCGTTTTCCTCCACCCGGATGCGGAAGCTGACCCAGCCTTTCACCCCTCCGCAGTAAAGGGCCTCGTCGTCGCCCTCCACATAGGTGGACACCTCGTAGGGCACGCACAGGCTCAGCTCGCCGCCCGCCTGGGCCGACAGCGCCTCCCGCGCCTTTTGGGCCTGTGTCACGAGGCGCTCCTTCTGCGCTTCCTCCATGCCCTCACGCGCCATCACCTGCGCCTCATAGCCTTCGTCCAGCCAGGGAAGCTCCATCTTCAGCACCGTGATGACCGCGCCGTCCTCCCCCACAAAGCTGTCCATGCTGCTGCCATTCCCCACTATTTCCACCGCATTGTCCGGGGTGCCCAGCAGTACCCGGTCCGCCTCAAAGAGCAGCAGTTCCTTCGAGCCATCGTTCATCATCTCCCGCACGGGACCGAAGCCCTTTTCCGTGAGCAGCCAGTGTTCGCTCCGTGCTTCCTCGTCCTCGGCCAGCGCCTCCGCGTCATCCCCCACATAGCTGCCGTCGGGGTCCAGGTTCCACATGGGATGCAGTTCCTGCGTCTGCGGGTCCGCCTCTACGGCGCGCAGCGATACCGTCAGCAGCTTCTCCTGCGGGACCCAGGCCGCATCCTGCACGGTCACGCGCACGGGCGTTCCCTCCGTCTGCTCCTGCTGTGTCACGATCTGCAGGTTGTCCATGATGGCCTGATGCTTCTGGGGCTCGTGTTCCTGATAGGCGGTGAACCGGTTGTTGTAATACCATGCCTGCCCCTGCATGATCACCGCGTAGGCAATGCCGCACAGCAGCGCCAGCACCGCCGCCACGATCAGTGCCGCGCGCAGGCGCGGAATGCGACGGGGTTTGTCCTCCAGCTGTGCAAGTGTCTGATTGATTCGCCCGGTGAACGCGGGCGGCGTATTGCCAAAGGCGCGGTCCAGATCTTTTTCACGCATCGTCCGTTTCCTCCTCTCCCAGCAGCTCCTTGAGTTGCCGTCGCGCGCGGTGCACGCGCGCCTTCACCGTGCCCTCCGGCACGCCCAGCATATGCGCGGCCTCGCGCATGGTATATCCCTCCAGACAGGTCAGCGTCAGCGGCAGGCGGTAGTGGGGCGGCAGGCTGAACAGCGCCTCATGCAGCGCTGCGTCCGCGCCGGGCGGCTCTGCCGCGCCGGGTTCGGGCGGCTGCGCCATGGGCAGCATACGCCGCCTCCTTCGCAGCAGCGTCTTGCTCTCGTTGATCACAACGCGCATGAGCCACGTATCGAAGTAGCGCTCGTCGCGCAGCGTGTCACGCCGCCTCCAGGCGCGCAGCAACGCCTCCTGGACTGCGTCGGCCGCGTCCGGCACGTTGCCGGTATAGCTCATGGCCACGCGGTACAGGCTACGCTCCATTCGCCGAACCCCCTCGGAAAAGGTCTGCTTGTCCATGTTCCTCCCCCTTTCCTCCATTAGAAGCGCCGGGAGCCCTGAAGGTTGCACCGGTGCGAGAAAAAAGCGGTCCCCGGCAAGCATACTCCTGCCGGGGACCGCTGGCAAGCCGTTTACAGCGGCCTTGTCACCGTGCGCTGACCATTTTTGCGCTCCACGCGATAGAAGCCGATCAGGTTCGAGGGATGGAGCTGCTCATACACCTCCATCACATGCCGCGCATCATTCAGCTCGAAGCGGATGCTCAGCCCGCAACCCACCGACACGTCGCGAGGTGTGGTGATGACCGACACGCGCACGCCCGCGCGGCGCAGCGCTCCTTCAAACTTGAGCACCTGCTGGCGCGAGCGGAATGACGCGATCCCGAAAACTTCCTGCTGCATGGGTTCATTTCCCCCCTCCCTGCTCATACAGTATGCGTAGAGCGGCCCGCGTGTGTGGGGCCTCGAAGGAGGTTTTCGGGATGATCTATCTGGACAACGCCGCCACCTCGTTTCCCAAACCGCCCATGGTGGTGCGCGCCATGGCGGGCACACTGCAGAAGCTCGGCGGCAATCCGGGGCGTTCAGGGCACGCGCTCTCGTTGTGTGGGGGACGCATCATTCAACGGTGCCGCGAGCTGCTGGCCGAGGCGTTTGACGCGCCCGCGCCCGAAAACGTCGTCTTTTTCCCCAGCTGCACCGAGGCGCTCAACACCGCCATCCGCGGCACGCTGTGCGAAGGAGACGAGGTGATCTGCTCCCACGCCGAGCATAATGCCGTGATGCGCGTGCTCAAGGGGCTGGAGGAGCAGGGGGCCATCCGCGTGCGCATGCTCGCGCCCAACAGCCTGGGGCTGATCGCTCCGGAGGCGCTGACTGCCGCCGTTACGCCGCGCACCGCACTATGCGTGATCTGCCATGCCAGCAACGTGACAGGCGTGGTGCAGCCGGTGCAGCAGCTGTCCCGCGCGCTCAAGCCTTACGGTGTCCCCCTGCTGGTGGATGCCGCACAGACGGCGGGCATTCTGGATGTATCACTATCCTCGCTGGGCGCGGACATGATCGCCATGCCGGGTCACAAGGGACTGCTGGGGCCGCACGGCACGGGCGTGCTGGTGCTGGGCCGCGGCATGCTGCCCCGGCCGCTGGTGGTGGGCGGTACCGGCTCGCAGAGCGAAAGCATGATTCAGCCAAAGCAGCTTCCCGACCGCTACGAAAGCGGCACCGCCAACCTGCCGGGGATTGCGGGCCTGCTGGTTGGAGCGCGCTTCGCGCTGTCTCACCGGGAGGAAATCGAGCAGTACGAGGATTCCCTGGCGCGCGATCTGCGCACGCGCCTGTCCGCCCTGCGCGGCGTGCGCGTGCTGGGCCACCCCGCCGCGCCCAAGGTGGGCGTGGTCAGCTTTGTGCCCACCTCCATGGACCCCGGCGAGCTGTGCGACGCGCTGGCCCACGACGGCTTCGCCCTGCGCGCCGGGCTGCACTGTGCTCCCTCCGTGCACCAGTGGCTTGGCACGCTGCACACGGGCGCCTGCCGCGCCAGCGTGGGTATCTACAACACCGAAACCGATGTGGAGGAACTGGCCGCAGCCGTCGGGCGGCTTCTGGGCCCTGACCGCGCTTGACACATTCCAAATGCCGTGCTATGCTGTGTAAGGTATATGGGGTTTTTTTCGGGGCGATGCCATTCTCCCCCCGACAGGGCCCGCACTGATGGAGGCGTCTATGCAACGCAAACGCTTTTATGCCACACAGCTGATGAAGCTATGCTTCCAGGCGCTTTTATATGCATCGCTGTTCGTGTCCTTTTTTGGCATGCTTTCCATTACCAACGAGGCCATTTTGAACATCAGCCGTACCGCCGGCACCACGATAGCTACGTTTGTGCTGACCATGCTGCTCCTCAGCGTGGTGTATGGCGGCTATGAGATCGGCGTCAAAAAAATGCGGTCCGTCTTTGCCAGCATATCGCTGGCCACGTTTTTTACAGATCTGATCACCTACGTGATGCTGCAGATCATGAATACCAACCCCAACAACCCGGATGCCAACCCCAGCTTTACCTTCTGGGGCGAGGACCTGGCCCTGCTGTTTGGGGCTTTCATTTTGCAGCTGCTCATGATCTATCTCTTTGTAGCGCTCGGCTACCGGTATTATTTCCGCATCAATCCGCCGCTGGACTGCTGCATCGTCGCGTCTTCCCAGGAGCTGGCTGAGCACGTAGCCTCCAAAATGGCCACGTTTCGCCAGCGCTACCGGCTGACCGATGTGGTCCACTACGAATGCCCGGACGTAAAGCAGACCATTCAGGACCACGACGTGGTATTTCTGGCGGGCATTCCCGATACGGAGGAAGCCCTGCTGGAAGCCTATTGCTACAAGCACAACAAAACCATTTACCTGTTGGCCGAGCTGGAGGATGTGGTCATCTCCACCGCCCAGCAAAGCATTCTGGATGACGCGCCCTTCCTGTTCATCCACCGCATGGAGCTTACCCTTACGCAGATGTTTCTCAAGCGCGCGTGCGACATCGTCATCAGCATGGCCGGCCTGGTGCTGACCAGTCCCGTGATGCTGATCACCGCCATTGTGCTCAAATCCAGCGGCAACGGGTCGGTGCTGTTCCGGCAGGACCGCGCCACCATCAATGGGCGCATCTTTCAGATCATCAAGTTCCGCACCATGTATCCGGAAAACCGCGAGGAGGAAAACTGCCTTTCCGCCCGCAAGGATGATGTGCGCGTCACCCCGGTGGGCCGCTTTTTGCGCAAGTACCGCATTGACGAGCTGCCCCAGCTGTGGAACGTGCTGCGCGGCGACATGAGCATCGTGGGCCCCCGCCCGGAGATGCTGGAAAATGTGGACCGCTACACTCGCGAGGTACCCGAATTCGCCTACCGCCAGCAGATGAAGGCGGGACTGACCGGCCTTGCGCAAATCGAGGGCAAGTACAATACCAGTCCCAAGGACAAGGCGATTTTGGACCTCCTCTACATCGAAAACTTTTCCCTTTCCTACGACTTCAAGCTCATGCTGCGCACCCTGACGGTCTTTTTCCGCCGCGACAGCACAGAGGGCTTTGAGGACAAGCCTGTAGACTGCCCGGAGATGCGCGTGGAACCCCGGCCTGTTTCCCTTGCCGGGCCGGCCTCAGGCGGCCGGGGAAAAAAGACCGGTTCCCGCAGGGGTAAGGGCAAACAGCCTTTGCGCACGGCGCTATAAGCCAGCTTTCCCCCGCCGTAAGACGGGTCGAGCATAAACAGATACGGGAGAAAGGATTGATCAACATGGATAAAACCTTAGTGATCATGGCCGCCGGTATGGGCTCGCGTTACGGCGGAAACAAGCAGATTGACGGCATGGGTCCTCATAACGAGGTGCTGATGCTCTACTCCATCTACGATGCCGTGAAGGCGGGGTTCAACAAGGTCGTATTCATCATCAAGCATGACTTTGAGGACCGCTTCCGCGAACTGGTGGGCGACGTGGTCAAGGGCAGTGTGAAGGTGGAATACGCCTTCCAGGAGCTCGGCAACCTGCCTGCGGGCTGCTCCATCCCCGCCGAGCGTACCAAACCCCTGGGCACGGTGCAGGCTATTCTGGCGGCCAAGGACCTGATCCACGAGCCCTTCGCCGTCATCAACGCGGATGATTACTATGGCACCAGCGCCTTCAAGACCATGGTGGACCATCTGGAAAAGCTCGCTCCCGAAAAACACGCCTGCATGGTGGGCTACTATCTGAAGAACACCGTCAGCGAGCATGGCCATGTCACCCGTGGCGTGTGCGATGTGGATGCAAACGGCCACCTGACTTCCGTGACCGAAACCTACAAGATCCAGCCCTTCCCCGACGGCACCATCCGCGATACCGAGAAGGACCCAAACGGCGTCATTCTCAATCCCGAAAGCCTGGTCAGCATGAACTTCTTCGGATTCACGCCCTGGCTGTTTGATAAGGCTGAGGAGCGCTTCACCGCTTTCCTCAAGAGCCTCTCCCCCACCGAGCTCAAGGCCGAATATGTGCTGCCCGTGCTCGTGGACCAGCTCATGCACGAGGACGGCCTGAAGGTGGATGTGCTCTCTACCGACGCGGTGTGGTTCGGCGTGACCTACCACGAGGATAAGCCCTATGTGCAGGCCGAACTCAAAAAGATGCACGAGGACGGCACCTATCCCGAGAAGCTGTTTTAACTGAACAGGAAAGGAACGTGCGTTTCATGAAAATCCTTCTCACGGGCGGCGCGGGCTTCATCGGTTCCCACACCTATGTGGAGCTGCTCAAAGCCGGCCACGAGGCCGTTATCGTGGATAACTTCTACAACGCCAGCGAGCATGTGCTCGACCGCCTGAAAACCATCACCGGGCAGCATGTGTGCTGCTATAACGTGGACGTAACCGACGCCGCCGGACTGGACAAGGTGTTCGCCTCCCATTCCTTTGACGCGGTCATCCACTTTGCGGGGTACAAGGCTGTCGGCGAAAGTGTGGAGAAGCCCCTCGAATACTACCGCAATAACCTGGACAGCACCCTCACCCTGTGTGAGGTGATGCGCAAGCACGGCGTCAAGCGCATTGTGTTCAGCTCCTCCGCGACGGTCTATGGTATGTCTGATGAGATGCCGCTGGTGGAAAGCATGCATACGGGCGGATGCACCAATCCCTATGGCTGGACCAAGTACATGATCGAGCAGATCCTCCGGGACGTGGCGCATGCCTATCCCGACTGGTCGGTGGCGCTGCTGCGCTACTTCAACCCCATCGGCGCGCACGAAAGCGGCCTCATCGGGGAAGATCCCGTGGGCATTCCCAACAACCTGATGCCCTACATCACGCAGGTGGCCAGCGGCAAGCTCCAGCAGCTGCGCGTGTTCGGCAACGACTATCCCACGCATGACGGCACGGGCGTACGCGATTACATCCATGTGGTGGACCTGGCGCGCGGCCATGTGGCGGCCTGCAACTATCTGATGCAGCACAGCGGCTGCGAGGTGTTCAACCTCGGTACCGGTACGGGATACAGCGTGCTGGATCTGGTCAATACCTTCGAGCGTGTCAACGGCATCCGGATTCCCTATGTCATCGTAGACCGCCGGCCGGGCGATGTAGCCCGCTGCTACGCGGACCCCACCAAGGCCAAAGAGCTGCTTGGCTGGCAGGCGGAAAAGACGCTGGACGACATGTGCCGCGATTCCTGGCGTTGGCAGAGCAATAACCCCAACGGCTACCGCGACGCGTAACCCTTCAAGAAAGACCGCTTCGGGAGGTTTTCTTCCTTCCGAAGCGGTCTTTTTGCTTTGCGATCAGGCCTTTGCGCTGTGACGCGCACTCTTTTGCGCACAGAACACAGGATCGTAGAGATTTGCGACCTTGATGCTGCGCTTGTCGCCCTCGATTTCCTTGATCATGACGGTCAAGCGACGGTTGATGGGACAATCCACGCCCAGCTCCTCGCCTTTTTGCGCGATAAAGCCGTTGAAATAGTCAATCTCGGTGGGCCGTCCCCGCTCCAGCGATTGCAGGCTGGAGCTTTTCAGCCGCCGGTACTTGAGCCCCACCAGCAGGATCATGGCGTGCCGGCGCAGATTGTCCAGCGCTCCATCCCCCGCCAGCAGCTTGTCATAGTCCAGCCTTCCGCCAAAGGGCGGCACCTTCAGGCCCTGGGCATGCGCCACATCCATCGCCTCGCGGATGATGCCCAGAAAGATGCGCCTTGCCTGGCTTCTGCGGAGCATCTGCCCCAAATACAGGCCGCAGATGGCCCCCATCGAGGTGATGCAGCTGTTGACAATCAGCTTGGAATACAGCTCCGCATAGATATCCGGCGTAATGACCGTCGGTGCGGCTGCATTCATGGCGCGCCGGATAGGTTCCAGCGCCTCCTGATCGCCGCTGATGCGTCCGATGAGAAACTCTCCCTTGCTGGTCACGGCAAGCTCGCCCGGCCCGAGCATGGTTGCGCCCCAGCCGATCACGCACCCCACTGTGCGCTCTTTGCCTACAACGGCTGCCAGCGCGTCGGTGCAAATGCCGTTCTGCAGACTCAGAACCAGCGAATTGTCTTTCAGATAGGGCAACAGCGCCCGCGCGCAGGCGGGCATATCGTAGGCCTTGGTGGCGATCAGCGCCACGTCATAGGTTCCGTCCAGTTCGGCAATATCGGCCACAGCGTCCAGGTGCACCATGTGCTCGCCCCTTACGCCCGTGATGTGCAGGCCTCTGCCGGAGGCGATATCCGCGATCTCCTGATGCTTGCACACCAGCGTCACATCGCTTCCTCCCTGCTTCATCAGCGCCGCCGTAACGCCGCCGATGGCGCCCGCGCCAATCACGACGATGCGTATGGAATCCATCGTCTTCACTTCCTTCCTGATGGGGTGATTGTATCACGGCGGGAGGAAAAAGGCAAGGCAGGGCCTATGGTTCCCTTCAATTATTTTCCTTTTGTCGTCGCGAGGTGTACAGGTCATTGGAAGCAGGAAGTCCTGTTGCCGCATTTGGCAGCCGTTCTCCCCCGGACGGTTGCGACGCCTGCACAGGAAGCAGCTGTTAGCGCGACTTGGCTTGTGTCAGCAGATATGTTTTGCTCTTTCGGAAAGGCCCGGCAAACTCCGGCCGGACACTATCCACCGCTTTCCTGCCATCCCGGTCTGCCCGTATGTAAATTGCATTACAATTATAGTTAAGAGTTTAAAAAGGCACTGGTGCAAAGTGGTGAAATCTGCTATGTTCACAAAGGTTATCATTCAATTTACATCACGGGTTTCTTTCCCGCTCATCAAGAGGCCTGACCCATTTGCGGAAAACAAGGAGAATGCAAAAAAAATGAAGCTGAAAACGACGCTGTGCTGGATGCTGGTGACCCTCTTGCTGCTATCCTTCGCGCAGGCGGAGGAGCTCCCCGCGGAGCGTGTGAGCGATGTATGGCTATTCGCCTGAGGTGGTGCGGTTTTCCTACCAATCCGCGCTGGATTATTATGCCGCCATGGGGATAGAGCTGAGCCAGTCCGACCGGGAGCAGCTGGCGGCGGATACGATTGACCACTTCATCGGTCTGGGGCTGATTGAGAACAAGCTCCGCGAGGCAGGTCAGGACATCATCACGGAGGAACAGACGCAAAGCCTGCGTGCCTATGCCCAAAACCTGTATGAGAGCGTATGGCAGGGCCTGTATCAGGAACTGACCGCATCCGGGGAAGAGGTCAGCGAAGCGCAGGTGAGCCAATGGCTGGAGGAGCAGGGCTACACCGTGGACGCCTATTATCAGGAAGCGCCGGCCTCCGAGCGGTACCGCCGCATCCTGGCCCTCTACTGCGGCGATGTAACCGTCACCCCTGCTCAGATTTTGCAGTATTATCCGGACGCCTTTGTCAATCCGGACCGGCTGCGCTATGAAAACGATATTCCGCTTTATGAGTCGGAGATCCTGCTGGCGGGCAACGAGGCGTTCTATACGCCGGAGGGGTACCGCCGCATCAAGCACATTCTGCTGGCCTATCCGCAGGAAATCACCGAGGCGCTGGAGCAGATCGATGCGCGCGTACAGCAGGCGCAGGCGGTCAAGGACGAGGCTTACGACGCACTGGCAAGGGCTGCGGCGGATGGCCTGGACATCGCCCCTGCAAGGCCGCCTATGACGACGCCGATGCAAATGTGACGGCACTCTTGGAGGAATACGGCGCCAGGAACCAGGAGGCCGTGCCGGCGCTTGCAGAAAAGACGCGGGAGATTGCCGCCTGTCTGGAACATGGCTAGAGCTTTGAAGCCCTGATGGCGGAATACAGCATCGATTCCACGCATCAGGATGTACAAGATCCGGGCTTCCTGTTTCACCCGCAGAGCGAAAACTGGGCCGAGGCGTTTCGCGCGGCGTCCGCGGCGCTCGAGCAACCGGGCGATGTGAGCGGCCCGTTGCTGACCACGGCCGGCGTACACATCATCAAATACATGGGCGATGAGCCGGGCGGCGCGCATGTGCTGACCGAGGAGGAAAATGCTGCCCTGGAGAATTCCGCGCTCGAAGCCGCGCAGCTGGAAAAGCTCGAATCGCTGATGCAGGCATGGCGATCGGACTATGAAATCGTTACGGATTCCTGCGTGCCATGATGGACGATCTATCCTACGATCATGACGAGCTTGTGGCGCAGAGCGATTACATCTACACCAACCGAAACGCGCCTTTCGACGCGGAATATTGCGAAAAGGAACGCATTCAGTACGGCCGGAGCATCAGGGAAGCCTCCGAAACCATCCGCGCCATCATTCCCGCCGTGGTGCAGCACTACCCAGCCTGGGAACAGAGCCTTGCCGAATGGCGCGCGCTGCTGGGCGCCGGCACGACGGAGCTCCGTGCCTCCGCCAGCGATCTGTCCCAGCTGACCACGCAGCTGCTGCAGCCCTCTCCCGTACAGGAAAGGGCCCTTTCCCGGGATGCACTGGGCATTCCCGTCCCAGCCTCCACCCGCATGCAGCGGCTGTCCGCAGGCACGGCCGAGCCCAACATGAAGATCACCGTGCTTAACGACAACAGCTTCGGCATCTGCGTCTCCCTGCCTGACCATACGGCGGCCGAGGGAGTCACGGTCACAGTGGCCGATCTGGATGCGGGCGGCGCAGCAAAAACCCTGCTTACCGATACCAGCGGCCATGCCATTTTTGCCGTCAAGGACTTTTCTCCCGACAGCGACGGCTACATGAATGTGAGCATCCGCGTGGAAAAGGCGGGTTACCGCGACGTCTTCGTGGCCAAAACCTCCGTGAAAAAGGGCGGCGTATTCGGCGCTCTCACCCTGATCGCCGACGACGGATCACCCTATGTATCTTCCATCACCTTTAACGGCAAGGACGCTTTTGCTCAGGAGCTTGGCGTATACTACAGCCCTGCCAACGACGCGTCGCAGGATCTGTCTGTGCAGGTGTGCGCGCAGGGGACGTTTACCGTCGAGCTGACCTATGTTTCCACCGACGGAAAGGCGGCCAGCGGCGGCTCCTATTCGGGCGTAGCGGGTAAAAATCAGGTTTTCAGCTTCAAGGGCGACTGGCTCCGCAAATTCAAGCCCGGAGCAAAGGTGAGCGTGCGCCTGACCGCCGGGGATGGAACCAGTCAGACCTTCGATACCCAGCTGATGGTACAGCGCGGTGTGCTGGATGGCCCGCTCTTTGATCAGAGCGGAGCCATGAGCAGCATTCTGTCCCTGGGCGGACTGGGGTTCACCCTTCCTTCAAGCCTGCCCAGCTTTCTGACAGTGTCCTCCATCGGCTTCGACCTGCCCTCCAAGTACATTCCCCAAATCGGCATCAATCTGGACGGCAGCGCCTATTTTGCCATGGGCATCGCCATGAAGGATATCGCGGGTACAGACGATACCTCTTTGTGGAAAACACAGGACCAGGCCGACCTGGAAAAGCGCCAGCGCGAAGTGGAAAAAGAGGGCTACTTCGCCAAGCAGTTTGCCAAGGCGCAGGCCGTATGAAAGGGGCAGGAAAGCAAACGGTTTCAGTTCCTGGGCAGCTTTACGGCGGAGGCCGGGTTCTTCTTCGTCCTTCAGGGGCGCTACCTCAAGGACAGCGACAGGAAGGGTTCCATCCGTGGGCAGGCCATGCTGGGTGCGACCGCCACCTTTGGTGTGGAGATGACCACGCAGATCAGCGCCTTTTTCCTCAGCGCGGGTCTGTCTCTGTCCGTATCGGCGGCTGGCATGCTGGGCGTGGAAATGGGCGTACGCTGGAAGGACAACGGCTGGCCCAGCCTCCACAATTTGAAGCTGGATACCGGCACCAGCGGTATGTCCGTCATGATCCGGCTGCAGATCGGCTTTGCGGCGGGGATCGGAGCCAAAAACGTGCTGAGCATCAGCATCAACGGCTACGGATACATCAGCTTCCTGGTCATGCTGACCGGCGGGGATAAGTATCTGCGCGTTTCGGCCGGAGGCGGCGCCTATCTGCTGGTGAAGATCTTCTTTGCAAAGTGGAAGTTTACGATCTGGAACAGCGGCGACATTCCTCTCTATGATTCGCGCGGAAAATCCGGACGCGCCCTGACGTCCGCACCCTCGCTGATGTCTTCGCAGGAAGAGACGGAAACCTTCAACGGCGCTGCCCTTAACCCCGACCTGCTGGTAAACGTGACCAAAAAGACGCAAACGCCCCTGTCCATGAGCATGCCCTAGATGAAATATGCCGAGCCGGGCGGAGATGTATACGGCTTCTATCTTGCCGACGAAATGCGGCTGACGTGGATCAACCTTTCCACCGGGACGACCGGCACCTTGGAAAACCGATACTCCCAGGCGGCCAGGGATCGCCGGGATTACGCTTTCGACGTTGCCCCGGCAACCGGACTCAGCCTGTCCGGCGCGGTGGTGGCCGTGCTGTCAACCGAAAATTTTGCAGAGCGCACAACCACCTATGCGGACGGCCAACGCATCTCCTCCTGCGAACCCGCGTCGGACGGCTGCGGACGGCTGCTATGCATCTCTGTTCTTTGTGCAGGCCGTTGGGGCGTGCCGGAGGTCAGGCCGGAGCCGCTTTTGAACGCTTACCCGACGATTGAAAAGAAGCTGGACGGATATTACCTTAAGCCCAGTCTGGAGGTCGACGCCTACGTGGGTCTTCCCTATTCCGAGACGGTAGGTAAGAGCATCACATGGAGGACGGCAGCGTGCAGATTACGCCGCCTGCTTCTGCCCGAAACAGTGCTGTCCCATATTCCCTGAGCAACGATATCACCTTTGACTCGGAAACGGTGGGTACCTCTGCGGAGAACCTGGAACTGGACTACCGCGTTTTTACACGCGGCGGCGAGCGCATGCTGGAGATGACCATCCTCAATCGCGCGGCGGCAGACGGACGAAGCTCGCGCACAGGGGGCGTAACCCCGCGCGCATGGGCAGACGGCGACGAAGAGGCGGAAACCTTCCGCTATGTGTTCCCGCAGGAGATTGTGGACGGACGCGCGCACACGATCACGCTGCCGGTGGCATGACTGGCGGGCGCCGCCGACCCCGCCGAGGTGACGGTGGAGATTTCCGGAAAGGACCACCAGGAGGCAGAGGCCGCCGGCAATCGCTTTGTCATTCGGCTGCGTGAGGAACCGCTGGTCTTTGTACGTCAACCCGCCGATATGACGGCGCTCATGGGAGAAACGGCACAGTTTCAAGTGGAGGCTTCCGTCGGCGCATTCCCCTATGCCTACCGCTGGCAGATCGCACAGGAGAAACCGGCGCATGGACGGATGTGGCAGGGACGCGGGAAGCAGTTCTGCCTCTGACAGCGACCTATGACATGGATGGTCTGCAGGTGCGCTGCAGGGTGACCGACGGGAACTTTGACCAGATTGTTTCCGCAGCAGCCACCCTTCGCGTCACGCAGCTGCCACTGACAGACGGCCAAAGTATGCCCGGCCTGTGGGCGCTGATGGCGGCGCTGTCGCACAGGCGGAGGAACCTTCGCCGCATGAACGAAACGCGAGCAAATTGCTGTGCGGCGCGGTTCTGAAGCGGCAACGCCTCGCCCGTCTTGACGGAAAACCCGCTCAGCCTCCCCGCTGCCTTTCAGGAATGCTGACAAAGGGCGGCGTTTGGAGCGGATTCCCGTTCGCTCAATCGGCACGGAAGGCTGGCCTGACCCTCGGCTCGTTTCGCGCCCGCCTTTGGGTCACAGCACCACCTTCTGTGACACGGACCCGCAGGGCGCCTGTTTTCCTCCGGTGCCCAAAGCCTTAGCCACACCGCTTTTGCGAGCGTGCGCGCCCCGAAGGGTGCAGGAGGGCAGCGTTTCCCGCAAACGAGAAGCAAAAATAAAAGGCGCGCTGCCCGGTTTTGGGCAGCGCGCTTTCCTGTTTCAGCTTTTATGCCTCGGTATGCACAAACTGCATATCGCTGAGGAACTGAACCGCCAAATCCAGCTCCTCCTGGGATACCTGCGCATCGCCTGCGGGCTCCAGCAGCAGGCCGATGAAATAGCCCTGATAGACCGTGAAGATCTCGGCGTACTCGTCATGTCCCGAGTTCTCGTCTATGATGATCAGCTTGGTGCCCTCGGCGGTTTCCGAAAGGGTATAGGTGGGATTGGCGAAGTCCGATACGGAAACGGCAATCAGCGAATCAAGCTCCTCATCCGACAGGTCGTTGATGGACCGGTCCGCATATTCTTCGGAATAGCCCAGGGACAACACCATCAACAGTTTGCCCTCTTCTTCGGGTTTTATCTGCGCGTAGAGCACATCGCCATACCACGTCTGATCAAACGCATAGCCATCCGGCACATTTACCGCAATGCTCAGCGTGTCGTTAACCTTTACCGTAACGGACTGCGCTTCTTCCGCCAACGCAAATACCGGCAGCATCAGCACGGCCAGCAATACCGCAAAAAACTTTTTCATCTTTCTTGCACCTCTTTTCATGTTCTGCCACGGCTGCTCAGTTATTGAGGACGGCGCCCACGCTGGTCCCGTCGCCCACCGTCGTAATGAAGCTGCGGTTGATGAAGCCCACATAGCCGGTCTGGGGATCGCTCACCTGCGCCCAGTTCTTATCCTGCGCAATGACGGTGAGCGAGTATCCCGCATAGCAGCGCATAATCACACGGCAGTCATAGGAGGGGGCCCAACGGAAGTTGACAAAGCCATTGGGCTTGGAGGGGCGCACAATCACCTCGTAGGGCTCAACGAGCTGAAAGTTCTTGAAATCGGGCATCTTCGGGGTATCGGACGTGTCGTCACTGGTGCTGTTTTTGCTTTTGGGCTTCTGCACCACCAGGTAACGGGTCATCATATAGCCGTCCCATGTGCGGCCCCCGCTGGTATAGGCCACATGTGCCCAGTTGCGGTCGGAAAGATAACTCAGCACATCCACCACTGCGCCATAGGGCACGTCGGTCAGCACATTATTCGCCGGAGCGATAGGATCCTTGCGCAGATGCACGCTTCCACCATTGCTGGTCTGCACATACATGCTGCCCGTGTTGGCCAGGGCCATTGCCGGCAGCATCGTGCACAGCAATGCGACGGCCATGAGCGCTGTGAGAACTCGTTTGGTCATGAGAAATCGCAACCTCCTTGACAAAAATGATGATCCATATTATAGCATACCGCCAATTGGAAGAAAAGCGGTCTCCCTCTGACGGCGAAACCGTTTTAGAAATTTCAGCATCCATTTCTTTCAAGCAAGACAAGCGATTCAGAAAGGATGACAAACAGCTTTGCGTGCAGTATAATATTTGTAAATTCATACACGCCAAACCGTTGAAGCGGAGATAAAGGCGGCCACGTCTTTCCAGAGAGCCCGCGGCGCTGAAAAGCGGGCAGGAAACGAACCGTCAAATGGACCGCGGAGGGCGCAGTTAAATGTGGAAATCCACAAAGTATTCTGCGACGCGAGGGCATGCGTCATTTGCCGGAGATATGATCGTATCTCGTCAAGCGCACGGGGCTTTTCCCGTGAATCAGGGTGGCACCGCGGACAATCGAGTTCGTCCCTGGCAGAAGCAGATTTCTGCCAGGGACTTTTTCATTCCCCCGCAGAAATCGGAAATCCTTTTGATTTCAGGAGGGAAACAATGCGGTTGAGCAAGCGATGCCGTCCCGGCAGGGACGATGAATGATTTATCTTCAAACGGCGCATTGTCCGATCCAATAAACAGGAGGTTCGTAGCATGAAATATCATGACGTGGATTTTGATACCTATTTCCGCAACTATCCCGACGCAAACGGCTATTTCGGCAAATATGGCGGCTCTTACATTCCGCCGCAGCTGCGGGCGGCTATGGACGAAATCACCGACGCCTACATGACCATCTGCAAATCCAGCGAGTTCGTAAACGAGCTGCGCCGCATCCGCCGGAAGTTTCAGGGGCGTCACACACCGGTTTCGCATCTGGAGCGCCTGTCATCCTCGCTGGGCAACGTGCAGCTGTATGCCAAGCGGGAGGATCTCAACCACACCGGTGCGCACAAGCTGAATCACTGCATGGGCGAAGCGCTCCTGGCCAAATACATGGGCAAGAAAAAGGTTATCGCCGAAACCGGCGCGGGACAACACGGCGTGGCGCTGGCAACGGCGGCAGTATACTTCGGACTGGAACGCGACATCTACATGGGCGCCGTGGATGTAAAAAAGCAGGCTCCCAACGTGGCCCGCACGAAGATTCCGGGTGCGCGTGTAGTCGAGGTGACCGACGGGCTTCAAACCCTCAAGGAGGCGGTGGACGCGGCCTTTACAGCCTACAGCCAGGAATATCAGGATGCCATTTACTGCATCGGTTCGGTGGTGGGCCCGCATCCTTTCCCCATGATGGTACGTGACTTTCAGAGTGTGGCAGGCATCGAGGCCCGCTCGCAGTTTCTGGAGATGACCGGCTAGCTGCCCGACGCTGTGGTTGCCTGCATGGGCGGCGGGTCCAATGCCATGGACATGTTTACCGGGTTCCTGAACGATCCGGTGGATATCTAGGCGTCGAGCCTCTGGGGCGCGGTTCGGCACTGGGCGCTCATGCCGCCAGCCTGAGCTATGGCAGCGAGGGTGTCATGCACGGCTTCAACAGCATCATGCTCAAGCATGAAAACGGCGGCTCTGCGCCGGTCTATTCCGTGGCCAGCGGGCCGGATTATCCCTCCTCCGGACCGGAGCACGCGTTCCTTCACGATCTGGGCCGCGTGACCTACGACGTGATCGGGGACAAGGACACCATCGATGCTTTCGATGCTTTCTTCACCCTTTCCCGTCCGGAGGGCATCATCCCAGCCATCGAGAGCGCCCACGCCGTGGCCTACGCCATGCAGCCGGGCAAACGGATGAAGCGCGGCTCCATTCTGATCAACCTGTCCGGACGTGGAGACAAGGATATGGACTACGTCATTGAAAAATACGGCATCCGCTCAAACGCGGCGCGCCGCCCGGCCCTCAAGGGGAGGCCCGGCGGCGCAATGCTTTATGGCTGCTTGCATGGAAACTGGCACTGTTTACGGATGTGGTCTGCCTCTATCTTTCAAAGGCCGGTTTTCTCTGAAAACGTCGGGTCCCTCCCCCGCTTTCCCAATCCGCTCCGCCCCGATCTGTGCTATAATAGCACCGGATCCGAATCGAAAGGAGCTGTGCGCCATGCTCGCCTATACCTACGTCAGCCCGGGGCGTTTCGAACTGATGGAGAAGCCCCGCCCCACCCTTCAGGACAGCCGGGACGCCATCGTGCGCGTCACGCTGGCCAGTATCTGCTCCAGCGACCTCCACATCCGGCGTGGAAGCGTGCCGAAGGCTGTGCCCGGCATCACCGTCGGACACGAAATGGTGGGTGTGGTGGAGGAAACCGGCTCCCGCGTTACCCGCGTAAAGCCGGGCGACCGCGTGACCGTCAACGTGGAAACCTTTTGCGGCACGTGCTATTTCTGCCGCCACGGCTGGGTGAACAACTGCACCGATCCCAACGGTGGATGGGCGCTGGGCTGCCGCATTGACGGCGGACAGGCCGAGTATGTGCGCGTGCCCTACGCCGACCAGGGGCTGGACCGCATCCCCTCCTCTGTGACCGACGAGCAGGCCCTGCTGGTGGGCGACGTGCTGGCGACCGGGTATTGGGCCGCACAGATCGGGAATATCGGACCGGAGGATACCGTGCTGATCATCGGTGCGGGACCGACGGGGCTATGTACGCTGCAATGCGTACTGCTCAAGCATCCGCGCCGCGTGATCGTATGCGACGCGGACCCATTGCGCCTGGTCTTCGTGCGCAGCCACCACCCGGAGGTGCTCACCACGCCGCCTGAATCGCTGGAAGTCTTTGTGCGTCAGCATTCCGACCATGGCGGGGCGGACGCGGTGCTGGAGGTGGCCGGCACGCCGGATACCTTCCGCATGGCATGGACCTGTGCCAGGCCCAACGCCACCGTGACCATCGTAGCCCTCTACGACGGCCCGCAAACGCTGCCGCTGCCCGATATGTACGGCAAAAACCTGATTTTCAAAACCGGTGGGGTGGATGGCTGCCACTGCGCCGAAACCCTGCGTCTGATCGAACAGGGCAAGATCGATACCACGCCGCTCATTACTCACCGCTGCACGCTTGCCGACATTGAAGAAGGCTACCGCATCTTTGAAAACCGCCTGGACGGGGTGCTCAAGGTGGCGGTCGCGCCCTGAGGCGCCCAACGACGGCTCAAGCCTCCAGCTTCGCCTTGCTGATGCTGCGCTTGAGCCATCCACCCTTGAGATAGTAAATCACAAACAGCACCGAGGTGATCGTCCACGTGATGGGGTAGCTGAGCAGCACCACCGTCAGGCTGTGATAGGCGGGGGCCACCCCCATCACCCACGCCACGCGCAGAAGGCAAACGCCCGTGAGCGTAAAGAGCGTGGGAATGAGCGAATCGCCTGTTCCACGCACCGCGCCGGCCAGTACCTCAATGCAGATGTAGGTCACATACGTGGGAACCAGCAACCGTAAAATCTGCATGCCCAGCGCTATCACCTGCGCATCATCGGTAAACAGGCGGTAGAGCGGCTCGCCCAGCAGCAGAAAAAAGCCGCTCATCAGCGCCGTGGCGCCGAAGGTCATCAGCAGACACACGTGCACGCTTCGGCGCATACGGTCGTACTTGCCCGCGCCGAAGTTCTGTCCCACAAAAGTGGTAATGGATACGCCAAAGGCGTTAATCATCATCCAGTACAGTCCGTCAAGCTTGCCGTAGGCCGTGTAGGCGGCCACGATATCGGTGCCGAAGGCGTTGATGCTGGCCTGGATGATGATGTTGGAGAGGGAATACATGACCGATTGCAACCCTGCCGGAAAGCCGATGCGCACAATGCGGTCCAGCAGATTGCCATAGAAGCGGATTTTTCTGGGTTCCAGGCGATAGGCCTGACGGGAGCGCAGCAAGGTGAGCACCACCAGCACGGCGCTGACCGCCTGAGAAAAGATGGTGGCAAGCGCGGCGCCGGCCACGCCCATCTCCAGGCCCACCACCAGCAGCACGTCCAACACGATGTTGACCATGCAGGCGCTGATGAGGAAATACAGCGGCCGCCGGGAATCGCCCACGGCACGAAGCAGGCCCGCACCCACGTTGTAGATGAGCGAAGGAATCATGCCGGCAAAGTAGATGCGCACATACACCTCGGCATGGACCAGCACATCCGCCGGGGTACCCATCCAGCGCAGAATCACAGGGGAAAACACGATGCCCAGCACCGTGAACAGCGCGCCCCCCGCCAGCGACATCGCGGCGGCGGTATGTACCGCCTGGCTGACCTCGCGGTCGCGCCGCCCGCCGTAGAACTGAGAGAGGATGACCGTCGCCCCGGAGGAAAGGCCCACAAAGAAGCCCACCACCAGGTTGACCAGCGTGCCTGTGGCGCCTCCCACGGCAGCCAGCGCTTCCTTGCCTACGAATTTGCCCACAATCACGGCATCGGCAGTGTTATACAGCTGCTGGAAGAAGGTTCCGAGCAGGATGGGAAAGAAGAATGCCAGCAGGTTTTTCCAGATTACGCCCTCGGTGATGCTGTTTTGGCTGAACTCATGCCGCTTGAAAAGCGCCATAGGAATCCTCCTCAATAAGCGATGCGTCGTCAGGGGTTATTGGGCTTTTCAGGCGGGAAAAGCCCTTCCCCGTCTTTTTGTGTCTGAGGAGAGCGGTATAGCTCCCATGCGTCATAGGGTCCGGCAGGGCGGTAGCCCAGCCGCCGGGCCAGTGCAACCGATTCCAGATTGGCCGCGTCCCAGCTGGGATAGAGGCCACGGTCCAGGCAGGTCAGGATCAGCCGGGCGCAGCAGGCCAGCGCCACGCCGCGCCTGCGCATGTCCTTGCGGGTTTCCACCTGCAGCTCGATGCCGCCGCTGAAGCACACGTAGGACGACGCCCCGCCTACCAGCTCGCCATCCCGCAATGCGGCCACCCCCAGTCCGCGGGCCAAAAAGTCGTCCTCGTCACGGAACTGTTCGCAGAAGGACCTCGACCAGGGCGCCTGCATGGCCAAGCGGCAGGCCTCCCGGTCAAACGGCCGCAGTTCCACGTCCGCAGGCGCACAGGCGGCAAAGCACGCCAGGCGTTCCCGGTCGAAGGCCTCGCCGCCCTTGTGAAAGGCATAGCGCCTCGTAAGCGCCGCATCGCCCGCGAACACCTCAGGCGCCAGCGCTGACAATGCGGGGTCGCGCGCCACAAGAATGGCGTAGCGCCCCGCGTGCTCTCGCTTCCACGCCATCAGCAGGTTTCGCGCAGTCTGGCTGTCCCGCGCTTCGAGGAACAGAAAATCCCCGCATTCAGCCAGGGCGCCGCCGGGCGTGTCCTCCAGCATCCACACGCCGCCCATCGCCCCTTCCAGCGCGGAGGCGATCAGCTTTTCCTGCCAGCCTGCAAAAAGGGACGCGGCAGCTGCCTGCTGCGCCCCCTCCGCCCTGCTCAGAGCCTGTCCCATGCAGCGAGCGCCTGTTGAATGTAGTCGAGAGCCAGAAGCTTTTCCTTCACTTCCTCCACGCTCAAAAGCCGGGTGTTGCTGGAGTTGAATTCGGTCAGCACATTGCGGTCCTGCTCACCGGTCACAACGTATTTATCGTAGTTCAGGTCACGCGCGTCGGAGGGCACGCGGTAAAAATCGCCCATATCCTCAGCGTGCGTGCACTCTTCGTTGGTCAGCAGCGTTTCATACATCTTTTCGCCATGGCGGATGCCAATGATGCGCACGGGATGGTCCGGCGCATGAAACAGCTCTTTCACCGCCTGGGCCAGCACACCGATGGTACAGGCGGGGGCCTTTTTGACCAGAATATCGCCGCTGTGCGCGTGCTCGAAGGCGAACAGCACCAGCTCTACGGCCTCCTCCAGGCTCATGATGAAACGGGTCATGTCCGGGCTCGTCACGGTAAGGGGCTGCCCCGACCGGATCTGATCGATAAACAGCGGGATCACCGACCCGCGCGAGCACATGACATTTCCATAGCGCGTGCCGCAGATGAGCGTACGCTCGGGGCTGACGGTACGCGCCTTGGCAACAAACACCTTCTCCATCATGGCCTTGGATGTGCCCATGGCGTTAACGGGATAGGCCGCCTTGTCGGTGGAGAGGCAAATGACCTTGCGCACACCTTCCTCAATGCAGGCGGTGAGCACATTATCCGCGCCCAGCACATTGGTTTTAACCGCTTCGATCGGGAAAAACTCACAGGAGGGCACCTGCTTGAGCGCCGCCGCATGAAAGAGATAATCCACGCCGTGAATGGCGTTTTTCACGCTGGAAAGCTCGCGCACATCACCAATGTAGTATTTGATTTTATCATTCTGGTAGTGATGGCGCATGTCATCCTGCTTTTTTTCATCCCGGCTGAAAATGCGGATTTCAGCGATATCGGTATCCAAAAAGCGTTTGAGCACCGCCTCGCCAAAGGAGCCGGTGCCGCCGGTGATCATCAGCGTCTTGCCGCTGAAGGGGGTCATAGCGTCATTCCTCCTCGGTATTTTTGAGCACATTGCCCGTCAGGCGGTGCAGCACCTCGCGGTAGGCTTCCTCCACGTCGCCCAGGTCATGACGGAAACGATCGATATCCAGCGGCTCATGGGTACGCGCATCCCAGAAACGGCACGTATCGGGCGATACCTCGTCCGCCAGGAGAATTTCACCGTGAAAGCGGCCAAATTCCAGCTTGAAATCGATCAGCTCGATGTTGATTTCACGCATGCATTCGCTCAGAATATCGTTGACCCGCAGGCTCATTTCCTCCATGCGGCGCATCTCCTCCGCCGTGGCAATCTCCATGGCGGTGATATGGGTCAGATTCACCAGCGGATCTTCCAGCTCCGGGTCCTTGAGGCAGTATTCCACCACGGTATTTTTCAGGCGCGTACCGTCCGGGTATCCGATGCGTTTGGCCAGACTGCCGGCCACGATGTTGCGCACCTTAATGGTTACGGGGATGATCTCCACCCGTTTGATCAGCGAACAACGGTTATCGATGCGCCGGATAAAGTGGTTGGGCACACCTTTTTGGGTCAGCAGGGTAAACATGTATTCGCATATTAGATTATTGATCTCGCCCTTGCCGATGATGCGCCCGCGCTTGAGCCCGTGGAAGGCAAAAGTTTCATCACGATAGTAGACCACCGCCTCGTCAGGGTTTTCAGTGGCATAGAGGCGCTTTCCCTTTCCCTCGGCGATCATGTCGGTAATGTTATTCATGCTTCCTCCTCGCCATGCCGCATGATGTGGTTTCGCCTTATTGTAGCACGCTTCGTCACCATTCGCAAGCACGCGCGCAAAGCGTGGATTAAAACAAAACAGGCATTTCCATAAGAAGCAATTTACTGCTAAATGTATTTTTGTAATTGACAGAAATTTGTATAAATGTTACAATTAATACAACCTGAAACAACTTGTTTTGCAAGGAGAGAAGTTTTCGTGAAGTACGAGGACATTTTCGCCGCTATCAGCCACCGTTATGACACGTTTACCCGTATGGAACAGAACATTGCGGACTACGTACTCGAACATGGGAAAGACGTGCTGGATATGAGCATCAGCACCCTTGCCCGGGAGTGCAAAGTGGTGGACAGCACCGTATTCCGCTTCTGCCGCACGCTGGGCGTAAGCGGGTATCGCGATTTTCGCACAGCGCTGGCGGTAAGTCTGTGCGCCAGAGAGCAGAAAAGCGATCCACCCATAGCGGATGACGATCCCGTTGCCGTTCAGGTCAGGCATATTTACGACAGCTGTCTCAACGCGCTGCGCGAAACCTATCAGTTGCTTAATCCCAGCCTGTTGGACGAGGCCGTGCGGAGGCTGATGCTGGCCGACCGCATCCTTGTGCTGGGCGCGGGCAAATCGATGGTATCGACGTTTGGCGCCTACCGGCAGCTGATGCTCGCCATGCCAAAGGTTCAGTGCGCGCTCAACGCGCATGAGCAGCGCAAGCTCTGTGCCATGGTTACAGCCCGTGATGCGGTGATCCTGTTTGTGCAAAGCGACGCGCCCGCCTTTCTGACGGATTTGGCCAGGCTGGTACACAGCAGGGGATGCTACCTGATTTTGATTTCACCTCTGGCAAAAATGTCGTTGAGCGTTCTGGCGGACATCACGCTGCTTTGCGGTGGATTCGGCGGGGCGGGCACAGCTGTAAGCGCGCAGGCCTTTTTGATTGAGCTGATCTACAGGCTGTATCTGCAGCGGCTGGAAAATGCGCGGCGTGCCCTGATGTAGCGGAAAAGGCCATATATGTCCGTTTGCCGCGTTGTGATACATGCGCTTTGGAAAGGAAGATCTTCGTTTCCCGCTCCCTTCTGGCGCTTGCAACGCATGTCGAAAAGACTTTGAGCACCGGAGGGGAGCATCCGCGCCATGAGCCGCGTTGCGCGATGTGCCAAGCGACCCGAAGATGCGAGCAGAAATACAAGGACCGCATGTGGTCAGCGCCAGCGGCGCCGGTATTTGCGAATGCAACGAAGCCCCGAGCGCGACTGTTGGGATGATGCAAATGATGGAGACACCGGGTTCTCAGGCTCCTGGGGGCCCTTTGTCAGCAGGCCGGGGCGCTTTGCAAATAGAAAAGGCAGGAGCAGCTTCCACAAAAAACGAAAACAACCAGGCGAATCGACCCTTGAAAGAAGCTGTCTGGGCTTCATTCAAGGGCCGATTTCTATGCACTATTTTTTATCGGGGTTATTTTGCTGTTTCGCTCAGACTTCTCTCTTCCAGCGCTTCAGCCGGGGAAAGAAGCTCCGCATCCGCGCGGCCGCATCCGACTCGGTCATGCCCGGGTGGTTTTGGGCCATGATGGGCGTGCAGAAATCGATCATCTCCTGCATGGTGCAGTCTCGGGTAAAGGCTCCGTTTTGATAGCAGTAGGTGCAGTAGTCGGGATTGGGAGAGCCGTCCTTCTCGGTGCCCAGCTCCTGCGGAGCGCCGGTGAGGGGCATGCCGCAGCTTTGACAAAATTTCTGTTCCAATATAATACAAGCCTCCTGTCCATCCTGTTGTTCCTCCGGGGGACAGGAACAGGGTAACACATCAAACCTGACATCCTCCGTCAGGTTTGATACTTCCGGCACATCTTTTTCATAGCGCTGGCACGCCATCCGGGCAAACTGCGCAAGCCCCCTGCGCACATGCAGCGGAGATAGCACCTCAGCAGCCCCGCCGAAAGACAGCAGATAGCCGTACAGCCAGCCGTCTCCCAGCGGCATACGCGCATTCACGATGAAGGAGCCGTCCTGCCCGATGCGGATCGATTCGCCGGAAAATTCGTCATATACGCGAAAGGCCGCATCCGCCGGAAAGCGCAGCGTCACTTCGCACTCGGTGGGTCCGCCGGAGGCGGGTTCGATCGGTGGAGGGACGAGGGTTTCCGGGAAGCACTCCCCCGTCAGGCGCAGACGGCTCATGCGGGTGAGCTTGAAGGTGCGCCACTCCCGGCGTTCCAGGCATATTGCCTGCAGATACCAGGCCGAGGACTTGAAGCACAGCCGCCCCGGCTGAACTTGCCGGGTTCGCAGGCCATTTGTCCCCGCATAGTGAAAGGCCAGAACCCGCTTTTCCAGAATGGCCCTGCGGATCAAATCAAAGCGCATATCCTGCTTTCCGCTTTGGCCCCAGCGATCCAGATCGACCGACAGCCAGTCTGCCTCGGGCGTGCGAAACAGCGCGCCCAGCTTTTGCAGCAGTTCGCCGCTGTCGCCGGCTGCGTTGCCAAGCGCCTTGACCGCCAGCATCAGACGCTCCTGTTCGGACGCGCTCATCAGGGCGCGATCCAGCACATAGCCGTCCATCAGACGGATGCCCCCGCCCTGCCCCTGCCCGGTTGCGATGGGTACGCCCGCCTGACACAGGGCCTCCACGTCGCGGTAGATGGTGCGTACCGAAACCTCCAACCGGCGCGCCAGCTCCGGCGCAGTCATGCGTTCCCCGCTCATCAGCTCATAAACAATTTGAAACAGGCGGCTCGACTTCAAGGCGCTACGCCTCCTTTCCATCTACGCATTATACCATGGTTGAACCGATTATGAACAAATGTTGAATTCGAGCAAGAAAATTTCAAAAGCACTTGACAAACAGGGACCACTGGCATATGATATGCATGTGTTAGCACTCGACCTTAACGAGTGCTAACAATCCGGAAGCGTGAAACATACCGTCAGGGAGGTGGAAAGGATGACGATGGACGCACGTAAGTTTCGCATTCTGCAGGCGATCATCGATGACTATATCCTGACCGCCATTCCGGTGGGCAGCCGCACCATCTCCAAAAAATATGAGATGGGTCTGAGCTCGGCTACCATCCGCAACGAGATGAGCGATCTGGAGGAACTGGGTTATCTGGACCAGCCGCATGTGAGCGCGGGGCGCATCCCCAGCGCCAAGGCGTATCGGCTGTATGTGGACCAGCTGCTTAAAAACGGGTCCATCCGCACCGGTGATGCCGCGGATGTGCGCGCCTACTTTACCAACCGTGCGCAGCAGATGGAGGATGTGATCAGCCGTGCGGCGCAAGTGCTGTCGGGGTTGACGCATTACACATCGCTGGTGATGAGCCCCAAGGGTGCGGAGCTTCGCATCCGTACGCTGCAGTTGGTACCGGTGAGCAGCCAGAGCGCGCTATTGGTGATCGTTACCGATGGCGGTATCATGCGGGATTCCGTGATCCGCGTGGGCAACGATATGGATTCCGATGCGCTCTACGCTGTCAGCCGCACGCTGACCGAGCGGCTCAGCGGTCATACGCTGAGCGAGGCGCTGACCCTGATTAAGGAAACGGAGCGCGACATGCAGGCAGAGCGCCCGGTGCTCAGCGGTGTGGCGGAATTTCTGGACGCGGTGGACAGCGAGGGCGGCAAGGCCAAGCTCACCTTGGGCGGCGCCAGCAACATCCTCAACTTTCCCGAGTATTCGGATGTGGAAAAGGCCCGCTGCTTCCTCAGCGTGCTGGAAACCAAGGATAAGCTGCTCAAGCTGATGGAAAACCATGGCGAGATGGCCTTCACCGTGCGTATTGGTCCCGAAACCGGTGTTCCGGAACTGGAAGACTGCTCGCTGGTCACGGCTACCTACCGCTTGAGTGACAACACCCATGGCACCATCGGCGTCATCGGTCCCACGCGCATGCAGTATGGACGGGTGCTCAGCGTGCTCAGCGCCATGGGCAAGCAGCTCACCGACCTGCTCAGGCAGGACAAGGAGTAAAACAATATGGCAAAGAAGAAAAGAAAGCAAAGAGGGGACACCATGCAGGACGTTACGCAAAAGCCGCAGGCCAGCGAAGCGGAAGAGGCTGTTGAGACCATGGAAGCAGCCGTGGAAACCGCCATGGACGCCGACGAGGCTCACGAGCAGGCCAAGGAGGAAATGGCGCAGGACACCGCCGCTGCCGAAGCGGCCGAGGCGCTCGCTGCCGCCATCGCCAAGCAGGAAGAATACCTGGCCATGGCCCAGCGCGTGCAGGCGGACTTTGAAAACTTCCGGCGCCGCAACCAGAATGTCCGCAAGGAGGCCTTTGACGACGGGGCGCGGGCGTTTGCCACCACGCTTTTGCCGGTCATTGACAATCTGGAGCGCGCCATCACCGCTGCGGGCGAAAACGCCGGCGAGGGCGATTCGCTGAAAAGCGGCGTGGAAATGGTGCTTCGGCAAATGTGTGAGGCATTCGAAAAGCGCGGCATCACCCCCATCAGCCGACAGGGTGAGAAGTTCGATCCCAATCTGGAAAACGCGGTGATGCAGGGCGCGCCGGAAGACGGCGAACCCGGTACCGTCTGCGAGGTCTTGCTCAAGGGCTACCAGATGGAGGGCACGGTGCTTCGCCATGCGATGGTGAAGGTCGTTCCTGAATAACGGCCTCTTTCCCCGGTAAGCGGCACCGCCGCATTACATAGATTTCCAAAACGGACAACTACCAAATTTGCGCAAGCGCGCAAGCATTTTGAGGAGGATAAAGCATATGTCTAAGATCATCGGTATCGACCTGGGTACTACCAATAGCTGTGTGGCCGTCATGGAGGGCGGCGAACCTACTGTTATCCCCAACGCTGAGGGTGCGCGCACCACGCCTTCCGTGGTTGCTTTTACCAAGGACGGCGAGCGTCTGGTGGGCCAGATCGCCAAGCGTCAGGCCATCACCAACCCCGACCGCACCGTGATTTCCATCAAGCGTGAGATGGGTACCTCGCACAAGGTAAACATCGACGGCAAGGAATACACCCCGCAGGAAATCAGCGCCATGATTCTGCAGAAGCTGAAGGCTGACGCCGAGAGCTATCTGGGCGAAACGGTCACTCAGGCTGTTATCACCGTGCCTGCTTACTTCAGCGACAGTCAGCGCCAGGCTACCAAGGATGCCGGCCGCATCGCGGGCCTGGAAGTGCTGCGTATCATCAACGAGCCTACCGCTGCGTCTCTGGCCTATGGCCTGGACAAGGAAGGCGGCCAGAAGATTCTGGTGTACGACCTGGGCGGCGGCACGTTCGACGTAAGCCTGCTGGAGATCGGCGACGGCGTGTTTGAAGTGCTGGCCACCAACGGCGATACCCGCCTGGGCGGCGACGACTTCGACGAGCGCATCATCAATTACGTGGCCGACACCTTCAAGAAGGAAAACGGCATTGCCCTGCGTCAGGACAAGATGGCCTATCAGCGCCTGAAGGAAGCTGCCGAGAAGGCCAAGATCGACCTCTCCGGCGTGATGTCCACCAACATCAACCTGCCCTTCATCACCAGCGACGCCACCGGTCCCAAGCATCTGGATATGACGCTGACGCGCGCCAAGTTTGACGAACTGACCGCGGATCTGGTGGAAAAGACCATCGGCCCCGTGAACAAGGCGCTCAAGGATGCCAACCTCACCCCGGACCAGATTGATAAGGTCATTTTGGTGGGCGGCTCCACCCGTATCCCGGCTGTGCAGGCAGCAGTGAAGAAGATTACCAACAAGGAGCCCTTCAAGGGCATCAACCCCGATGAGTGCGTGGCTGTGGGCGCTGCCATTCAGGCCGGCGTGCTGGGCGGCGAAGTCAAGGACGTACTGCTCCTGGACGTGACGCCGTTGAGCCTGGGCCTTGAAACCGAGGGCCACATCTTCACCAAGCTCATCGAGCGCAACACCACCATCCCCACCAGCAAGTCGCAGGTGTTCTCCACCGCGGCTGACGGCCAGACCGCCGTGGAAATCCATGTGCTGCAGGGCGAGCGCCCCATGGCCTACGACAACAAGACCCTGGGCCGCTTCCAGCTGACCGGCATTCCCGCTGCGCCGCGCGGCGTGCCGCAGATCGAGGTGACCTTCAACATCGACCGCAACGGTATCGTAAACGTCAGCGCCAAGGACAAGGGCACCGGCAACGAGCAGAAGATCACCATCACCGCTTCCACCAACATGACCGAGGAGGAGATCAACCAGCGCGTGAAGGAAGCCGAGCAGTACGCCGAGCAGGATAAGAAGCGCAAGGAAGAGGTCGAGGTGCAGAACCGTGCCGACACCCTCATCTACGAGATGGAAAAGCAGCTTCGTGAAAACGGCGACAAGCTCGACAGCGCCGATAAGGAGACCGCCCAGCACGAGATCGACGAGTTCAAGAAGGTGCGCGAGGGCGGCGACACCGAAGCCATCAAGAATGCGATGGAGAGCATGACGCAGAAGGTCTACCAGATCTTCGGAAAGCTCTATCAGCAGGAGGGCGGCCAGCCCGGCGCCGGCGAGGGCCCGCAGGTCAACGAGGACGGCACCATCGACGCCGACGCGGAAGTGAAGTAATTCGGGACCGCATGGCCCCGATCAGCCCCGGCGCGGGGGAGGAACCCCCTCCCTCACGCGCGCCGGGGCATTCGGTCTGTATATACAGCATGTTTTGAAAGTAAGTAGGTGAGCTTTTTGGCAAAGCGCGATTATTATGAGGTGTTGGGCGTAAGCAAGGATGCCTCCGAGGCCGAAATCAAAAGCGCGTACCGCAAGAAAGCCAAGGAATGCCATCCCGACCTGCATCCCAACGACAAAAACGCCGAAGAGCGCTTCAAGGAGCTCAACGAGGCCAATGAGGTCCTCAGCGACCCCGAAAAGCGCAAACGCTACGACCAGTTCGGTTTTGACGGCCCGCAGATGGGCGGCGGCGGCGCAGGTGGCTTTGATTTCAGCGGCTTTGGCGGCATGGGCGGCTTTGAAAGCATCTTTGATACCTTCTTTGGCGGCATGGGCGGCAGTGCGCGGCGGGCCGGTCCTGTCCAGGGCAATGACCTGCAGCACCGCATCACCATCACCTTCGAGGAGGCGGCTTTCGGCTGCGAAAAGTCGGTCGATTTCTTCCGCAACGAAAACTGCGATGCGTGCGGCGGTACGGGCGCCAAGCCCGGTACCCAGCCCCAGACCTGCCCCACCTGTAAAGGCTCGGGCCAGGTGCGCACGGGCGGCGGCTTCATGGTCACGGTCCGTACCTGTCCCACCTGTCACGGCGAGGGCAAGATCATCAAGGACCGTTGTCAGACCTGTGGCGGCACCGGTCGTGTGCGGCGCAAACGCAGCCTGAAGCTGCGTATCCCCGCCGGCATTCAGGACGGCGTGAGCCTGGTCAAGCGCGGCGAGGGCGAGCCCGGCATGCGTGGCGGCCCTGCGGGAGACCTGTACATTACCGTAACGGTCAAGCCGCACCGGCTGTTCAAGCGCGACGGCAATAACATTCTCCTGGATATGCCCATCAGCATCACCCAGGCGGCCCTGGGCGCGGAGATCGACGTCCCCACGCTGGAAAAGCCCGTGAAGCAGCGGATTCCCGAAGGTACGCAGACGGGTACGCAGTTCCGCATCAAGGGACAGGGCATTCCTTCGCTGAAAAACGGGCTCAAGGGCGATCTCATCCTCACCGTGCATGTGGAGGTGCCCCGTAAGCTGAACGAGCGGCAGAAGGACCTGCTCCGCCAACTGGAGCAGAGCCTGGGCGGCAAGGAATACGAAGGACGCAAGACCTTCGCCGACAAAATCAAGGAAATATTCAACAACTGATCCAAAAGCCCAAGGCGCCAGGCGCCCTGGGCGCTTTTGGACCCAAGAAGATGCGGAGGTGCCTTACCTTGGAATGGCTGGAAGCGGTGGTCCATACCACCACCTTTGGGAGCGACCTGGTCAGCGATGAAATGATGGCGCTGGGCGCGGCGGGATGCGAAATCGTGGACCGCGCGGATGTGCCCGACCCCCGTCAGCCGGGCGTGTACTGGGAACTGTACGACCCTGCCATGATCGACGCCATGCCCGATGACGTTTTGGTGAAGGCGTGGTTTGAACGCGGCGAAAAGGAACGGGAAACGATTGAGGCCGTGCGCGCCCATCTGGAGCAGCTGCGCGCGCAGGGAGGCGCCGACCTGGGCACCCTGCGCCTGGAGCTGAGCGGCGTCAAGGATGAAGACTGGTCTGAAAACTGGAAAAAGTATTATAAGCCGTTCCGTATCGGCACGCATCTGGTGGTCAAGCCCACCTGGGAGGCGTACCAGCCCAGCCCGGAGGATCTGATCATTGAACTGGACCCCGGCATGGCATTCGGCACCGGCACGCACGAGACGACCAACATGTGCATGCAGCTGTTGGAAAAGCACCTCAAGAACGATATGCGCGTGATGGATGTAGGCACCGGCAGCGGCATCCTGGCCATTGCGGCGGCGCGCCTGGGCGCCAGAGAGGTGCTGGCCATCGACATCGACCCTGCGGCGGTCAAGGTGGCGCGTGAAAATATCGTCCTGAACCATGTGGAGGACCGCGTGCGCGCCGTGGAGGGCGATCTGTGCAAAAGCGAGGCCATGCCCTGCGACCTGGCCGTGGCCAACATTGTGGCCGACGCCATCCGCATGCTGGCTGCGCCGCTCACCCGCCATCTTGCAAAGGGCGGCCTGCTGATCTGCTCCGGCATCATCCGCGAGCGGGAGCAGGATGTGCTGGACGCCGCGCTGGCGGCGGGCTATGTGGTGGCGGACCGCCTGGAGAAGGGCGAGTGGGTCGCTCTGGCACTGAGAAACGAGGCGGCATGATGCATCGTTTTTATGTGGAACACCCCGCGTCGGCAGGAAAGACAGCCGTGCTTTCCCCGGAGGAAAGCGCGCATGCCGCGCGCGTGCTGCGTCTGCGCCCCGGCGAGGAGATTGTGCTGCTGGACGGCCAGACGCTGTGGAGCGCTAAGCTGGAAGTGGTGAACGACCGCGCCTGCGAGGCGCGCGTGCTTTCGGCCCTCCCCTCGCCGGAGCCGTGTGCAAAGGTCACGCTGATTCAGGGCCTGCCAAAGTCGGACAAGCTGGAATGGATTGTGCAGAAGGCCACCGAGCTGGGTGTATGGGCGCTGTGGCCCGTGGAGATGACGCGCTGCGTGGCGCGTGGAGGCAAGGACAGCCGCCGCGATCGTCTGTCGCGTATCGCGCTGGAGGCAGCCAAGCAGAGCGGCCGCGCGCACGTGCCGCAAATTGAGCCTGCGCAGGCCTTCCGTCAGGCGCTGGAGGCACTGAAAAAGGACCCGCCGGACCTGCTGCTCACCGCCTGGGAGGAGGAACGTGCCCTGCCCATGAGCCGGGCGATAGCCGATTTTGCGGCGCATCATGGCCGGCCTGGCCGGGTGGCCGTGGTCATCGGGCCGGAAGGCGGAATAGCCGCAGAGGAATGGGAGGCCCTGCGTGCACGTGGCGCGGTCAGCGTAACGCTGGGGCCGCGCATCCTGCGCACGGAAACGGCGGGCCTGTGTGCCCTGAGCGTATTGTGGGCCGCTATGGGCGAGATGTGATAAAGGAGCGAAAGCAGACGCATGCAAAAGACCGTATGCTTTACCACGCTGGGATGTAAGGTCAATCAGTACGACAGCCAGGCCATGCTGGAGGAGTTTGAGCGCCACGGCTATGCTGTGGCACCCGCGGGCGCGCCGGCAGACGTATACGTGGTCAATACCTGCACCGTGACCGGTACGGGGGACAAAAAGAGCCTGCAGGCCATCCGCCGCTGCCGCCGGCGCAACCCCGGCGCGGAACTGGTAGTCACCGGATGCCTGGCGCAGCGCATGGGCGAAGCTCTGCGCGAAACGGGCGCGAGGCTCATTCTGGGCACGCAGTACCGCGCCCGGGTGGTGGAGCTGCTGGAGCAGGCTGTGCGCGAGGGTATGCAGATGGTGGCGGTGGAGGGCGTGAGCAACTCACCCTACGAGCCACTGAGCATCCACAGCCACGAGGGCCATACCCGCGCCGTGATGAAGATTCAGGAGGGCTGCGACAACCGCTGCACCTACTGCATCATTCCCAGCGTGCGCGGCGGCGTGCGTTCCCGGCCGCTGGAAGAGATTCGCAGGGAAGCGGAGGCACTTTCTCAGGCGGGCTTTCAGGAGCTGGTGCTGACCGGCATTCATTTGACCAGCTATGGCCGCGACCTGCCGGGCCGTCCCTCTCTGGCGCAGGCGGTAGAGGCCGCATGCGAAGCGCCGGGGGTACGCCGTGTGCGCCTGGGTTCGCTGGAACCACGGGTGGCCACACAGGCCTTTGTGGAGGCGCTTGGAGCCCTGCCGCAACTGTGTCCCCAGTTCCATCTGGCGCTGCAAAGCGGCAGCGACGCGGTGCTCGCCCGCATGAAGCGCGGATATAACACCCGTCAGTTTCTGGAGGCCGTGGCGCGCATCCGGGGAATGTGGCCCCAGGCTGCCTTTACTACGGATGTGATCGTGGGCTTTCCCGGTGAGACGGAAGCGGAATTTCAGGAAACGCTGGATTTCTGCGAGCAGGTGGGCTTCAGCCGCCTGCATGTGTTCCCCTACAGCCCGCGCGAGGGTACCCCGGCCGCCACGATGGACGGCCAGGTGGATGAGGCAGCGAAGGCCCAGCGCGTCCACCGGCTGATTGCGTTGGGCGAAAAGCTGTCCTGCCGCTACCGCGAGGGCTTCCTTGGCCAGGTGGCACAGGTGCTTCTGGAGGAATCGCTGCCGGATGACGGCGGAGCAGAGGGATATACCCCCGAATACATCCACGTACGTGCACAGAATGGCCGGCCCGGCGCGTTGGCGCTGGTGCGGCTTGAGGCGCTTACCGAAGAAGGAATGGCGGGTACGGTTGTAGAATATCTGCCATAAGCATCACGCAAAAGGAGAGGATTGACATGACGGACTGTCTGTTCTGCAAGATCATAGCGGGGGAAATCCCGTCCAAGAAGGTCTATGAGGATGAGGATACCTACGCTTTTCACGACATTAACCCACAGGCCCCCACGCATGTGCTGGTGGTGAGCAAAAAGCACACGCCCGACGTGGCGCACAATGCCGACCTGACTGACCATGAGCTGGCGGCCTGCCTGCGCACCTGCGCCAAGGTAGCCAAAGCGCTGGGCCTGGAGGAGGGCGGCTACCGCATCGTCAACAACTGCGGGGAAAATGCCTGCCAGACCGTGAAGCACATGCACTATCATGTGCTGGGCGGTGAAAAGCTGTCGGAGCGCATGGCATAAGGCTCCACGGCTCCTGTCCATGAAGTTTACGTTTCGTTCAAAATTCATGGTTGACGGCTTGGCGGATAAGCGCTATAATAAATGTATGGTCGCCGTATGCCCTTGACACAGTGAAGGGGCCAGGCGGTATGAGCGAGGGGAGGGATAGCAGTGTCCGAGGTACGCATCCGCGAGAATGAATCCCTGGAAAGCGCTCTGAAGCGGTTCAAACGTCAATGTGCTCGCACAGGTGTTTTGGCAGAGGCTCGCAAGCGTGAGCATTATGAAAAGCCCAGCGTGAAACGTAAAAAGAAGGCTGAGGCTGCACGCAAGCGCAAGTACTGATTCATACGCAATCCAAAAGGGCCGTCGCGTCGAAAAAGACGCGTCGGCTCTTTTCGCTGCCTGCATGAAAAAAGGCGGCATGGCAAATGCCATGCCGCCCCATATCAGGCTGCGGCCTTTTCTCCGCCGCCGCGGAAGCGGGCCATGAGCTTTTCTCGCCGTTTTCGCCGCTTCTCCTTCAGAGCCAGACGGTCGGCCAGATCCCTCGCGCCCACGCCGTACACCAGGTACAGAATCAGCCCGCTCACCAGCATGATAAACACCGTAGAGGCGCATCTGCGCCCCGAAGCATTGACGTTGTATCCGTCGCGGCCCTCCTCAGCGCACATGTTCTGGATAATCATGGCGTAAGTCTTGCCATAGCTGGAGTGAAACGTGGCGGACATATCATATTCGGTAAAGAGGGCGTTGAAGTTCAGGGCAAAGACGGCCAGCACGCTCGGAAGCACAATGGGCAGCTTCACCTTGAGGAAGGTCAGCAGCCCGCTTGCGCCAAGATTGCGCGCCGCGTCCTCCAGTTCCTCGTCGATGGCATAGAACGCCGCCTTAATCATGCGCAGGGCGAATGGCAATTTGACCACCGTATAGGCCATGATGATGAGGAAACGCACGTTCTCGCGCATGTACAGGTTGGTGTTGAAGACATACCACACATCCTCGGAGTTGAAGAATGTGCGGTAGGAATAGCAGATCAGAATGGTGGGCAAAAGCCAGGGGAACAGCAGGCTGTATTCCAGCACGGTGGACCGCTTTTTACCGCGGTTTTTGAAGATGTAGTTGACCGCCACCACCACGATCACGCAGGCCAGCGCCGCCGCGATGGCCGAAAGCACGAAGCTCAGCCGGATACCGCCTACCGTGTCCGAATTGGCGAACAGACCGGAGATGGCGTCGGGACGAGTCTTGAGCTTGCCGCGGTTGGTCATGAACTCGTAATCCTGCGACCCGAAGAAGTTGATCAACGTGAAATCGCTCAGGCTGAGCGTTTTGGAGCGAATGGCGGGATAGTTCTGGAAAGCGAAAAGGATGATCATCACCACGGGCGTCATGTAGATGATGAACAGCACGTAGGCGTAGATGTGTGCAAACACATTGGCCACGGGGTTGGTGATCTTCTGCTTGACCAGCTTGGCCTTGGTCTTGCTCACGCTTAGGTAATGGCCCTTGCGCTCGTAGTTGGACAGCACCGTGAGCAGAACGATGGTGAACATGGCCAGCAAAATGGAAAGCAGCGCCGCACGCGCCTGCGGAAACGCCTCGTCCGCCACGGATGAGCCCGCCAGGCGCACGATTTCCGGATTGATGGAGTCATAGCCCAGCAGCGTCGGGGCGCTCATGGCGCACAGACCCGTGATGAAGGTCATGACCGTGAGGGAAAACATCGTGGGAATCAGTGTGGGGAACACCACGCGCGTGAGCACCTTGAAGGGCTTGGCGCCCATGTTGCGCGCCGCCTCCACGGTGTTGTAGTCAATGCCGCGGATGGCGTTGCGCAGAAACAGCGCATGGTTGGATGTGCAGGCGAACGTCATCGTGAACAGGACCGCGTTGAAGCCGGAAAACCAGTTGCGGTCCATGTTGGGAAACATTTCATACAGCCAGGTGGTCAGAATGCCGTCGCTGTCGTAGAGGAACAGATACCCCGTCACCAGTGCGACGCCGGAATAGATCAGCGTGGTCATGTAGCCCAGCCGCAGGATCTTCGCGCCCTTGATATCGAAGTATTCCGTCAAAAGCACGATGCTGACGCCCACGATATTCACCGTCACAACCAGGCACAGCGCCAGCTTGAGCGAATTCCATACATACTTGGGCATGTTGCCCGCAAAGAAAAAGCGGATCACAGCCAGGGGATCGGTCACGCCGTCGGCGTTTTTCACGGTAAAGATCTGCGTCAGCGTGTTGAGGCACGGCAGAAGCATGAAGCCGAAGAACAGATAGACAAAAAATGCGATGCCAAATGTTTTGGCCAGCAGGTTGGGTTTGAACCATGAGGAGGCCTTTGCGTTCATGCGGCTGCCCCCTTTAGCGCGCGTCGGGCGCGGCGTCGTAGCTCATCACGTCCACGGGATGAATGCCCACAGTCACCTTTTCGCCCGGCTCATAGATGTTGATGCCGTCGTTCTTTTCAATCGCTTTGATGGTCTGGCTGCCTACATGAATATAATACTTGATGTACAGGCCATAGTATTCACGGCTTTCGATCACGCCGTCCAGCCGCAGCTCGTTATCGTCCGCGGGGCGGTTGACGCGGATGCGCTCCAGCCTGACGAAGTGGTGCTGCGCGGGGTCCAGCTTCATGCCATCGGCTACCTCCCCTTCCAGGCGGTTGATGTCGCCAATGAAGTTGCAGACAAACTCCGTCTTGGAGTGGTTGTATACCTCGTTGGGCGTGCCGATCTGCTCGATAAACCCCTTGTTGAACACGGCAATCCGGTCCGACAGGGTGAGCGCTTCCTCCTGGTCATGGGTCACATAGATGGTGGTGATGCCAAAGTCGCGCTGCATCTTTTTCAGCTCATTGCGCAGCTGCACGCGCAGCTTGGCGTCCAGATTGCTCAGCGGTTCGTCCATGCAGATGATGGCGGGCCCTGTGACCAGCGCACGGGCGATGGCCACGCGCTGCTGCTGGCCGCCGGAAAGCTGGCTGACCGCCTTTTCCAGCTGTTCGTCGGACAGGTCCACCTTGCGGGCGATGGCGCGCACCTTATCATCGATTTCCTGCTTTTTGAGCTTTTGCACCTTCAGGCCGAAGGCGATGTTGTTATAGACCGTCATGGAGGGGAAAAGCGCATAGCTCTGAAACACGATGCCGATGTTGCGCTTTTCAATGGGGACATGGGTAATATCCACGCCCTTGACGCTGACCGTGCCGGAAACCGGCTCAATAAAGCCGGTGATGGTGCGCAGCGTAGTCGTCTTACCGCAGCCGGACGGCCCCAGAAAGGTGAAAAACTCGCCTTCGTGCACCTCTACGTTGATGTTGTGCAGCGCCTCAAAATCACCGAACTTGACCACAATGTCCTTCAGTTCGATCATGCGGCCGACAGCCCCCTTTATGTTCTTTGAGAATATGGATATGGCGAGCCCGATGGCTTCAGGCCCGCCATATCGCTCATTGAGAAAAATGCTTTTTTCGGCTCACGCCGGCCAAAAGCGTCATTCGCCGGCAGCCTGCGTCAGCACGGACCAGTCCAGATTATCCCAGTCGGGCTCGGTGGGAGCAGCGCTGTTGTCGGCCCAGTAGAAGCCCAGATTGGTCATGATGTTGGTCCATTCGCTGGAATGCGCACCCACGTATTCCGCATAGGTCATGTCGGTGCCTTCGACGGTCTCCAGCGCGAAATTCTTCAGGGTGTAGATCGCGGGCGTCTCGTCGTAGATTTCAGCCACAGCGGCGGTGTTGCAGGGGAAGGAATCGAACTCGTCCGCCCATTCAGCCTGCGTATCGGCGGAACCGAACCACTCGGCGAAAGCCACCACAGCCTCCGTCTCCTCGGGGGTGCGGCTCTCGCGGTCCAGAATGCCCAGGTACTCGGCGATGTAGTAGGTGCCGTCAGCGATATCTACCAGCGCCCAGTTTTCGGGTTCCAGGGTGCCCAGAAGCGGATGCTCGGAGCTGTCGGCCGCGCTGTCCACGTTGCCGTAGAGAGAGCTGGAATAGAAGGTAGAAACCTGCACCTCGCCGCGGTTGAGCGGATCAAAGCCGTAGCTGTCGCCGGTGTAGATACCGTTGGCGCAGTAGTTCCACAGGGTCTTCCAGCCTTCCACGGAGATACCGCCCGCGGGGGATTCGGGATCGGTGAAGGGGAAGAGCATGGCGCTGTTGATGTTGGAGTTGGTGGTGCCGCCCACCTTGCCCTGACGGTACCAGGTGTAGCCGCAGTCCACGATGTCGGCCCAGTGCTCAAAGCTCAGCTTTTCGCCGTTGGTGCCCAGCTCGTCAGTGCGGTAGAGCATCAGCACGTTCTGGATGACCAGGCCATAGGCCTTGCCGTCGTATTTGTATTCGCCCACTTCGTCGGCCCAGGTGGGGGTCCAGTCCATCACCTTGAGGTTCTCGTAGGTGCCGTTGACCAGCTGAGACCAGCGGGTTTCATTCAGGCCGAAGATGATGTCGCCGTCCTTGTTCTCATTGGCGGCCTGGATGGCGGCGGTATCGCCGGAGATGACGCTGTTGTCATCCAGCGAGATGGTGAAGCCCGCAGCCTTGGCCGCGTTCTCCAGCCAGGTGGCGCGCTCGGTGGAGTTGGAGTTGGAATAGATACGGATGGTGTAGCCGCTGTAATCCTTTCCTTCAGCGCTGGCAAAGGTGCATACGCTCAACACCATCAGCAGTGCAAGAACGACAGAAAAAGCCTTTTTCATCCTTGGGAATCCTCCTTTTTTCGCTTGCCGGGTCCATTTGGGCAAGGGCTTGAAGCGTTTTTGTTATTATATCATAGTCACTGTGCCTCTGTAAACTGCTGATGGGAATTTTTGCGTGGGGAAGAACATGAAAAAACGGTCGGGAAATGCCGCGGTCCTCTCTTAGTGAAGCCGCCGCGAGTCAAATATCGCACCCAGCCCTGCCATGAGCAACAGCGCCGCCCCGGAGACGGCCATCATGCCTCTTAGCGGGAACAGGTCCGCCAGCAGGCCGAAGACCGCCATTCCAAGCGGCATGCAGCCCGAATAAGCGGCCCCCATCAGCCCGGATACACGTCCCTGCATGGCGGATGCCGATCGCGTCTGCAGCAGGGTGGACACTGCGGTCTGCACCGTGGTCAGCGCCACGCCGTAAAGCGTCATGACCCCCAGATAGATATCAAAGCGGGCGGAATATCCCAGGAGGATAGACAGGGTCCCAAAGGCAGCCAGTCCGGCGAGCAGCGTGTGTTCCTTCCTGGCAAACCCGCCCCAAAGGCCCATCAAAAGGCCGCCGGCCGCCATTCCGGCAAAGCCGGCCAGTTCGGTCGCGGTCAGATATTCATAGCTGTCACCAAAGACGCGGCTCACATGCAGGCCTGCCAGAAAGCCGCCGGGCACGCAGAAAAACACAAACGCGCCATAGACGGCCAGCAGCCGGCCTACCGTTCTGTCGCGTACGGCATAGCTTACTCCCGCCCGCAGGGCTGGCCACAGGGCGTCCTGCTTTTTCTCAGGGGCGGGAAGCGACACGCAGAGAAGCACCGCCACACCCACAGCGGCAGTGGCCACGTCAATCCAGAGGGTGGAGCGTAAGGTGCCGGAGATGAGCACCGCGCCCGCCACGGCCGGAGCGGCGAACTGCACCGCAGACTGCACAGCGGCGTTCATCCCGTTAAAGCGCATGCGCTTTTCCTCGGGTACCAGGAGCGGGACCGTGGCGTTGACGGCCGGTGTCTGCAAGCCGGCGCCCACGGAGCGGATCATCGACAGTGTCAAAAGAGCGGACAGAAGCGCTACACCTTCGGCAAGCAAAGGCATCAGCGGGATCATCATCAGCGTTACACCGGCAATGCCCAGATCCGCTCCCGCTATGAGCCGCTTGCGGGGAAACCGGTCCGCCCACACGCCGCCGATGAAGGAAACGGCGAATTGCGGCAGATAGGAGCAGACGCTGAAGGCAGCCACCCATGCCCCCGAGCCCGTCGCAACCGTGGCATACCATACGATGGCCATCTGCACCAGCGTAGAGCCGAAAAGGGTGGCGCTCTGACTGATGAGAAACAGGGCCGCGTCGCATTTCCAGTTCTTTTTCATCTGACTACCGGTCTCGAACGGACCAGATCATGCGCTGGGTGGGGTAACCAAACTCCACCAGCAGCTCGCCTTCCCGAAAATTCAGGCGTTTCCATTCCCGCCGGTAGCCGGGGTCCGCCGGGTCGCGCTCGCGGAAGGTGGTCAGGCTCAGCTCACGCTCCTCAGAAAGCCTGCGTCGCACGGCCTTGAGCAACTGCACGGATATTCCCAGCGCGCGGTACTGCGGATGAACGGCCAGATAGTCGACCGCGCCGGTAGCGCGGCAAAAACCGACCGCGCCTGCCGCCCGGTCTCCGCTGCTGAGGAGGAGGGCCTCTCCCCTCGCGATTCGAGCCTTGAGCCAGGAAAGGTGCCCGGCCTCGTCCAGCCTGGGATACCCATCCACCACCTGACCAAGAAGCGCCATCCAGGCCGGGATATCCTCTGCCTGCGCCGGACGGATGGCGGATAAGGGGGCTTCGGGATTCAGGCGGATGGGAAGCTGCAGCGGATAGAAAACGCGCAGGCGACGGTATTCCGCCGGCGGAATCTTGTACATGGCGCAAAAAGCGTCGCTGAACGCCTGCTGGCTTTGATAGCCCGCCATCGGCGCCAGATCCCGCAAAGGCGTCTGGAAACGGACAAGACGGCGCGCCGCCTCGGTCAGCCGCCGCCTCCGGGCATATTGGTGCGGGGTTATGCCCAAAATACCCGAAAATGCCCGATGAAGGTGGTATTTGGAATAGTGCGCCGCCTGTGCCACATCCGCAAGAGCAACGCCGTCCTCCAGGTGAGTTTCAATGAAATCAAGGGCTGTGCCGATCATTGCAAGCCGGATGTCGTCCATGCTGCTTTCCCTCCCCATCCGTCTGTCTCCCTCAGCATAGCACAAAAACAGATGAAATGTTTACAGGATTCTTGCGCATTGACGCGGGATCAAAAATGCGGCAGCCCCTGGCCGCCACAGCGTGTCCAAACAATCCGGTTGCGCCGGTTCTTTTCGTCAGGACACGTTTCCCCCTGCGCCTGAGGCGCAGCCGGGAAAACGTGCCAAACAAGGCGTCCTTTCCTGCCTGTCAGAAGGCCCAGCAGCAAGGCGTCTTGCAGGCACGGCCCACCCTATTTTCCCACGCAGAAACGCGAAAAAATATCGTCCAGCAGCTTTTCGTCCACGCGGTCGCCAGTGATGCGTCCCAGCAGATAGAGCGCTTCGTGCAGATCCACGGCCGCCAGGTCGATCAACCCGCCCGAAGCCAGACCCGTCCGCGCGTCGCGCAGCTTGTCCAGCGCCTGCCGGGCCACGGCCATGTGGCGCTCATGGGTGAGGGCCAGCTCATCGGGGTTGCGAAGGAAGCCGCGCAGGTACTCACGCACCGCGTCCAGTCCCTCGCCCTCGCGCGCGGACACGCGCAAAATGGGCCGCTTGTCCGTAAGCCGCTCCGCCTGCGAAGCGGTGAAGCGCTCGCCCGCGTCCTCCTTGTTGAGCAGCACGGCGCAGGGGCAGGACGCCTCCATGCGCAAGAGGTCCAGCGCCTCATCGTCCGGGTCCTGCGAGGCATCCACCACCAGCAGCGCCACATCCGCCCGGCCGAGCGCCGCCCGGGCGCGCTCCACACCGATGCGCTCCACCGCATCGGCGCTGTCGCGAAGGCCCGCGGTGTCCTGAAGCAGCACGTTCGTGCCGTCCAGCATGAAGGCCCCCTCCAGCACGTCTCGCGTGGTGCCGGGTATATCGGTCACGATGGCCCGGTCTTCGCCCAGAAGGGCATTGAACAGGGTGCTCTTGCCCGCGTTGGGCCGCCCGCACAGCGCCACGCGCAATCCCTCGCGCACGATGCGCGCGCCCCGCTCGTCAATCGCCCCGTCCAGCCGCGCAATCAGCTTGTCCAGCCCCTCGCACAGGCCGGAGAGCGCCTCGTCCTCGCCGATTTCGTCAGGATAGTCGATGTGTGCCTCCAGCCCCGAAAGCAGCTCGGTCAAGTCCTCCTGGGCCTTGCGGATAAAACGGCTCTGCCCGCCCTCCAGCTGGCGCTCCCCTGCCCTCAGCGCCGCCGCCGACCGCGCAGAGATCACGCCCATCACCGCTTCTGCCTGCATCAGGTCGATGCGGCCGTTCATAAACGCGCGGCGTGTAAACTCGCCCGCCTCGGCCGGACGCGCGCCCAGCCGCACCAGCCGCCGCATCACCAGCGAGGCCGCCGCCGCGCCTCCGTGGGTATGGATTTCACACACGTCTTCGCGCGTGTAGGACCGGGGCGCATACATGACCACGCCCATGGCCTCATCAATGGGGCCGGTTTCGTCCACCGCGTGTCCCACCATCAGCCGGTGGCTTTCGTAGGGCGGCTTGGCCCCCTTCGGCCGAAACGCCTCTTCAAACAGGTGCACCGCCTCTGGCCCGCTCACGCGTACGATGGCCACGCCGCCCTCGCCCGCCGCCGTGGCCACGCCTACGATGGTGTCCTCCATACTCTGTTCACCCTTTCCCGGCCCTGAAAAAACGAGCCGGCAAAATCACGGGCGGGCTTGGCGCGCCGCCTGCGTTTATGATATCATGTTCACGCGGCCTTTTCCAGCCGAAAGGGCAAAAACCGCAAAGGAGGGGGCGCTTTTCCCATGTCCGTTACCATTCTGACCGCGCGCGCTCATCGGCTGTTCGCCCCCGTGGTGGAGGCCCTGGGCCAATGTGCCAAAAAGGGCGAGGATGTGCTTTTGCTGGTCCCGGAGCAATTCACTTTAGCCGCCGAGCGCGGGGTGATGGAACGCCTTTCGCTCACCGGCATGTTTTTGATTGATGTGATGAGCCCCTCCCGGCTGTCTGAGCAGGTACTGGCCGCCGCGGGGCGGGACGGGCGCGAGCCGCTGGATGCCGCAGGCCGCCGCATGGCGCTGAGTCAGGCGCTGGAGCGTCTGGAGGATAAGCTCCCCTACTACGGCAGCATCGCCCAGCGCCGGGGCTTTGTGGAAAAGCTGGATGCGCTGATCACGGATATGAAGCGCGGCGGGCTGGACCCGGACAGGCTGAAGGATTATGCGGATACCCTTCCGGCGGGATCGTCGCGCGACAAGCTGACCGACCTGGCCAAGGTCTATGCCCAGTACCGCGAGGTGCTCCGCGGGCGCTTCAGCGACAGCGAGGACCAACTTGCCTACGTGGCAGGCCGGCTTGCGGACAGCGGCTTTTTACGGGATAAACACCTGTTTGTCTACGGCTTCGACACCCTGCCCGAGCAGCTGATGCGGCTGCTGAGCGCCGCTGCGCCGCTGTGCAAAAGCCTCACCATCGCACTGATCTGCGACGCTAAAACCGCGCCGGACGGCGAACTCTACGCCCCCGTGCGGCAGGGGATCGCCCGGTTTCAGAAGATGCTTTTCCTGAGCGGCGAAAGTGCGCAGCTGCACGCCTTGCCGCCGCAGCTGCCAGACCGTCCGGAGGCGATCGCCTATCTGGACCGGGCGCTGTTTGCCCATCCTGCACCCGCCTTTGCAGGCAGGCCGGAGGGCGTGTACCTGTCCGACGGCCTCTCGCCCTACGAAGAAGCAGCGTTGATGACCCGCGAGGTGCGCTGGCTGCTGGCCCAGGGCGTGGACCCGGAGCGCGTGGCCGTGTTCTATCCCGACGGGGGTGGCTACGCCTTTGCCGTGACCGCCGCCCTGGAGGACAGCGGCATTCCCTTCTACACCGACCAGCAGCTTTCCGCCGCCTCGCACGGGCTGGCGCAGTTCTGGCTGGCGGCCCTGCGCGCCATGGCGGGCGGCTGGCGCAACCGCGACATGCTCTGCCTGATCAAAAGCGGCTACGCGCCCCTGACGTTTGAGGAAGGGTGCGAGCTGGAAAACTACGCCTACTGCTACGGCGTGGACCGTGCGCGCTGGACGCGTCCCTTCACCCGTGGCCCGGAGGCCACGCGCGCGGAGGCGCTGCGCGTGCGGCTGATGGAACCGCTTCTGCGGGCGCGGGCCGCACTGGTCGCTGCGCGCGATGCCACGGCCTCGCTGACTGCGGCCTTTGGGCTCTTGCAGGACGTACACGCCTATGACGCGCTGAAACGCGAGGAAGAGCGCCTGCTGGAAAGCGGATTTATGACCCGCGCGAGCCAGAACAGCCAGGTATGGCAGGCCGTGCTGCGGCTGATAGACCAGCTGGTCAAGCTCAGCGGCGGCGCGCGTATCCCCCTTAAGCACATCGCCTCGCGGCTGGAATGCGGGCTTTCCGCCATTTCGCTCAAGTCGCTGCCGCCCGCCGCGGGCATGGTGCACGCGGGCGCCCTGGGCCACCTCCTGGCCGAGGAGGCGGACGCGGTGTTCCTGCTGGGTATGAACGATGGCCTGCTTTCCCGCGTCACCGACAGCCTGCTCACCCCGGAGGAACGGGCGCAGACGCAGAAGGACACCCGGACTTTTCTGGGCCTGACGGACGAAAGCCGCGCCCTCATGGCCCGCCTGGATGTAAAGCGCGCCATGACGCTGCCCAGTCGCTGGCTGTTTCTGAGCTCAGCCAAAACCGCGCCTGACGGCACGGCCCTGCGGCCGCTTTCACTGCTGGGGCAGCTGCGCGACCGGCTGATGCCGGGGCTCGCCCGTACGCCTGTCCCGGAGGATGACCTGCCCCTGTCCTCCGCGCAGGCGCTGGGAGCGCTGGGCGTGTTGCTGCGCGCCCATGCCGACGGTGCTGTTCCCCTGGCGCCCCGCTGGCGCGAGCGCATGGACAAGCTGCTCTCTTCCCCGGATACCGCGCCCGCCGCCATGCGGCTTTTGCGCGCGCTGGGCTTCGACGGACAGGCCCAGCCCCTTGCGCCCGGCACGGCCCGTGCCCTTTATGGCGATGAGACCCTGTCCGTAAGCCGACTGGAGCAGTTTGCGGATTGCCCGTTCAAGCATTTCGTCACCTACGGCCTGCGCCCCCAGGTGCTGCGGGAATGGAAGGTGGACCCCATTGAAACGGGCACCTTCTATCATGCGGCGCTCAATGGCTTTGCGCGGCTTGTCCGGCGAGAGGCGGCCTATCCCAACCTGCCCGACGAGGCCGTGTCACGCCTGGCGGACGAGGCCGTGGAGCCTCTTGTGGAGGAGGCGCTCGCGGGCCCCATGGGCGACGGCGACCGCAGCCTGGCCCGCTTTGAGGCGGCGCGCGGCGCTATCCGGCGTGCGGCGGTGGCCATCACCCGGCAGCTGGCGGCGGGGCGCTTTTCCCTCTTCCGCACGGAGGCCGCCTTCGGCTATGAAGGCGGCATGCCCCCCATCGTGCTGCTTTTAAGTGATGGCCGCCAGGTGGCCCTCCGTGGCCGGATCGACCGGATCGACCGCTACGACGCGCCCGATGGCGTGTATCTGCGCGTAATCGACTATAAATCCGCCCGGCAGAGCCTGGAGGCGGCGCGCGCCTGGTGGGGGCTGCAATTGCAGCTTTTGCTGTATCTGGATGTATGCACCAGTGCCATTCCCGGCGGTAAACCCGCCGGTGCGTTCTACTTCTACGTGGCCGACCCGCTGGTGGAAAGCGCCAGCGATGCCGCCGAAATCGTGGAGGGCAAGCTGCGTGAGGTCTTTCAGCTGCGTGGCGTCGCATTGAGCGACGTGGAGATCCTCTCCGCCATGGACGGCGGGGATGTCCCCTGGGTGCTGCCGCCCATGTACCTCAAAAGCGGCGAGCTGAAAAAAACAGCCCGCGCGCTGGACATGCCTCAGCTTACCGCCCTGCTTTCCCATGCGCGCGAGGTGGCCGTGGCCCTGGCGGACCGGCTCTTCGGCGGGGAGACAGCCATCTCCCCCGCTCGTGACCCGGACCGCAGCGCCTGCGACCGGTGCGATTTTCGCGCCGTGTGCCGTTTTGATCCCACATCGCCCGACGCGCCTTTCCGCGATCTGCCGGAAATGGGCATTGAGGATCTCCGGCAGGCTCTTTCGTCTGTGCCGGAAGAAAAACAATGAGGGGCGTTGCTATTCTCCTCCGGTTCATGTATAATGGGGGTGTAAGCACGGCGGCGCGCGGCGCCGCCCGGAGATAACAAAACAGTGTTAAGGAGGCGTTACCATTGATTCAGGTGATTGCCGGCAAAAAAGGCTCGGGTAAAACCAAGCGCATCATCGACATGGCCAACCAGGCTAGCCAGGAAAGCAAGCACGACATCGTTTTCATCGACGATGACAATCGCTATATGTTTGACCTTCGTCACGAGGTGCGCTTTATCAACGCCAGCGAATACGAGCTGCTCAGCGACCACATGTTCATGGGCTTTCTCTGCGGCGTCGTAGCGCAGAACTTCGACGTGGGGCTCATCTTCATCGACGCGTTCAAAAAGCTGATTCACAATGAGCTGGCCACCAGCGAATGGGTGTTCAAGCGTCTGGAGACCATCAGCACCAACCACAATGTGGATTTCGTGATCTCCGTCAGCGCCGGTCCCGAAGAGCTGCCGGACTTTATCAAGCCCTACGTGATCTGAACCTTCGCATGATGAGGGGGACGGCTGGAAATGCCGTCTCCTTTTTCGTGCATTTCCGGCTTTACACGCGCCCCAAAACCGTGTATGATGGAACCACTTCCAATCATGAAGCATCCGAAACCTGTCTGGAGAGTGATCGTATGTCCTTTTTTTCCACGCGTGGCGGCGCTTGCGTAACCGCGTCGCAATCCATCCTGTGGGGCCTGGCTGCGGACGGCGGCCTGTATGTGCCCAGTCTGTTTCCCCAGATTTCCAGCGAGCGGCTGGCCGCCCTGTGCGGACAGAGCTACCGTCAGCGCGCCGCGCGAATCCTGCGCGATTTTCTGGAGGACTACTCCATCGCTGAAATCGAGCAGTCGGTAGACGCGGCCTACGCTGCCGATGCGTGGGATCACCCCGATGTGGCTCCGGTGCGCACGCTCATCGAAGGCGTTCATGTGCTGGAACTGTTTCATGGCCCCACGCTGGCTTTCAAGGACATCGCGCTCAAACTCCTGCCCTATCTGGTGCGCCTGGCTGCCGAAAAGAATGGCGAAAAGCGCGAGGTCAGCATTATCGTGGCCACCAGCGGCGATACCGGCAAGGCCGCGTTGGAAGGCTTCCGGGACGTGCCGGGCACCAGCTGCTCGGTGTTCTATCCCTACGGCGGGGTCAGCCGCGTGCAGGAATTGCAGATGACCACCACCGGCGGAAACAACACCCACGTCATCGGGGTACGGGGCAATTTTGATCAGGCGCAGACCGGCGTCAAGCGTCTCTTCGGCGACCCTGCCTTCCGCGAGCGCATGGACCGGCTGGGCAAGCTGCCCTCCTCTGCCAATTCTATCAACTTCGGACGATTGGCTCCCCAGGTTGTATACTATTTCACTGCCTACACCGACCTGGTCCAGCGCGGCGCCATCCGCATGGGGCAGGGCGTCAACTTCGTGGTGCCTACCGGCAACTTTGGCGATATCCTGGCCGGGTATTACGCCATGCGCATGGGCCTGCCCATCCGCCGCCTGATCTGCGCCAGCAACCGTAACAACGTGCTGACCGATTTCTTCCGCGAGGGCACGTACTACACCCACCGCACGTTCTTCAAGACCATGTCCCCCAGCATGGATATTCTGGTCAGCTCCAACCTGGAGCGGCTGCTCTACGAGTGTGCTGACCGCGACAGCGCGCTGGTGCGCACGTGGATGGAGCAGCTCTCCTCCTGCGGCAGTTTCTCCATCGGTGGGCAGCGGCTGACCGGTCTGCAAAAGGTATTCTGGGCCGGCTACGCCGACGACAAGATGACCGCTGATGAAATCCGCCTGGTATACGAGCGCACGCATTATGTCATGGACCCGCATACCGCCGTTGGTTCCTGCGTATTGCGCCGGTACCGCGACCAGACCCGTGACCAGACGCCCGCGGTGCTGGTGTCCACGGCCAGCCCCTACAAGTTCGCGCCCGATGTGGCGGCCAGCCTGCTGGGCGTACAGACCGTGGCGGGACTCGATTTTCTGGCGTGCGCCCAGAAGGTGGAACAGCTCAGCGGCGTACCCATTCCCGATCAGGTGCGCGGTCTGGCCAGCCTGCCGGTCCGCCATACTGCCGTGTGCGATCCCGATGGCATGGAAGAAGCGCTGCTTGCCGCCTATTCCGCCTGAAAATTGAGAAATTCTGCGCAAATTTATGTTTCACTTTTCCCGCAAGTGGGGTATACTATAGGTGCGGGGCGAGAGGTGCCCCCCAGATTCGGATTTCAATTCCAAGGAGGTCATTTGATCATGAAATGGATTTGCAAGGTTTGCGGCTATGTTTATGAAGGTCCCGAAGCCCCTGAATTCTGCCCCCAATGCAAGGCTCCCAAGAGCAAGTTCCAGCTCATGGGCGAAGAGAAGTCCTATGCGGACGAGCATCGTGTGGGCGTTGCCGAGGGTGTTGACCCCCGCATCATCGAGGGCCTTCGCATGAATTTCAACGGCGAGTGCACCGAGGTTGGCATGTACCTGGCCATGAGCCGTCAGGCTGACCGCGATGGCTATCCCGAAGTGGCCGAGGCCTTCAAGCGCTATGCCTGGGAAGAGGCCGAGCATGCCGCCAAGTTCGCCGAGCTGCTGGGCGAGGTTGTTACTTCCTCCACCAAGAAGAACCTGGAGCTGCGCGCTGAGGCTGAGTGGGGCGCGACCGCCGGCAAGAAGGAGCTGGCCACGCTGGCCAAGGAGCTTAACCTGGATGCCATCCACGACACCGTTCATGAGATGTGCAAGGATGAGGCCCGCCATGGCAAGGGCTTCGACGGTCTGCTCAAGCGTTATTTCGGCTAAGAACAATCATACGCGAGGAGGATATCATCATGAAGTATGAGTGCCCCTGCGGCTATGTGTATGATCCCGCTGTAGGCGATCCGGATAGCGGCATTGCCCCCGGCACCGCCTGGGAAGATCTGCCAGAAGATTGGGTGTGCCCTGTGTGCGGCCTGAGCAAGGACGCCTTCACTGAGGTCTGAGATAACGATCAATGCAAAACGCGAGGACTCCGGTTGGAGTCCTCGCGTTTGTGTATCCATCTTTCCAAAAAGATGCGGGGCGCCTGCCTGCGGCCTGAAAGGCCAGTGAAAACATCCCGCTTTGTATTGCTATTTGGGAGCCTCAGTCCTGGAGCTTCTCAATTGCGCGGGCAAAGATGCGCATGTTCAGTACCAGGCTGTCCAGCGACATATATTCATCGGCCTGATGCGCCAGCTCCTCCTCGCCGGGGAACACGCTGCCAAAGGCCACGCCCTCCTCCAGCACACGGGCATAGGTGCCACCGCCGGTCGCCACGCACTCGCGCGGGCGGTCGGTGGCCTCGTGATACGCATCCAGCAGCGCCATGACCAGTTTGCTGTTAGGCGCCACATGATGCGGGTCCTTTTGCTCATCCACGGTGACTTCCACGCCTTCCAGTGCCGCGCGCACAGAGGCGGTCAATGCGGCGTGGTCGCACAGGATCGGATAGCGGATGTCCAGCGTGGCGTACAGCCCGTCCTTCTCATTGTAGCGCAGGATACCCAGGTTGCAGGTAAGGCTGCCGCTGGTCTCATCCATGCAGCGGATGCCCAGACCCAGCCCGTCATATTCCATACCCACCTGATCGGCCAACGTACGCAGCGGACCGGTTACGCCCAATGCGCGCAGCATCAGGAGCAGCTGTCCGATGGCGTTGCGGGCCGCTTCGGGATAGGCCGCGTGGCCGGGCACACCCGTAGAGGTGAGCAGCGCCAGGCCATCCTGCATCTTCGCCTCCACCTGAATGTGCATATCGCCCGCCAGATGGTTGATCCTGCTGCACAGGGCCTCATCGCCCTCCACCAGCGCGGTGGCGATGCCGGGGATCACGTTGCAGCGCTCGCCCACGCTGATTTCCTTCACGCGCAGGCCGTCTGAAGCGTAGCCCGCACGCAGGCTCAGGTGCAGAAGCCCTTTTTCCGTGTTGATGACGGGATAGCTGGCATCGGGGCTGAAGCCTGTGCGGGGCATGTCGCAATGCGCCATGTAGTATTTCATGCACTCCCAGCCGCTTTCCTCATCGCAGCCGAAGATAAGGCGCACTTCGCGCTTAAGCGGCAGGCCGGCCTTTTTCATGGCGTACATGGCGTACAGCGCCGCTGCAGCAGGTCCCTTGTCGTCGGACATACCGCGGCCATACATGCGTCCATCCTCGATTTCAGCGGCAAAGGGGGGCACCGTCCAGCCGTCGCCGGCGGGCACCACGTCCAGATGCACCAGAATGGCCAGCGGGTCCACGCCCAGCGGACCCATCCGCACATCGCCGGCATAGCCGTCAAAGTTGCGGGTTTCAAAGCCCATGGCCGCTGCGTCCGAAAGGACCAGGTCCAGTGCCCGCCGTACCTCGCGGCCAAAGGGAGCGCCGGGTTCAGGAGCCGTCTTCACGCTGGGCACCTGAATCCAGCCTTTCAGGGTCTGGATCATTTCCTCCCGCAGCTCGTCAATGATGATGCTCAGGTCTTGCACGTTTGTGTCCCTCCATCTCTCCATATTATTTTTCGTCCTGCTGTTTCAGGGCGCGTTCGATCTGCTCGGCGGCCAGGCGCACGCGTTCATGAGGACAGGCCAGATTCACGCGCAGAAATCCTTCGCCCGCATCAGCGCCAAAGAAGGTTCCGGGGGTGAATTCCACACCCGCAGCCCTCGTGCGCTCCATCAGCTGCGCAGTGGTAAGGCCCCAGGCGCGCAGGTCCAGCCAGCCCAGATAGGTAGCCTCAAGCGGGGTAAGGACCGCGCCGGGCAGCCGGGCCTCCATCTCTTCGCGGAAAATGGCGTAGCCTTCAGCCACATAATCCAGCATCGCATCCAGCCATGCATCGCCATGAGCGAAGGCCGCTTCGGTAGCGGTCATGCCGAAGATGTTGCCGGATACCACGCCAGCGTCACGCAGCGTTTTTTCCAGGCGGTCCAGCAGCGCCCTGTCGCGGCAGAAAGCCGTCGCCTGCTGCAGACCCGCCAGGTTGAAGGTCTTGCTGGCGCTGGTCATGGAGATGGCGCGCACGCCCGCTTCCACGGCCAGATCCAGCGCCGGGACGAACATGCCCGGACGATAGACAAAGTCCTCATGGATTTCGTCGGATACAAGCAATACGTCATACCGGGCCAGCACGGCAAACAACGCCTTGAGTTCCTCCCGGCTCCACACACGTCCCACGGGATTATGCGGGCTGCACAGGAACATCATGCGCGCGCCCGCGCGGCAGGCATCCTCCACGCTTTGCAGGTCCATGGTGTAGCGGCCCGCGTCGTCGCACCGGAGCGGACACTCCGCTGCTTCGCGGCCGTTATCGCGCACGGACGCGTAAAACGGTCCATATACCGGCGGCTGCACGATGATGCGGTCGCCAGGCTGCGTAAAGGCCTGTACCGCCGCCTTCAGCCCGGAAACCACACAGGGCAGCATGATCTGTTCCGAGGGGATCAGCTTGAGCCCATGGCGGCGCTCCATGAAATCCAGCATCGCTGCCACCGCCCTGTCCGTCTGTTCGGTATAGCCATAGACCGGATGGGCCGCGCGCTCGCACAGAGCGTTCACCACCTCGTCGGGGCAACGGAAATCCATATCCGCCACCCACATGGGATTGCTCACACGCGCGTCACGCGCCATGGCCACATCCCATTTCTCACATGCCGTCCCCCGCCGGTCGATGGGACGGTCAAAAAAAGCCCGGTCATACATCCTTGGTATCCTCCTCTGTATCCTGATGGGGCGCGGTACAGCGCAGCACCCAGTAACCGCTTTTCTTTTCCACCACGGCCACCTCGTCAAAAAGTGTGGCCAGATAGTTCATCGCGGAGGGCGCGCCCTGCTGCTTGCGGATGACCAGCCACAGCCGGCCCCCCGGCAACAGGCTTGCCGCCCCATCGGCAAACATGCGGTAGATGACGGCCTTGCCCGCGCGGATGGGCGGATTTTGCAGGATGGTGGCAAAGCGCCTTCCCGTCAGCGCCATATATCCGTCGCTTTCCAGCACTTCAGCCCGAACGCCGTTTCGACGGGCGTTTTCGCGCGCCAAATCGCAGGCGCGACGGTTCACATCCGCCATGGTAACCGCCAATCCCGGCCATCGCGCGCCTACGGCCACGCCGATGGTCCCGTACCCGCAACCCATATCCAGTACCGGCCCAGAGACGGATTCGGGCAGCGCAGCCAGCAACACCTCCGTACCCCGGTCCAGTTCCCGGCGCGAAAATACGCCGCTGTCGGTGGCAAAGACCAACTCGCGCCCACCATAGCAGAAGCGAACCTCGCCGGGGCGGTGATCGCTGGAGGGTTCTGCGGTATAGTAATGATCGTTGGCAGGCGGCATGGCTTACCCTTCCTTATCGTTCGGTTTCAGAACAGCGGCACGCAGAGCGGCCACCTCACCTGCGGAGAGCCGGCGCAGGCCGCCGGGCGGGAGATCATCCGGCAGTTCCAGCGGACCAAAAGAGGCGCGGTGCAGAGCCGTAACCTCATGTCCGCGCGCGGAAAACATGCGCTTAATCTGGTGATACTTGCCCTCTCGCACCTCTACAACCGCCCGGCTTTCGCTTTCGTCCGCACACAGAATGGTGAGGGTGGCAGGCAGCGCGGTAAAATCGCTCAAAGGCACCCCGGCGGCAAAGGCCGCCGTGTCCTCCCCGTCCAGCCGTCCGGTTACGCAGGCCACATAGCGCTTCCACACGTGCCGGCCCGGAGCCAGAAGGGCGTGCGCCAGCGCGCCGTCGTTGGTCAGAATCAAAATCCCGGTGGTATCCTTGTCCAGCCTGCCCACAGGCAGCACGCGGCGATGCAGAAGCGCCGGGGGAACCAGGTCCATGACCGTCTGCGCGCGTCCGTCGCGGGCGGCGGTGAGCACGCCGGCAGGTTTGTGAAGCATGTAGTATTGCAGGGCCTCGTCATATACGGGCTCCCCTGCAAGGGTGACCTCGTCCCCCTCCCCCACTTTGGCGGCAGGATCGCGCACGGTTGTGCCGTTGATCCGCGCGAGGCCGTCCCTGATCGCGCGCATAGCCTGACTGCGCGTTCGTTCGCCGCTCTGGGCCAGGTACTTATCCAGCCGGACGGCGCTCACGGACGGGTTCCGTTCTCGCCGGGGGTAAAGGCGGGCGCTGCCTCGCCGGCAGGCACGGAAGCCGTCTGCTGCAAAGAGGCTGCTCCGCTTCGGGTCTTCGGATGATGATCCCACAGCGCAAAGGCGGCCGTCAGAATGCGGCGGATAGGCAGCAGCGGCATGTACAGAAACACGAACGCGGCCAGCAGCGGCACCACAGCCGCCGCCATGTCCAGCCCGGCCGATCCCTGCTGGGTAATGGCCGCCATCAGCGCCTCCGCCGCGCCGCTCACCGCACCCTTGACCGCCGTCACGGCCACGATGGCAAAAGGAATCCACAAAACCAGATTGATCAGGCTCACGCCCAGCTGGGCCAGTCTGCGGCCGCGCAGACGGCGGCGAAGCTCTTTGCGGGGAGAATGATCATTGCGGTTGGCATAAGCCCATACGTAGCGCGCCGCACTGTTGCGCACCGCGCCATACAGCCACACGGCCACGCCCAGCCCCAGCACAGCCAGCACCGCGGCTACGCCGTCCATCAGGGTATTCTGGGGCGGCGTAAGCTGAGCCCCTCCCACCAGTTCCAGGAAGAAATTGGCCACGGAACACCAGACGTTGGTCCATCCCCGGCCCAGCCGGGTCAGGGTGCTGAGCAGGGTAAGGGCGTCTACCTCTTTATACCAGTAGTACCCATAGATCAGCATGGCAAAGAAGGGAATCCCCCATTTGATCACATGCGCAGCATGCAGCAGGGACTCCGCCAGTTTTTCGCCATAGTTGCCCAGATTGAGCGCCGTGTCAAAGCTGAAATAGCGGCGGCCGTCCCTCCGCACCATCGCCTCGGCAAAGGAATAGCGCAACGGTAACACCAGCAGCACCAAAAGGACCGGGCACAGCAGCGCCAGCAGTTTCAGCGGCGATCCCGCAGGAAAAACAAACAGGCAGGCCAGCGGCGCAAGCGCCAACAGGCGCAGGAGCAGCCCCACAAACATATACAGAAGCATCCGCAGATAAAACGTGAGCGGATTGTGCTTGGCGGTCGTGTGTTGCATACCGGTTTCCATCCTCCCTGTACTTGGGTCTGTAGACATACATGGTCTATTATAGACGATTCAGCCCCGCGTTGCAAGCGCCGCGGCATATTTGCCGGCAGTCCAAATGACACGCGGCATATTTGCCGGCAGTCCAAATGACAGGTTTGCATTTTGGTCCGGCTATGCTATAATAATCGCGGCTCGCACCGGGAAGAATGAATCACGGGCGGCATGTGCCGCGGATGGAGGAACATATGCGGGAAATTCTGCTTTCGATACTGGTCGCCGCTATCGCCTATCTTCTTGGCTGTTTTTCCACGGGGCTCACAGTATCAGGCGCAAAGGGCGTGGATATCCGCAACCGTGGCAGCAAAAACACGGGCGCCAGCAACGTGCTGCGTGTCATGGGGCTTAAAAGCGGGCTGATCACCTTCGCGGGCGATTTTCTCAAGGCTGCGCTGGCCTGCTGGATCGGCAGCCTGATTCTGCCGGGAACCACCTTTGGCATTGCGCGTTACGGGATGATGCTGGCCGGGCTGTTTGCCATCATCGGGCACAACTGGCCGGTCTTTTACGGCTTCAAGGGCGGCAAGGGCGTTGCCTGCTCGGCTGCTGTGGTATTTTTTGTGGACCCGCTGTGGGGTTCGGCCGCCATTGTAGCCTGCCTGGCGGTGATCGCGCTGACGCGCTTCATCAGCCTGGGCAGCATGACGATGCTGTTTTGCTACATGGTGCTGATGTGCATCGTCCACTGGGGACAGTGGGCCGTGTGTCTGTTTACGGTGGTTTTGTTCGCCATGTGCGTATGGCGGCACCGCAGCAATATCCAGCGCCTGCTCAGCGGCACTGAAAACCGCATCGGTCAGAAAGCAAAATGATGGCTGAACCGTGGTAGGGCTCCAGGCAAAGCTCTCCCACGGTTTTTTGTATGAGAAAGGCCGCCCCCCGATAGGAAGCGGCCGGGCGCAGCCTGTTGGGCCTTGTGTACGACAGTCAGGAATTTATTCTTCTATTTCGATCGTTGGGGTACCGCTCGTCATCAGTTGGATAACGCTTTCAGGCAGGTTGCCCAGCGCGGTAAAGGCCGCCTGGGTGACATGCGCCTGCAAATCGATAAACAGGGATTGCATTTCCTCGGCGGACAGCTTCATCAGATCGATAGCGGTATCGCCGGTCGCATTGTCGATCGCATCCAGCACGCTGTCCTCGGCAGGTCCGGAAACCAGCTGGAAGCCGAAGAGAGGCCTGTCGGAGGCCGCGGGTGCGATAATGGCGGCAGCGTTGCCGCGGCTGTAGAGATTCAGGGTCCGTATGCGGTCGTTGCCCTGGTTCTCGGCATGGTAGGCAAAGGTCACCTGCTGACGGTTCGCCAGCACGGCGAAGTAGCCGTCGCTTACGCCGTCCTTGCCCTGCGAGAGCTGAAAGCCCATCAGGCTCAGCGTCTCATCATCGGCAATCATGCTCATGTCCGCGCGATGATCCACACCGTTGTTGCCGGTCAGGCGGTCATAGTTGAAGTTCAGGGCCGCCTTCGTTTCGGTTCCCTCATCAGCGGGAATGGTCATCTCCATGCCCATGTCCATGCCCACGAGTTTGGTGTCCTCATCGCTGGTGTAGATATTCATGACGAGTTGCAGATCGCTCTCCTCGTAGACGCTGCGGGCCTGCTCAATCGCCTCATCCACCGCCGCGGACAGTTCCTCCTCCCCCAGCTCCGGGTTCTGGGACTTGAGCGTCATCTCCATAACCCCGCGCATATACTGCGTATCGCACATGTCCGCCATATCCTCGGAGGTCAGGACCATGGACATATGGCGGGTGGCCGGATCGCGTTCGGGATCGGTAAACTCGCCTTCCTCAAGGGTCATGTTGTCAAAGAGCCGCTCATAAACAGCCACCATGTCAGGATCGTCCGGAAAGCTTTCCTGAATCAGTTCCTTAAGCGCTTCGCGATCGTTCATTGCGCTGTCAAGGGTCCCGGTAACCGTGGACGACCCGGCATAACCGGCTGCGCCGAGGGTTTCCACGATTTTGGTCTTATACAGGTCGAGCGTGTTTTTCAGCGTGGCGGCCATGCCCGCGTCTGTTTCCATGCCGTTTGCCTCGGCGATTTCCATGACCAGATCGGAGACGTAGGCGAAGCCGTCATCCCAGTTGACATAGTACACGTCGTCCCCCAACAGCGTGGACTGCACGTACAGGCCGGTGCTGTCCGCGCCCAGCGCAACGGTGGCAATGTCCTCTCCGCCGACGGAAAGCGTAAGCCCGCCCGACTTCTCGCCCTTGGTCAGGGTCAAAGACAGCGCGTCGCAGAGGTCTGCAATCGCGGGCACTGCGCTCAGGTCATCGCCGGGAATCAGGGTGAGCGTATGCCGGGTATCGGCCAGCGCCGCCAGCGGAAGCGCCACAGCCAGTACCAGGCACAGCAGGGTGGTTATCAGCTTGCGGGTCATAATCGAATCCTCCTTGTATTTTCTATGGGGTTTGGTGCCTTCCTTGGTTGGCTTATACAGTATAACGCAAACGGGGGCCGGTTGTCATCCCCGTGCCAGCAAAAGCCATGACAATGCGCGCGAAGTGTCCGAAATCATGTCTCAGCGCTTCAGCCATACGGTCTCATTGACGATGGGCGTATAGCTCTGAATGAGCTTGACCACCTTGACGCTCACGTTGGTGTCCTGATAATCCGCAGGCATGGCGCGGGGCTCGCCGGCGCGCTGCATGGCGATAGCCAGCTGCGCCGCCTGCTCCACACTTTGCTGTGTGATGCCCCCAATGACCACCGTACCCTTGTCCAGCACTTCGGGCCGCTCGGTGGAGGTGCGGATCAAGACGCCGCAGAAGCCCAGCATGGCGCTTTCCTCGCTGAGGGTTCCGCTGTCGCTGAGGACGACCAGGCTTTTCATCTGCAGACAGTTGTAATCGAAGAAGCCGAAGGGCGTGAGGTTGCGCACCAGCGGGTGAAACCGGAAATTCCGCTGCCGGATGAATTTCATGCTGCGCGGATGCGTGGAATAGATCACCGGCACCTGATAGACCTCGGCCATGTGGTTGATGGCCTGCATCAGGGAAAGGAAGTTTTCCTCGATGTCGATGTTTTCCTCGCGGTGGGCGCTGACAAGGATGTAACGTTCCTTCTCCAGCCCCAGACGGCTGAGCACATCGCTTTGCGCGATCTGCTCCCGGTGGCGCTCCAGCACCTCGCGCATGGGCGAGCCGGTGACGAAGATGGTTTTCCCGTCGATGCCCTCGCTTAGCAGGTAGCGGCGGCTGTTTTCGGTGTAGGGCAGGTTGATGTCGCTGATATGATCGACGATCTTTCGGTTGATCATCTCGCTCACGTTCCAGTCCCAGCAGCGGTTGCCCGCTTCCATATGGAAGATCGGGATTTTCAGCCGCTTGGCGGAGATGGCCGAAAGGGCGGAGTTGGTATCGCCCAGAATGAGTACGGCGTCGGGATGCTCGCGCGCCATCACCCTGTAGCTCTTGGCGATGATGTTGCCCATGGTTTCGCCCAGGTCCGCGCCTACGGCATCCAGATAGAAATCGGGGTTTCTCAGGCCCAGCTCGCGGAAGAATACCTCGTTGAGCGCGGGGTCGTAGTTCTGGCCGGTATGCACCACCACATGGTCGAAGTAGCGGTCGGCGCAGCGCATCACGGCGGACAGGCGGATGATCTCCGGCCGCGTGCCCAGCACGGTCATGAGCTTGAGCTTGCGGGTCATTTTGCTTCCTCCTTTGGCGCCTCCACGGGCAGACGGATGGTATCGGGCCGCGCGGGGTCGAAGCATTCGTTGGCCCACATCAGAGTAATCATGTCGGTATCGCCGGTGTTTTCGATGTTGTGGGTATATCCGGGCGGGATGTCCACCACCTGCGGCACGTCGCCCGACACCCGGTAGGAAATCACCGTCGCGTCGCCGGGCCTGCGGAAACGGATCACGCCCTCGCCGCTGAGCACCACGAATTTCTCATGCTTGGTGTGATGCCAGTGCTCCCCCTTGGTGATGTGCGGACGGGAGACGTTCACGCTGACCTGTCCATGGCCGCCCAGATGCAAAAGCTCCGTAAACGATCCCCGCGTATCGGCATGGGTAACCGTGGGGCGGGCGAAATCCTCCGGCGGCAGAAAGCTCAGGTAGGTGGCGTAGAGTTTGGCCGTGAGCGGATCGGACTGGTCGGGGCACTCCAGGCGGTCCCGCATGTCGCGGAAGCGGCCCAGCATCGCCGCCAGATCCCCCACCGTGATGCGATATTCGGGTTTGACGGCGTAGCGCCCCTCCGCATCCGGAACGGCTGCGCCCTCCAGCGCGCGCACAAACGCCGCCGCTACATCGTCGATATAGACCAGCGGCACCTGCGCCGCCGGATCGTTGACCGTGATGGGCAGGCCGCGCGCGATGTTGTGACAGAAAGTGGCCACCACGCTGTTGTAGTTGGGGCGGCTCCACTTGCCGAACACGTTGGGCAGCCGGTAGAGATACGCGCGCGTTTCGCAGCGGCGCGCATAGGCCGCCACCGCGTCCTCGGCGGAGCGCTTGCTGGCCCCGTAGGGGTTGTCCAGCGCAGCCTGAATGGAACTGGCCAGCACCACAGGCGGCCTTTTGCCCCGCTCCAGCAGGGCCGTCAATTCCAGGGTGAAATCGCCGTTGCCCCGCATAAACTCGTCCGGGTCCCTGGGCCGGTTCACGCCCGCCAGATGAAACACGAAATCCGCTTCCGCGGCGGCAGATTCCAGCGCCTCGCGTGTCGTGGCAAGGTCAATCAGGTCCAGCCTATCCTCGGGGCGGCATTCCCGGAGAACCTCACACAGGTTGCGGCCCATAAAGCCGCCCGCCCCGGTAATCATGATGCGCATAGGTGTTCGCCTCCCTGTCCGGGCCCGCCGGGGCCCCGTGCGTTCATCTTATCAGGACCGGCCCCGGCTGTCAACGTGTTGTTGACGGGCGAGCGGCCATGGCCTATAATGAAACCATTCATTGCCTGCAAAGGGGGTGCGCGCGGTGCTGGCTCCGCGCATGCTGGTGATTCTTTCCTCGCTGCCCGATGTCTCGGAGGCGGCGCAGACGGCGCAGCGGGCCCTGGCGGCGGCGGCGCGGCCCACGGGCCTGCGCTTTGCCGTGCCGGAAGCATGCCGGGAGGGGTTTGGCCAGGGCGACGCGCTGTTTTATTCCGGCAAGGAACCCCTTGAAGCCGTGCTCCCCCTTTTGACCGATGAAACGTTCTTTCTGCACCTGATGGGCGCGCACGGCTTTGCTCCCAAGTGGGATGCGCGGCTCTACGCAGCGCTGCGCCATGTCTGCGGACCAGCGTTGCTTTCGGCCTCCGTCAGTCCCCCGGTGGAGGGCACGCCCGAGCCTGTGGCGGACGCTGATGCCGACACCCGCGTATACGACCGTGCGGCGCTCGGCGCTGCCCCGTTTCCGCAGCCGGCGGTAGAGGCGGAAGCCTGCCTGCCGGCTTTGGCCGACCGGTTTGAGGAAAACGCCGTACAGATCGTGCGGGGGCTGCCGCTGGTATGCGCCGCGTCCCCCGTGCGCACGCTGACGGCAGACCCGGCGCTGCTGCTTGGTCCGGTGGATTTTCTGCGCAAGGCGGAGCCCGCGCTGGCCACGCTGTCCATCGCGGCGTATGTGGCGGGTTTTTCGGTCTATGCCCTGCCGGACGCGCCCCTGTGGCCGCTTGCCGAGCCGCCCCGGCGATGGCTTCGCCGCCCAGTACCCGATGCGCTGCCCGGCACCACGCTCAGCCGCTTTGAGCAGCTGGCGGGCTTTCGCTATGACCGGCAAAGGGCGGGCGTACGCACAACATGGGGGCTGTTTGGCGTGGATAACACCTATCCCCAGCGCCTGCCGCGAGGGCTGCGGCTGACCCAGCACGCCCGCGCCACCCGCATCCACCTCAGCGAACGCTACATGCCGCTGCTGGTGACCGCCTTTGTGGACCTGCCCAGCCCCCGGCGGCCCGTGGCGGCCTACATCCTGCGCTTTGGCTTTCTTAAGGCGGTAGAGAGCCTGCCGCTTCTGCTCTACACCGGCGGCGCACAGGAGCGGCTTTTGCGCGCGGGCTTTCCCAACACGCAGAGCTACCCGGACAACGCCGTGCTGCCCCGTGCCCTGCTGGGCATGGGCATGAGTCCCACGGACCATTTCCGGCGCAGCAAGCCTCTCCTGATGCTCCGGGCGGCCAGTCGCCGGCCCGAATTTACGCACGCCGCCTGGGTGGATATGGACATTCTGCCGCATCCCGTCTGTCCGGAAGCGGTGCCGTCCTTTGGCAGGCTGATGGACGACCGCATCCACCTGGCCACCGTGGACGGCGTGCCGGACCCCAGCTTTCTGGTGGCCCCGGTGGATCTGCTGCCGAGGCTGTGCAGCCGCACCAAGGCCCTCACCCAGCTGGACGCGGAGCTCAAGCGGGGATGGAGCGAGGAGGTGCTCTGGACCCGCCTGATCGACGAGGCGCCAGACCTGTTTGCCCTTCATCCCATGCCCAGACGGCGGCTCCTGTTTCTGACCGCCTTTGATCCGCAGCTGCTGGGCGCGCGCCTGCGAGCGCTGCTTTCGTCCCTTCCGGAGCCCATCCTGCCCCCTCCGCCCCAAAAACCTGCCTTTACTGCCTTTAAAGGAGGAAACCCAACCCATGAGTGAATTACCCCGTCCCTCCAAGCCCGTATCCGCCAGCCGCACCGAGCAGGTGCACATCGTCATGCCCGCGGATGTGAACGGAAGCTACACGCTCTTTGGCGGCATCCTGATGCAATGGATTGACGTGGTCGCAGGCGTGGTATCGCGCCGGCACAGCGGTATGGAGACCCGCACCGCCGCCGTGGACCACCTGGAATTTCTGGCCCCGGCCCACATCAATGACACCGTCACCTTGCAGGGGCGCGTGACCTACGTGGGCAATACCAGCATGGAGGTGTGCGTGGACACCTACGTGGAGCATCTGGAATGCCCCCACGACCGCAGCCGTGTCAACCGCGCCTACCTGACCATGGTGGCCATCGGTGCGGACGGCCGTCCCGCCCGTGTGCCGGCTTTGGTGCCTGAAACCAGCGCCGAGCGCGCCGATTTTGAGGCCGGAAAGGAGCGCCGTGCCCAGCGCCGGCGCGAAAAAAAGGACTGACGGACAAAAGCGCCGCGCCGGATGCGTTTCCGGCGCGGCGCCTGTTTTTTTCGGATCAGTCCTTGGTCTTTTCCCGGAGAATGAAGCGGATGGGCGTTCCCTCGAAGCCGAAGCTCTTGCGCAGGTGATTCTCCAGATAGCGCTCGTAGGCGAAGTGCATCAGCTCCTCGCTGTTGACGAAAAATACGAACGTAGGCGGGCAGGTGCTCTGCTGGGTCGCATAGTAGATCTTGAGTCGACGCCCGCCGGAGACCGGTGGCTGGAGGCTGGCCTGCGCATCGGCCAGAGCCTCGTTGAGCACGCCCGTGGGGATGCGGCGGCTGTACTGCTCATAGGCGGCCTTCACGGCAGCGAGCACGGTATTCACCCGCTGGCCGGTGAGCGCGGACAAAAACAGCACCGGCGCGTAGCTCATAAACTTGAGGTCGCTTAAGATCTTTTTGCGGAACTGCTCCATGGTGTTGGTGTCCTTTTCCACGGCGTCCCACTTGTTGACGGCCACCAGCACCGCCTTGCCGGCGCTGAGGATGAGTCCGGCAATCTTGGTGTCCTGCTCCGTCACGCCGGTCTGGGCATCAATGAGCAAAAGCGCCACGTCGCAGCGGTCGATGGCCGCGATCGAGCGCAGCACGCTGTAGCGTTCCAGCGTTTCATCCTCCACGGCCTTTTTCTTGCGCATGCCGGCGGTGTCAATGATGTTGTAGCGCGTGCCGTCCGCGTCGGTGAAGGTGGTGTCGATGGCGTCGCGCGTGGTGCCGGGGATGTCGCTGACCATGGTGCGCTCCTGCCCCAGCAGCCGGTTGCACAGCGAGCTTTTGCCCACGTTGGGCCGACCCACCAGCGCCAGCTGGATGACATGCCCTTCCTCCTCGGCCTCGTCGGGCGTGGGCGGGGGCAGGCGCCCCACGATCTCCTCCAAAAGGTCGCCCAGGCCCAGCATGTTGGTGCTGCTGATGGCGATGGGATCGCCCAGGCCCAGGTTGTAATATTCGTAGAGCTGATCGTTCATCCCCTGATAGTCCATCTTGTTGACCACCAGCAGAAGCGGCTTGCGCGTGCGGCGCAGGTAGTTGGCCACGTCCTCGTCCTCGGAGGTCAGGCCCGTGCGCCCGTCGCAGAAAAAGCAGATCACATCGGCGGTGTCCATGGCGATTTCCGCCTGGCGGCGCATCTGGGAGAGGAGCACGTCCTCGCTGCGCATGTCCAGGCCCCCGGTATCCACCATGCTGAAGCGGCGGCCCATCCATTCCACGTCGGCATAGACGCGGTCGCGCGTCACGCCCGGCACATCCTCCACGATGGAGATGCGCCGTCCCGCGATCTTGTTGAAAAATGTCGATTTGCCCACGTTCGGGCGGCCTACGATGGCCACCAGCGGCTTGGCCATGGGGTTCCCTCCTTCAATCGTCGAAGCGGCCGCGCAGCGCGTCGTAAAACGCCTGCCCGTCACAGCCGGTCACGTGCAGGGGCAGCGGCGCGCGCCTGCGGAAATCGTCGATGTGCATGTCGTCCAGAAACAGATCGCCCTCATGGCGAAGCATCACCGAGCACAGGAGCAGCTCGTCCGCGTCCGCCACCTTGTCGGGCGTAAGCGCGGCAAGTACGTCGCCTCCGGTGAGCAGGCCCGTCACCGTGACCGTCTCGCCAAAAAAGTGGTTTGCCACCGGCAGTATCCGCACGCTGACCCCCGGCGGCGCGAAGCGCTCCGCCATGCGCATGAGGTGCGGCGCGGCACTCACCCCTGTAGGAATCAGATAGCGGCGCGCAGGCGCGGGCCCGTCGGGCACCTCAAAGCGTTCCGCCTCCTCCAGCTCGCATTCAAAGCGGCGCAGCAGCCCCACGCCGTTTTCGATCTGCGGAAAGTCCTCGTACCAGCTTTCCGGAGGGATGGGCCGCCCGGCAATGCAGAAAAATTCGTCGCTGGGAAAGGCGAAGGTGGTGCCCAGCTCGCGGCGGCACTGCTCCTGAAAGGGCGCGATGGCGTTAAGCAGCGCCTCCGCCTCCGCTTTGGTGAAGGGGCGAAGCTGCTCCAGCCCCTCACGAAAGCGCGTGAGGCCCACGGGCACCATGGCCGCGGTCTGCGCCGCGGGCGCCAGGGCACGCAGGTCGCTCAGCGTTCTGAGCAGCTGCTCGCCGTCGTTCCAGCCGGGGCACACCACAATCTGGCAGTGGAATCGGATGCCCGCATCCTTCAGGCGCGTAAGGCGCTGGAGGATGTCGCCCGCGAAGCGGTTGTTCATCATCCGGCAGCGAAGCGCGGGATCGGTGGCATGCACGCTCACATACAGCGGCGAGGCATGGCGGCGGATGATGCGGTCAAACTCGGCGTCATCCACGTTGGTCAGGGTCACAAAGTTGCCCATCATCAGGGAAAAGCGCCAGTCGTCGTCGCGCACATAGAGGGTTTTGCGCAGGCCCGGCGGCATCTGGCGGATGAAGCAAAAGACGCAGTTGTTGCGGCAGGTGCGGGGCGAAAGCGCCATCTCCGGCCCGAAGTGCAGACCCAGCGGCTCTCCCTCCTGCTTGCGGATGTCCACGGCGACTTCCCGGCCGTCCCGCTCCACCACGGCATGCACGCGGCTGCCCGCAATCAGCGCCTGATAGTCGATCTCGTCCACGATCGCTTCGCCATTGAGGGAGATCAGCGCGTCGCCCGCGCGCAGGCCATGGCGGTATGCCGCCGATCCGCGCTCCACCGATTCAATCACATGCCGCACGCGCTCTCCCCCCTTCTTTAGCCATAATTGGGCAGATTGTATTATGCCCCGAAAACGTACGGAAGTCAAGCCTTGCGGAAATGGCCGTTCATGGCGTCAGGTCAAAGCCTCCCTCTCCTGGCGGATAGGACGGACAACAGCCGTCAAACGCTGATAGGATATTGGAAATCAGCGTGTTTTGTGATATGATACAAAAAGCATTCCACAGTTTTCATCTTGCAGGAGGGTGTTTTATGGTCTTTTCTGATTTCCATTTTTACAGCGAGGTTCTCGGCATTCAAACGGCGGCCTACATCCTTTTGCCCCAGCCGCAGGTGGCGGCACAGTCCGGCTCGCCCATACCGGTCCTTTATCTGCTTCACGGGCTCAGCGACGACCATACCATGTGGCTGCGTCAGACGCGCGTGGAGCTGTTCGCGCGGCGCTACCGCCTGGCCGTGGTGATGCCCGCGGCCAACCGTTCCTTCCATATGGATATGGCGCATGGCGCGAAGTATGAAACCTTCATCGCCCGCGAGCTTCCCTCCGTGATCGAGCGCTACTTTCCCGTGTGCCGCAAGCGAAGCGGGCGGTTCATCGCCGGCCTTTCGATGGGCGGCTACGGCGCGCTGCGGCTGGCGCTGCGCTATCCGGGGCGCTATGCGGCGGCGGCCAGCCTTTCGGGCTGTGTCGAGATGGAAAAGGGCTACGAAACCTTTGCCAGCCGCGGCCCCTTCATGCTCAGGGAGCTGGACGACGTCTATGGCAGCGAGCATGATCTGCTGCGCGGGCCGGGCAGCCTGTTCGGCCTGGCCGACCGGTTCCTCAAGGAACCGCAACGCGCGCCCCGCATGTATATGGCCTGCGGCACGGAGGATTTTCTTTTTGACGCCAACGAGCATTTCTTTGCCCGCTTCGGCAAGGAGCTGCCCATCGAATATCACACCGAGCCTGGCAATCACACCTGGGATTTCTGGGACCGCTATATTGAACGCATTCTGGCCTGGCTTCCCCTGGACCAGGCGGAGGGCGTATGAAAAAAAGCTCCGCCATGGACCGCCTTCTGGAGGAGGGTTTTTTTGACAGCCGGGAAGCCGCCCTGCCCTATCTGATGAGCGGAGCGGTCTACTGCGGCGCGCAGCCCGTATCCAACGGCGGACAGCTGGTGCCCCTCGACAAACCCATGACGGTGCGCGGCCTGTACGAGCGTTACGTGGGCAAGGGCGGATATAAGCTGGAAGGCGCCATCCGCGATTTCGGCATCGCGGTGGAGGGCCGCGTATGCATCGACGCTGGAGCCTGCACCGGCGGATTCACCGATTGCCTGGTCAAGCACGGCGCGGCGCTGGTTTACGCGGTGGAGGCAGGCTTTGGTCAGCTGGCCGGCTCTCTCTCCCAGGACGCGCGGGTGGTCAATCTGGAGCGCACCAACCTGGGCGATGAAAAGCTGCTTTCGCTCAATCCTGTTCCCACGCTGGGCAGCGTGGATTTGAGCTATCTGTCCCTGGTGAAGGCGGTGCCGCAGTTCCGGGCCGTGATGCATAATCAGGGTGAATTGATGTGTCTGGTCAAGCCGCTCTTTGAGACCGACGATCCTGCCGCGCGCCGCACGGGCGAGCTTTCGCCGGACCGCTATGCGCCGCTTTTGCGCGCCCTGTGCACTGCGCTGGATGCACAGCCGGGCACCCATGCCGTGGATGTGACCCACAGTCCTGTCACCGGCAATCATGGCACGCATGAATTCTTCCTGCACGTCCGCTTCGGTGGGTACTCCTTTCCGCCCGTGAAGGACGAGGACATTGCGGCGGCGGTGTCGCGCGCCCTCGCCCTGCCGAAATACCGAAAATAATGTCTCACCATGCGGGAAGATTTGCTTTTCTCCTCGCGTTTACATGGTAGGCAAGGAATTCCGTACCCAAGGAGGGTTTGACCCATGAAAAACCACAAGCTATGCCTCTGTGCCCTGGCCGCATTGCTTCTGCTCCTGCTCATGGCCGGCAGCGCTATGGCGTCCTCCGGTACCTATGGCGTGATCTACGGCACCGACACCCTGAACCTGCGCGCGCAGGGAAGCTCCTCCAGCCAGTGGCTGGGCAGCTGTACGCGCGGTACGTGGGTGGAGATCAACGGCAGCCAGAACAACTTCTATTATGTGCGCACACCCGACGGCAAAACCGGATACATGAGCAAAAATTACATCGATCAGGTGATCGATGAGAGCGACTTTGTCTGGACGGCGCTGGTAACCAACAGCAACGGCGGCGCGTTCCTCAACTTCCGCGCCCAGCCCAACTACAATGCGCAGGTGCTGGGCATTTTCTACAATGGCGTGCCGCTGCACGTGCTCAGCGCTTCCAACGGCTGGTACTGCGTCCAGATCAACGGCCAGACAGGCTATGTGCGCGGGGAATATGTTGCCGACTGGGGCCGTAAAAACCCCGGCAGCAGCACCGTGGCCACCATCAAAACGCCCAACAACACCGCCATGAACATGCGTTCCGGCCCCGGCATGAATTATCCCGTCACCCGCCAGTTCCCCGGCGACAGCTATGTGAGCGTCATCGCCAAGGGCAACGGCTGGTGGTGCGTAAGCATCGGCGGATACTGGGGCTTCATGAGCAGCGACTTTTTGCAGGAGGGCCTGTGCGCGGCGCGCGATCAGGCCGCGCAGGGCGGCAGCGGCACGGCCAACACAGCCTATGCCGTCGTAGCCAATCCCAAGAGCACCCAGGCGCTCAATTTGCGTCAGTACGCCTCCACCGGTTCCAAGGTGCTCGCAAAGCTCTATAACGGCACCCGCCTCTGGGTCAACGCGCAAGGCAGCGAATGGTGTCAGGTCACCAACCAGACCAACGGCATGACGGGCTATGTGATGACCGCCTACATTCAGCTGCACAATCTGCCCTCCACGCCCTGGCGCACGGTCAGCCATCCCAGCGGGAGCTATGTAAACCTGCGCTCTTCAGCCAACATGTCCATCAACAACGTGCTTTCGCGCATGCCGAGCGGCGCGTCGGTCCAGGTGCTCATCCCCGGCTCGGAATGGACCAAGGTTTCCTATGGCGGCACGACGGGCTATATGCTCACCTATTTCCTGAAATAGCCGCGCGCCGGTATGCATCTGCCAGCAGTCGAAACAACGTCATGCACAGCATGGACAATGCGCACACATAGTACCCGCCGCCCCGGGCATAGAGCCATTGTAACGGCGTACCTGCGGGCGCTGCGCTCAAAAAAAGATAATTCGTATGCAGTGCGCGGTTAAGCGCCGCCACTGCCAGCAGATAGCCGCTTGCCAGGACCAGCGCACGCCGCGGGTCCGTGGGAAGCGGCTTTCCTGCGCGCCACAGCATTACGGGCGTAAGCGCCACCAGCACATGCAGCTGCAAAAAAGCCAGCCGCATCATCACGGGGCGCGAGGATTCGATCACCGCCGGAAACAGCAGGGTAACAGCCGCCGCCGGGCCTGCCAGAAATGCGGACAGTTCGTAGAGAGGCTGCGGCACGCGCCACAGGAGCATCGGAATGGACAGCACCCCAAACAGCCCGCACAGATGAAGCGGAAGCCCGGTTTGCAGCGTAAGCTGTCCATCCAGCCACAAAAGCATGATTTGCATGGACATGGATGAGGCCAGTCCTATCGCCATGGCCGCGCGTACAGCATGCTCGCGGCCGGACCGGCCTGCGCCCCACCAAACTGCGCCGCTCCACAGTCCCAGCAGCACCCCCGCCACTTCTTTCGCCTCCTTATGCCAAAAAGCGCCTCATTTTGACCGAAAGAACGGCATCTTCCACCACAGCCGGATCAAAAAGCGCTCCGATTTGGATGCTCTTTACCACTTGGGCAAACTGTGGTATAATGGCTACAATTCCCACATTGTTTTGAAAGGAGGCCGACGGTATGACGAAATATATGCGCTCCCGTGGCTATCACAGTGTGATGCGCTCTCATCGCTACCGGCCCATTCTCATCATTCTGCTGGTGTTGCTGGCCGCGTTCCTCATTTTCAAGGTCGCGGGCGTAGGCGGCATCAATGAAAGCAATTACGAGGCGCAACGCAACACCCGCCTTCGCAGCGAAGTACAGCACGCCGTCAGCAGCGTCAATTCCCTCAGCCGCCTGGGCGCCAGTTCCACTTCAGCCATGCTGGGCCGCATCCGTCAGTATGTCCACGGCATGGAGGTGCTCAACGACCTGAACGTGGGCATGTATGGAGAAATCGGCCGTCTGTATGACCAGAGCGTGTTTGACAACATCTATACCATCATTGAGGCCTACGATGCCAAGCTGGCCAGCGGTCAGCAGGTAAGCGATACTCTTACTTCGCTGAGCGAAGCGATCAACCAGCTCAGCGACATGACCACCGTCCTGCTCGACGGCGAAGAAGCGCTGGTCAGCGAAACTTGAACAGCGCCACGCCGCCCAGCATCAGCGCCAGCCCTACGTACTGCCAAAGTCCCATGGGCACCTTTTCCTGTCCCATCCAGCCTAAGGCGTCGATGACCGCCGCCACCAGCAGCTGTGCGATCAGAATGACCGACACCGCTACCGTTACGTTCAGCCCCTTGATGGCCAGCATCACCGTTACGGTAATCACCAGGCCCAGCGCACCGCCCAGCAGGTATCCGCGAGGAGCGCTCGCCAGGGCGCCCAGGTTGCCCGTGCCAAACAGCCACATCACGACCAGCGAGAGTGCAAAGGCCGTGCCCTGTACGTATGCATTGGCCTCCCACAGCCCCACGTGCTCCTGCAGGCGGGTGTTCATGACACCTTGCACGCTCATGGCCGCTCCTGCAATCACGCTGAAAAGAAACCCGATCAACAAAACCGCCTCCCCATGCCAGTATGCGCAGGGAAGGCGGTTTCTATCATACGTACTATTTCAGATCGCAGATGCGGTTGGCCAGCGCGGCCATCTGGTCATGAATATGCTGCATGTCTCCGTCCAGCGCGGCGATACGGTTGGCTGCGTCCAAAAGCTGGCGGTTAAGCTCTTCGGGAACGTGCGCGGTTTCCTTGTAGCGCAGCTGGTGTTCCAGGCTGGCCCAGAAGTCCATGGCGATGGTGCGGATCTGTACCTCCACGGGCAAAATGAGCTTCCCTTCGCTCAAAAACACCGGCACATGCACAATCAGATGCAGACTGCGGTAGCCGTTTGGCTTGGGCGAGGCGATGTAGTCGCGCGTCTGTATCAACCGGATATCATCCTGTCCGGTGAGCAGCTCGCCGATGGCGTAGGTATCGTTGAGGTAGGCGCAAACCACGCGGATGCCCGCAATGTCGTTCAGATTGTCCATTGCCGCCTGAGGGGTGATGGGCAGCCCCTTGCGTTTGAGCTTCTGGGCAATGCTCTGCGGGCTTTTGATCCGGCTTTCCATATGATGGATCGGGTTGCGGCTGTGGCGCATTTGGAACTCGTCGTCCAAAATTTCCAGCTTGGTACGCACCTCCCGCAGCGCGGACTGGTAGCGGCATTTCATGATGACATAATCCTTTGCAATATCGCGCAGGGCCTGTGAGATTTCAGGCGTAACGGGCAAAGTCATGGATACCTCCTTGCATGGAACGTTGTTGCGTTTCGCATCGATTCTACCCTTATTGTACCCCATCGCGCGTTGTTGCGCAATGCCGGCAAAAGCCGAAAAAGAGCCGGACGGCATATAGCCGTCCGGCCCGAAACACTGCCTGTCCGAGAATCCGATTACTGCGCAGCGCTGGCGGAATAGGTCAGCAGGCTCTCCGGCGGGAAATGAGCGATGAAAGTCTTGCCGGGGGTGAGCTGGATCTCATTGCCCTTGTCATCCAGGAAAACCGTGGGGCTTTCGATGGACTCGCGCACCCAGTAGCCGGGGATGTAGCGGCCGCCGATGAAGATATCCGCATTGCCCTTGCCAACACTCTGCATCACGGGCATGATCTTGGAATTGTTGGTGTACTCATAGCCCACGCGCTGGATAATGACGTTGCTGAAGGACATCTGCTCCTCGTTTTCCTCGCTGCGGTCCTCCGCCTCGGCAAAGGTCATATACGGCGCGTTTCCGGAATAGCGCAGATAGAGGTTATTGGCTTCATCATAATAGAAATGAGAAATGTAAACCTTGTGGCCCCAGTCAAGGTTGATATTGTAGGCCACCTCATAGCCGTCCACATAGGGGCTGGCATCGGCAAACAGGAAGGGATGCTCCTGAGCCACCGTGGTGGAGGGCACCAGAGAACGAATGCCGACCAGGTTGACGTTATAGTTGTCGGGCGCCTTCACGCCGCTCACGCGGTTCTTGAACTCCTGATACTTGCCATCCAGCAGGTTGAACGTTACGCCCTTTTCACTCGCGCCCAGTTCAGCAAACATGGCCGCGATGTCGTTTTCCTCACGGCGCGGGCCGCCAGCATACACGATACCGCCCTGCCACTCCTCGCGCAGCAGCACGTGGCCGATACGGGCGGAACGTACGGGGCCCACGCTCAGAGGCTGGCCCTCGGCAAAGCTGTCGTTGAACAGGAAGGTGATACGGGTCTGGCCGGAACGGTAAAGGATTCCTTCGTACACGATATCCGCGTACTGGCCGCCCCAGGGCGCACGCTGTCCGATACCGGCGGCGGTCACGTTTTTGCCGTCCACCTTTTCGGAGCCTTCGGGGTTGCTTATCTGCACCAGCATGGGCATATAGAGCGAATCGCCGCTCACCGGCATACCGGTGGTGGGGCTCCGGCCTTCGATGACGGGGTTCACATCCAGAGCACCCGCAGCGGGGGTGATGTTACGGTCGGCGATATCCTGCAGCACCACCACACCCTCGGTCGAAAGGGTATAGTTGGTGCCGGCGTCGTTCGCGGCCAGCGCAGGCACGGCGGTCAGCGCCAGCACAGCGATGAGCAGCATGGAAAGGATTCTTTTCACAGTCGGACCTCCTCGCGTATTTCTGTCATATATGCAACACACAGGGTGCCACAATCGTTTCTAATTATACCATCTTTGGAAAGCGACTGTCAACGTAATACTTGCGTAATATATGAAACGATTCCCAGTTTGACGAGCATTTCTCCTCCCTCCCCGCATGCGCGCGGCATCGCTGACAATGCCTCCGCAGATAAGACGGAGAAAGATGGTAAAGCGTTCACGTCTTTGAAACTTTTTTTGCAGCCTCGCTCTCGCGCAGCCTGCGCAAAACCGGCAGCGTCAGCGGAATGGCCAGCAGGAAGGAAAGCACATCGGCCACTGGCTGTGCCAGCTGCACGCCCAGGAGGCCAAAGGCATGCTCCAGCACCCATACCGCCGGAATAAAGAACAGGCCTTGTCTGGCCATGGCCAGCACCGTGGCGCGCCCTGCGATGCCCATTGTCTGCAACATCATGTTGGACAGGCAGGTAAAGGCAAACAGGGGGATGAGGGCGCATTGCAGACGCAGCGCCAGCGTACCGATTTCCTGTACCTGCGGGTCAGCTGCCAGAAACAGGCTGATGATCTGCGGCGCCAGTGCGATGGCCGCGGCGCTTACCAGCACCAGCACGCAGAAGCAGAGCCTGACGCAGAACCAGAACGCCCGACGGACCCGCTCATACAGGCCTGCCCCATAATTGAATCCGCAGATGGGCTGGAAGCCCTGTCCAAAGCCAATGATGGCGCTCACCGTCATCATCATCACGCGGGTAACGATGCTCATAGCCGCAATGGCCGCGTCTCCATAGCCACCGGAGGCCAGGTTGAGGCACACGGTGGCCAGGCTGTTGAGGCTCTGCCGCGCCAGGGAGGGCACACCGCCGCGCAGAATTTCGCGGAAATTGGCCAGCGTAGGCGTGTAATCCCGCCAGTGGATGCGAATATTGCCGCCCAGGCGAGTGCCGTTCAGCAGCAGAAAGAAGCTGACCACCTGGCTGAGGCTGGTGGCCAGCGCGGCTCCTGCCACCCCCATGCCGAAGGTAAAGATGAACAGCGGGTCCAGGATGATATTAAGCACCGCCCCGGAGGTGATGCCGATCATCGCATAAAAGGCGCTGCCCTGGAAGCGCAGCTGATTGTTGAGCACCAGGCTGGCGATCAGAAACGGCGCGCCGGGCATGAGATAGCCCAGATACTCCATGGCATAGGGCGCGATGGTAGGGGTAGATCCCAGGGCATAGGCCAGGGGTTCTGCCGCCAGAAGGCCAATGGTCATAATGGCCAGACCCACAAAGAACGCGCTGAAGAATCCTGTCGCGGCCATCTTGCGCGCGTCTGCCGCGTCTCCCGCACCCAGCACACGCGCCATATGGTTGCCCGAGCCATGCCCAAACATGAAGCCCACCGCCTGCATGATGGCCATCAGCGGGAAGGCCACGCCCACGGCGCCCGACGCGCTGGCCGAGCCGATCAGGCCCACAAAGTAGGTGTCGGCCATGTTATAAAACGACGTAATGAGCATGCTGACAATCGTAGGAACGGAAAGCGAGAGCACCAGCCGGGGGAGAGGCGTTTCGGTCATGTAGGTCAACTTTTGTTCGGCGGTCATCTGCTTTGGCATGATATGCGTCTCCTTTTGCGTAGCGGGAGGGAAATCACCGGCGGTCGTTGCCGGTGGAGAGGATGCGGCGGCGCTGGGGCCGCTGGCGGCGGATGAGTTCCTCGTAGGCAAGGTGGTCCTGATGGAATGTGACGCGCGGCGCGGCGGACTCCTGCGGCGGCTGAGGAACGTCCGCGCGGGATGGCAGGGCGTGCGTGGGCCGCTCCAGCGGCGTAGCGCTCATGCGGACCGGTTCATTGGCGCCATGCGCATCCCCGCGTGTCTTTTGGCGTGGCGCGTCCGGCGCCTTACTGTGCGTGGTGCGGGAAGGCTCGTTCCCGGCGTGCGCTGCGGGGCGTGCCTTTTCCCGCGTTGGGCGGGATGGTGCCGTTTCGCCGCGCGGGGCCACCGTGCGTGCCGCCTGCCGCGCAGCCTCCTGCGCCGGCGGCTTTGCGGGCGGCGTCGGAGCCGGATTCTGCCGTTCCTGACGGGAAGGCCGGGGCGGACGCGGCTGTTTGACCGTTTCGGTGAATACCTGCATGGGCCACTCGCTTTCTGCTCGCTCCAGCTTGCGCCCCAGCAGCTTTTCGATCTGCTGGAGTTCCCTCATCTCATCAATGCAGCAAAAGCTGATGGCCTTTCCATCCAGGCCCGCACGGCCCGTGCGTCCGATGCGGTGTACATAAGCCTCCGGCTCATTGGGCAGGTCATAGTTGAACACATGCGACAGGCCTGCGATGTCGATGCCGCGAGCGGCGATATCCGTAGCCACCAGCACGCGGGATTTGCCGCTCTTGAAGTCCGACAGGGCCTGCTGGCGGGCATTTTGGCTCTTGTCGCCATGGATGGCCCGGGCAGGGATGCCCGCTCGCGCAAGCTCGCGCACCACGCGGTCAGCGCCGTGCTTGGTACGGGTGAACACCAGCGCGCTCTCCACCTCCGGCTCCTTGAGCAATTTGGCCAGCAGCAGCTTTTTATTGGCTTTGTCCACCAGATAAAGGCGCTGCTCGATGCGGTCCACCGTGCTGGACACAGGGTCCACCTTTACGCTGGCGGGATCCGCAAGGATGCTCAGGGCCAGCTTCTCCACCTCGGCGGGCATCGTAGCGGAAAACAGCAGCGTCTGCCGCTTGCGGGGCAGCAGCGCGATAACCTTGCGCACGTCGTGAATGAAGCCCATGTCCAGCATGCGGTCGGCCTCGTCCAGGACGAAGATTTCAATATGCTCCAGGGTAATATGGCCCTGACCGATCAGGTCGTTGAGCCGGCCGGGAGTGGCCACCAGAATGTCCACCCCACGAGAGAGGGCTTCCACCTGCGGCTGCTGCCCCACGCCGCCGAAAATGACGCAGGAGGTGAGCGGCAGGCTCTTCCCGTAGCTTTCAAAGTTTTCAAAGATCTGCAGCGCCAGTTCGCGCGTAGGGGTAAGAATCAGGGCGCGGATGGTACGCCGGCCCGCGTGCTGCTTGCGCTCCTGGCTCAGGCGCTGCAAGATGGGCAGGGCGAACGCGGCGGTCTTGCCGGTGCCCGTCTGGGCGCAGCCCAGCACGTCGCGCCCCGCCAGGACGGGCGGGATGGTCTCGCGCTGGATGGGCGTGGGCTGGTCGTAGCTCATGTCGCGCACAGCGGACAGCAGGGGAGGAATCAGGTTCAAATCGTCAAAATGCATGCGTTTCCTTTCTTATGCGTGAATTCTCAGAGCGCGCTCAGTGCCGCACAGGTGCGCGCGCCATGCGCCTGCGCTTGGGGGGCGGCGTAAAAAGCCGCGTAGCAGGTCTGGTCCGTTTCATGGGCATGCCTCCTTACCGGGAGCGGATTGCTCCCACGGTTAGCATGCCCGGACGGGCTTAGAGCGCATGCACCCGGCGCACCACTTCGGCCGGGTCCTTTGCGCGGAAAAATCCCGTGCCCATCACCAGCACACCGATCCCCGCTTCCTTAAGCAGGGCCGCGTTGCTTTCCGTGATGCCGCCGTCAGCCTCAATCTCGCCCGCAAATCCCAGGGCGCGCAACTGCGCCGCCTTGTCCAGCACCTCCGGAATGAGCTTTTGCCCGCCAAATCCGGGTTCCACCGTCATCAGCAGCACGCGGTCCAGCCGGGAAAGCGCATCCCGCAGGCATTCAACGGGCGTGGCCGGGCGCACCGAGGCGCCCGTCTGCACCCCGCGTTCACGGATGCGGTCCAGGGCGCGGACAAAGCCATCGGCTTCGGCATGCACGGTCAGGATATCCGCTCCTGCGTCTATGAAGGGGTCCACAAACTCCGCCGGATTGTCCAGCATGAGATGCACATCATAGACGATCTGGGGAAACTCCTGCTTCATGGCCTTGAGAATATGGGGCCCAAAGGTGAGGTTGGGCACGAAATGCCCGTCCATTACGTCAAAGTGCAATTCGTCACAGCCCGCGTCCTGGGCCATGCGTGCGGCCTGCCCCAACCGGAGGGGGTCCGCCGCCAGAATCGAGGGGGATAATTTAATCATAGCGATTTCTCCATGCTTCCTGTGCCTTTTTCAACAGCAGATGATAGCGCTCCAGCCGCGCCTGGCTGATCTCTCCCGCGCGCGCAGCCTTAAGCACCGCGCAGCCGGGCTCGCTGAGGTGATAGCAGGGCGAGAAGCGGCATTGCCCTTCATAGGGAGCGAATTCGGGATAATACTCCTTCAGCCGGATGGGCTCCAGCCCATCCCACAATTCCAGCAGGCTGAATCCCGGCGTGTCCAGCACCCGGTACTCCCCGCTGAATAGCAGCTCCGCATGGCGGGTGGTGTGCCTGCCCCGGTGGATCTTCTGGCTGATTTCGCCGGTCTGCAGCCTGAGACCCGTGGCAGCGCAGAGCAGCGTGCTCTTGCCCACGCCGCTCTGCCCCGCCAGGCAGCAAACGCCCGATGCCAGCAGGGACCGCAGGCCGTCCATCCCCTGGCCGGACAGCGCGCTCACAGCCAGCAGAGGCGCGCCCAGTCCGGCGTAATCGCTCCGCACGGCTTCATAGGTTCCGCCATCCAGATCACATTTGTTCACTACCAGCGCGGGCCGGATGTCCTGTCGCAGCGCCATGGCGATCAGCGTGTCGATCAGCAGGTAGTCCGGCGCCGGGGCCGGGGCCAGCACGATCACCAGATAGCGCACATTCGCCACCGGCGGGCGCACCAGCTGGCTTTCCCGGGGCAGAATCTCCTCCACCCAGCCGTGCTCCTCGCCCTGACCGGGCGTAAAGCGCACGCGGTCCCCCACCATGGGGGTTATATGCCGGCGGCGGAAGATGCCGCGGGCGCGCAGCACATGCGTGCCCCCGTCCTCTCCACGGGCGTAATACAGGCCGCCCACACCCTTGACGATCACGCCCTCGGCGCTTTGCAAGTCGTCTTCCCTCCCCCTCATCTCAGGGTCACCGTCTGTTCCAGATACAATTCGCCGTCCAGGTATATACGGCAGGGCGCCTCGCCCTCCACGGTGGCGCTGAGCGGAACCAGCACGTTGCCGCCCGCTGCATCAACGGTGCCCTCGTATTCCACGCGTTCCTCACCGTCCAGTTCCAGGGTCACGCGCAGGACGCGGTCATGATCCGCCTGAGGCAGATCTAGGCTGACCTCCCCCTGATAGGGTTCGCTTTCGATGCCCACGGTCAAGGTCACGGGCGCGTCCAGAACGGCCATGGTGCCCACTGCCGGCATCTGGGCCAGCACCTGTCCCACCTGGGAAACATCCGTCACCTCCACGTACACGGGGGTACCTTCCGTGAGGCTGCTTTCCTTGAGCAGCGCAGCCGCTTCTTCGTGGGACCGGCCCGCAAGGTCCGGCACCATGGTGCTGCCGCCGGAGATGGTCAGTTCCACGCTCTGACCGGAAATGAAACTTTCGCCCGCCTTGGGGCTTTGTCCCAGCACGGTGCCCACCGGAGAGGAGGAGACCGTTTTGATCAGCACGATGTTTCCAAACCCGCGGTCCTTCAGCCGCGCAGTGGCGTCCTCGTAATTCATGCCGCTCAGGTCCGGCATGGCGGTGCTCACGGGGCCCAGGCTGACCGCCACGAGCAGGCTGTCGCCCTTTTCCATGGCTGTATCGGGTTCGGGAATCTGTGAAATGACAGTACCCGCGGGGATGGTATCGTGATTGATGTCGGTCTGCTGCCAGTTCAGGCCCTCGCGGCGGGCCAGGGTCTGCGCATCGCCCACGCTGAGGCCCACCACATCGGGCGCGATGGCGCTGCGGCTGACGCGGGTATACACCTGCACCACGCCGAAGGCCAGCGCCGCCAGCACGCCTGCCGCCGCCAGGCCGGACAGCACCAGCTCTGCAATGCGCCGGCGGCTGCGCCGCCTGCGCACGGGCGCACGCCGAGCCGTGCCCTGCGCGCCGCGAGGGCTGAGCTCGCGCATGCGTGCGGATTGCTGCGCGGGCTTGACTGCCGGACGGGGGCCGGAGGACTCCAACACAACCGAGGCGGGATCAAGCTTGCCGTCCTTGGCCTTCATGAGGGCGTCCGCCATTTCACGGGCGCTCTGAAAACGGTTTTTCGGATTCTTTTCCAGCGCCTTCATCACCACCGCCACCACGGCGGGGGGCGTTTCGGGCGCAAAATCGGTGATGGGCGGGGGCGGGTCCTGTACATGCTGCATGGCCACGGCCACCGGCGTGTCCCCCACGAAGGGCACGCGGCCGGTGAGCATTTCGTACAAGACCACGCCGGTGGAATAGATATCGCTGGTGGCTTCCACCACGCTGCCGGTGGCCTGTTCGGGCGAGGAATAATGCACCGATCCCACCACCGTATCGCCCTTGCTGATGGTGAAGGCATTGGTCATGCGCGCAATGCCGAAGTCCGACACCTTCACATGGCCGTCGGCGTGGATGAGCACATTCTGGGGCTTGATATCGCGGTGAATGATACCGTTGTCATGCGCATGCTGAAGGGCGCTGAGAATGCGGATGGTGATCTGGATCGCGGTCTGATAGTTCAGGCGGCCCTTCTGGCGGATGATATCCTTTAAGGTGTTGCCGTTGACGTATTCCAGCACCAGGTAGCGGTATTCCCCCTCCACGCCCACATCCAGGAGGTTGACCAGGTTGTGGTGCGACATGAGGCTGGCGGCCTGGGCCTCGCGCTGAAAGCGTTCGAGAAACTCCTTGTCGCTGTTGTATTCGCTTTTGAGAATTTTGACCGCCACGCTGTGGCCCGTGCGGATATCCACCGCGCGGTACACCAGGGACATACCGCCCTGACCGATGAAATCCTCCAGCTTGTACCTTTCGGCAAAGACCATTCCCTTCATCATTGCCCGTCCACCTCCGTGACGCGGCAGATGACAAAGGTGATGTTATCGGAGCCCCCGTTTTCAAGCGCCAGCGAAAGCAGGCTGTCAGCGGCCTGTTCGTCGGTTTCGCTGCCGGCGAGGGTATCGCGGATCACATCGTCGGACACCATGTTGTACAGCCCGTCGGAGCACACCAGCCATACGTCGTCGGGCTGCTTGTCCTCGTCGATCACGTCTGGGGTCACAACAGGGTCCACGCCCACGGCGCGGGTGATGACGTTGCGGTAGGGGTGGTTGCGCGCCATTTCGGCGGTGATCACATTGTTGCGCAGAAGCTCGGCCACAATGCTGTGGTCCTGCGTGATCTGCTTAAGCTCGCCCCCGCGCAGGCGATAGGCGCGGCTGTCGCCCACATGGCCCACCAGCACGCGTTTTCCGTCCTCCCACAGCAGCGTAACGGTGGTGCCCATGCCGCTCAGGCTGCTGTCGTGCCGCGCCATGTCATACACGCGGCGGTTGGCCGCCTCCATGCCGACTTCCAGGGCGCGCCGGTCAGGCAGCTTGCCGCGCAGCGCGTTTTTGAGCACCTGCACGGCCACGCGGCTGGCGGTTTCGCCACCCTGATGGCCGCCCATGCCGTCGGCCACACCGTAGACGCAGCCATCCACAAGGAGGCAGTCCTGATTGCTGGACCGCACCCGGCCCTGATGGGTACGCTGACATACGCGCATCGCTATTCGCTCCTTCCCGCTGGGGAAATGAAAAAATTCAGGCTTGTGCCCGCAGGCGGCTGCGGCGCAGCTGGCCGCACGCGCCGCCGATATCCGCACCCATTTCACGGCGCACGGTGGCGGAGATATGCTCGGCCTCCAGCGTCTGCTGGAAGGCGCGCACCGCTTCGGGCGTGGCGGGACGCAGCCGCCGCTCGTCCACATGGTTGAGGGGGATGAGGTTGACATGGCATTGCAGGCCGCGCAGCAGCCGGGCCAGCTCGCGCGCATGGGCAGGGTGGCTGTTGAGGCCGTCAATGAGCGCATACTCGAACACCACGCGCCTCCCCGTGCCGGCCACATAGGCACGCACGGCCTCCATCAGCTGGGCGATAGGATAGGTGCGGGCCACGGGCATGATCTGCCGGCGGATCTCGTCGTTCGGGGCGTGCAGGGAGATGCTCAGTGTAACGGGCAAACGCTCCCCCTCCAGGCGCCGGATGCCCTCCACCAGCCCGCAGGTGGAGAGGGACACGTTCCTGAGGCTGATGTTCAGCCCCTGGGGCGCGTTGAGCAGGCGCAGGAATCGCACCACCTGATCGTAATTATCAAGGGGCTCGCCGCTGCCCATGAGCACCACGTGCCCCACCTTGCCCCTTTCGCCCAGAAAGCGGTTGGCCAGAAGCACCTCGGAGAGCATCTCACCCGCTGACAGGCTCCTGACGCAGCCCTCCAGCGTGCTTGCGCAGAAGGCGCAGCCCATCTTGCATCCCACCTGGGTGGAGATGCACAGCGAATAGCCGTAGCGGTAGCGCATGAGCACGCCTTCGATGACATTGGCGTCCCGGCAGGCAAAAAGAAATTTGACCGTATCGTCACGCTTGGAGGGATGCACCTCCTGAATGGCCATGGGCAAATCTACGCAGGTTTCGTTAAGCTGCGCCCGCAGGGTGGCGGGCAGGTTGCCCATGTCCGCAAAGGCCACGCCCCGGTGCAGCCAGGTAAACACCTGACCGGCGCGGAAGGCAGGCTGCCCCAGGGATTTGAGAAAATCCCCCAACTCGTCGGGCGTCAGGTCGAGCAGCACGCGCTTGTCGTCCATCACCGTACCCTCCGCATCCGGGCGATGAAGAAGCCCTCCACGCCGTCCCGGCAGCCCAGCAGCTGCAGGCCGCAGGGCGTCTGCCGGGCGCGCAGCTCCTCCGGGAAGCTTGTGGGCAGGGGTTCCAGCGTAAAGTTCGGATGCGCTTGCAGAAAGGCCCGAACGCGGTCCGCGTTTTCCTCCGGCAGGAGCGAGCAGGTGCTGTACACCAGCGCGCCGCCGGGGCGCACGTAGCTGCAGACCGTATCGATAAGCCGCCCCTGCGTGTCCACGATGGCGGGGATGTCCTCCTCCTTCAGGCGCAGCTTGATATCCGGCTTCTGGCTCAGAACGCCCAGCCCCGCGCAGGGCGCATCCAGCAAAACGCCGTCCAGCGCACCCTCAAGGTCGGGCCGGAAGTCCAGCGCATCACGCACGGAGATGCGCAGGTTGTCCAGTCCCAGCCGCCTGCGCACGCCTTCCAGCAGCTGCGCACGCTTTTCATGCAGCTCCCAGGCATAAACGCGCCCTGTCAGCTGCATCTGCTCGCACAGGTAGGCGGATTTCCCGCCCGGCGCGGCGCAAGCGTCCAGCACCTTCATGCCGGGCCGCACCTCCAGCGCCTCCGCCGCCAGCATGCTGCTCTGTCCCTGAATGGAGAAGCGTCCGGCGCGGTAATCCGCGTCGGCAGCCAGGTCGCCTGCGCCATAGATCAGCCACGCATGCGGTGCAAGGCCGCGCTCGGCGCGCCAGCCCTTCTCCTGCAGCAGGGCTTCAAATTCGGCGTCGGACAGACGCGTGAAATTGGGCCTGACGCATACGGGGTGCTCCTCTTCGCGGTAGAGGATCACTCGCCCTGCCTCCTCCGGGCCATAAGCCGCCACCAGCTTGTCCACCAGCCAACGGGGCATGCTGCCCATCACGCTCAGGTAGGTCATGCGATCGGCCTCCCGGTCGGGCCATGCGATTTCGTCCTTGCCGCGCGAAAGATTGCGCAGCACCGCATTGATAAAGCCGCAGGCCGCCTCCATGCCCATGGCGCGGGTGAGCTTCACCGCCTCGTCCACCGCAGCGCTGTCGGGCACGCGGTCCAGAAACAGAATCTGATACGCACCCATGCGCAGAATGTCTCGCTGAACGGGTTCGCGGGTGGGATGGTCCATCAGGCGATCCAGCGCATAATCGATTTGCAGCTGGTTTTCCAGCGTGCCATAGACCAGACCCGTAGCCAGGCGGCGGTCCTCCGGCGACAGATGCGCCGCACGCAGCCGCTCGCCCAAAGCCAGCGAGGCGTAGGCGCCCTTCTCGCGCACGTCGGTGAGCACGTTCAGCGCCAGGCGGCGGGCATTCAGACCGCTTTGGGCCGTGCGGGGCCGGGGGCTGCGGGATGCTAGGCCATGGCCGGAGTGAGCCTGCGCGTGCAGCGCATGGGACGCGCCCGATGGGCGGGCGTTCTGGGAACGGGCCTGCGCGCCAGACACAGCTGCCGGGCGGCGTGTTCCCGCAAAGCAGGCGCTCTGCGGACGGTCTGCGCGGGGTTTCCCTCCGGGGCCACCTGCAGCGTCTCCGCCGGGCCTGCGCTCCGGGCGTTTCTCCTCACCCTCATGCCGGGTCGGGCGCACGCCTTCGGCCGCATGCGCGGCATACGAAGCTCGGGAACCGGGCCGGGACGCGCGCGGCGCGGTCCGGCGTTCGCCTGGCCTGCGGTCCTTCGCTCTGCGCTCTTCACTCATAAACGCACCTCGTCAAGCATCGTTCCTTCGGGGATGGGATGTCCCAGCAAAAAGGCCTTCGCGTCCATGCGGCGGGCGTTGGGCGCCTGCACCTCCAGCAGCGAGAGCGCCCCATCACCGGTGGCCACCACCAGTCCGTCGCGTTTGCTCGCCCGGAGCACCGTGCCCGGCACGCCCGAAGCCCCCTCAAACGCGGCGGCGTTCCATACCTTGAGCGCGCCCTCCGCCAGCGGCGCAAAGGCGCACGGCCACGGCGACATGGCGCGCACGCGGTTCACGCATTCCCGCGTGGTCTGTGTGAAATCCAGGCGGCCCATCTCCTTATCCACCTTGGGATCATAGGTGGCAAGGGCCTCGTCCTGCTTTTCGCGGGGGCAATCGCCCGCTTCCAGCCGGCGCAGCGTCTCGATGAGCAATTCCGCCCCCATCTTCGCAAGCCGGTCGGTAAGGGTTCCCGCGGTATCGTCAGGCAAAATGGGCGTTTCGGCGCGCAGCAGCATATCGCCCGTGTCGATGCCCCGGTCGGTGAACATGGTGGTCACGCCGGTCACGGCGTCGCCGCTCAAAAGGGCCCACTGAACGGGGGCCGCGCCCCGGTGCCGGGGCAGGAGGGAAGCGTGCACGTTCACCGTGCCCAGCCGCGGCACGTCCAGCACCTCCTGGGAGAGAATCTGCCCGAAGGCAGCGGTCACGCACACGTCCGGCGCGAGGGCGCGCAAAGGCTCCAGCCCGTCCGCGCGGATTTTCAGCGGCTGAAACACGGGGATGCCCAGGCGCAGGGCCAGCTCCTTGACGGGGCTCATCTGCACCTTGCCGCCGCGCCCCTTGGGCCGGTCCGGCTGGGTAAAGACGCCGGCCACCTCGTAGCCCGCATCCACCAGCGCCTGAAGCGTAGGCACGGAAAAGTCCGGCGTGCCCATAAAAACGACCTTCACCGGCCTTCCTCCTCCCCATCCGTCTCCGCTTCGCCGTCCTCCTCTTCGTCGGGGAAGATTTCGCGCACCATTTTGTCTACATACAGAATGCCGTCCAGATGGTCGATCTCATGGCAGAAGGCGCGCGCGAGGAAGCCCTCGCCCGTCACCTCGATGGGTTCGCCATGCGCGTTCTGGGCGCGGACGGTCACGCGCTCCGGACGCACCACGATGCCGGAGCGGCCGGGCACGCTCAGGCACCCTTCGGGGCCGCTCTGCTCGCCCTCGGCGGATACGATTTCGGGATTGACCAGCTCGATCAGCCCCTCCCCCACGTCCACCACGACCGCCCGCTTGAGAATGCCCACCTGCGGCGCAGCCAGGCCCACGCCGTCGGCCTTGTACATGGTGTCTGCCATATCCTTGAGCAGAATACGCAGGCGCAGGTCGAATTTCTCTACCTTTTTGGCATGCTTGCGCAGCTTCTCGTCTCCGATTTCCACAATCTTTCTGGTTGCCATTTCAGACCAAACTCCTTGTTCCCCTACATCATGGTGGCGGGGTTGACTTCACAGTAAATGGTGCACGCGCCGTCCTGTACGCCCGCCAGCTCGGCCAGAAGGGCCAGCAGGGGCGACGCGTCCGGGTGATCGAACAGCTTCATCAGCACATGGTAGCGGTATTGGCCGCGGATGCGCTTGACCGGGGCCTCATCGGCACGCAGCATGAGCGTGCGCTTTTTCTGGACGGGGTGCGACAGCAGATAGGTGCGCACCACGTCGTAGAGACGCTCGGCAGTCTGGTGGGCCGCTTCCTCGTCGGGGCTTTCCACCAGCAGGCGCGCAAGCAGCGTAAAGGGGGGATACAATCCCGCGCGGCGACGTCTGAACTCCTGCTCGAAAAACGTTCGGTAATCCTGCGCCGCGGCGGCCTGGATGCAGGGATCCTCCGGCTTGTAGGTCTGCACGATCACCTCGCCTGGAAGCCCGGCGCGGCCCGCCCGGCCCGCTACCTGGGTGATGAGCTGAAACGTGCGCTCCGGCGCGCGGTAATCCGGCAGGTTGAGCGTCATGTCGGCGGCAACCACGCCCACCAGCGTCACGCGCGGAAAGTCCAGTCCCTTGGCGATCATCTGCGTACCGATGAGCACCTGCGCCTCGCCCCGGCCGAATCGGTCGAGCAGCTTGGCGTGCGCGTCGCGGCCGCGGGTGGTGTCGATATCCATGCGCACGGTCCCCACCCCGGGAAACAGGCGGTGAACCTCCTCCTCCACGCGCTGGGTGCCGCTGCCGAAGTAGCGGATGTAACGGCTGCCGCATTCGGGGCAGGTTTCCGGCGGGGTGCGCTCCGCACCGCACATGTGGCACCGAAGCTTTCCGGGTCCCTCGCCGCCCGGCTCGCGATGGAGCGTCATGCTCAGGTCGCAGCGCTCGCACTTGACCATGTATCCGCAGCTGCGGCAGCTGACGAAGGTGTTGTACCCGCGCCGGTTGAGAAACAGCATGGCCTGCCGCCCCGCCCGCAGGCATTCGCCCAGCCGCTCGATCAGCAGCTGGCTGAAGATGGAGCGGTTTCCAGCCTCCAGTTCGCGCCGCATGTCCACCACGGTGACATCCGGCAGAGGCAGTCCGCGCACGCGGCGGGGCATCTCCACCAGCGTGTAGTCGCCCCGGCGGGCCATGGCGAAGGACAGGATGCTGGGCGTAGCGCTGCTGAGCACCAGCGTGGCCCCCTCGCGGGTGCAGCGGCTCATGGCCACGCGGCGCGCGTCGTAGCGGGGATGCCTGTCGCTGAGGTAGGTCTGCTCGTGCTCCTCGTCAATCACGATGAGACCCAGGTTTTCGACGGGGGCAAAGACCGCGCTGCGCGCCCCCACCACCACCCGCGCGTAGCCCAGGCGGATGCGCCGCCATTCGTCGCAGCGCTGACCATCGGTGAGGCGGCTGTGCAAAACCGCCGTCTCCGGTCCGAAGCGCGCGCGGAACCAGCGCACCATCTGCGGCGTGAGGGCGATTTCCGGCACGAGGATGATCGCGCCCTTGCCCGCCTTGAGCGTCTCGGCCACCATGGCCAGGTATACCTCGGTCTTGCCGCTGCCGGTAACGCCGTGCAGAAGAAACGCGCCCTCGCCCCGCCGGAGGGCCGGGAACATGGTATCCAACGCCTCGCGCTGGTCCGGCGTCCATTCCAGGGGCTGCGTATGCGCCGCATCCGCCTCGCCTTCGGGCGCACGGAACACCTCGCGCTCCTCCAAAACCACCAGTCCCGCCTTTTCCAGCGCATGCAGGGCCTCGCGCGGCTGGTTGACAAGCGGCTCAAGCTCCTTAACGGCGCGCAGCTCGCCGCCAGCCAGCAGCCGAAGCAGCGTAGCCCGCTTCGGTGCCCGGCGCTGGGCTTGCGCGGCAGTTTCGCCGTCCACGCCGTCGGCAAGGCGGGCATAGAGCTCCTTTTTGCGCTTCACGCGGCCGGTGCGCATGGCTGCGGGCAGCATCAGGCGCAGCGTCTCGGCCAGGGGACAATGCGCCTGCGCGGACAGCTCGCGCGCCAGGTCCAGCAAGGGCGGAAGCAGCGCCGGACAGTCGTCCAGCATGGCGCCGATGGGGCGCAGCTTTTCGGGCGGCAAGCCGTCGGGGGGATTATCCAGCAGCTCCACAACGATGCCGTCCACCCGCCGCCGGCCCAGCGGCACGCTCACCCGCGCACCCACCGATACCTCCGCGCCCTCCGGCACCAGGTAGGAGAAGGGGCGGGCCACGTTTGTGTGCACCACATCCACAATCACCTGCGCGACCACGGCCCCGCCTCCTTTCGTATGCGTGCTTGTCAGCGATAGAAGCGGTTGCGCGGCCTGGGCACACGGCCTTTGCGATGCCGGCCCGTGCGGCGGAACACGCGCATCAAAATCCGAATGGCCACAAACACGCCGCCTACCGGCAAAAAGATCATGACCACCAGCTCCGCCGACAGCGGCGGGAAGGGGTTGGGATCGGCGTAGACCTGCTCCACGATCTCCTCCAGCGAAAGAGGCGCGTTTTCACGGCGCGCGATGGTACGCGAGGCCACCAGGTCATAGGTGACGGGGCTGCCGCCGTCGGTGGGGTAATAGGTCATGGTGCCCATGACCTCACCCGCCTGAATGGGGGCGGCAAAATCGCGCGTGTACTCGATCAGCACGGTCTGCCGGAGGTTTCTGGCCATGCTTTCCATCTCGGCTTTGGTGGCCACGATGCTCACCTCGCGCGACCCGCTGCGGGCCTGCACATTGAGCTCCAGCCGGCCATAGCCCTCATCGTCCAGGGAGAAGCCGGAGGTTTCCACCATGATGGGGTTTTCGGCATACAGCTCCGCGGGCGTCATGCTCACGAACTGGGAAAAGCCGTATTCCATCAGCTTGACCGTATCGGTCCAGCGGCCGTCCGCCGTGGTGTAGAACACCACGGAGATCAGCTCCACCCCGTCCCGCTCGGCCGCGCCCACAAAGCAGTGGCCCGCCGCGTTGGTATAGCCGGTCTTGATGCCGATGGCGTAGGGGTAGTAGGCGTCGTTTTCCTCCAGGCTGGGGTTGAAAAACGCACGGGAGCTGGAAGTGAGCACGCGCGCGCTGTGCAGATTGCTGGCCGGCAGGGAATAGGTATAGGTTTTGGCGATGTCGCGGAAGGTCTCGTTCTGCATGGCGGCCTGGGCGATCTTGGCCATATCGCGCGCGGTGGTATAGTGGTTGGGATCATGCAGGCCGTTGGCGTTGGCGAAATGCGTACCGGTGCAGCCGTACATGGCGGCGGCCTCGTTCATGACCTCGGCAAAGGCCGGCACGCTGCCGTAGAGCGTTTCGGCGATGAGGTTGGCGCCCTCGTTGGCGGAGCGCACCATGGTGCCGTAGAGCAGGTCCTTGAAATTGATGCTCTCCCCCACGTCCAGGCCCATGTCCGAGCTGTCGTCGCCGATGTCGGCAGCGGTCTGCGACAGGTAGACGGTCTGGTTCATATCACCCATCATGATGCCCAAAAGCACGGTCATGATCTTGGTGGTAGAAGCGGGATACATGGTGGCGTCCGCATTCTTTTCAAAAATCACCTCGCCGGAGGATGCTTCGATGAGGATGGCCGACTTGGCGTAGAGCTGGTCCTCGTAAAGATCCTCCGGATGCTCCGGATCGTAGGGCTCCACATCGCTGGGGAGCTCCGGTTCGATATAGTAGATGACGTTTTCCTCTTCGGCGACAGCATGGAGCGGGAGCGCCGCAGGGCACAGCGCAATCAGCATCGAAAGCAGCAGGCATACAAGCGCACCCATCCGTTGGCTGTGCATAGGCGGGTCCCTCCTTCCGTGCGGGTCAGGCATGCAGGCCATACCACAACAGTTTATTATACCACCAAAGCAGGGAAATGCACAAGCCAGGCTCCCTTTTTACACCTGTGAGCCCTCCACGGTGATATTACGCACCCACTTTCCCCTTTTGAGCACCCACAGGGCCGGGATGACTTTCAGGTTCATCAGCACCTGCACCACCAGCACCGCCGCGGCGATGTCGATGCGTCCCGGCAGCAGCAGCGCCATCAGCAGGCTTGCCGGCACGGGCACCAGCCACATATAGCCGCTGTCCAGCAGCATGGCGCTGCGCGTGTCACCCCCTGCGCGCATGCAGTAGAAGCAAAAGCCATAGAGGAAGTTGAACGGTGAAAACACCCCCATCACGGTCGCTATGCGCGCAGCAAGATCGCGCAGCCGGGGCTCTACCCCAAAGGCGTTGGGCAGGATCGCGCCCAGTCCCAGGCATAGCGCCACGCACATCAATCCGATGGCCACCACCAGCGTGAGGAGTTTTTTACAGTTGGCCTTTGCCTGCGAAAGCCGTCCCGCGCCGAGTTCGGCCCCGATGAGCACCGAGACCGCCGAGGACGTTCCCATGGCCAGCACCGCCGCGATGGTGGAGATCTGCTCGCCGATGGTCACGGCAGGCAGGGCGGTTTCGTCCAGGCGCGCATAGCTCCAGAAGTAGACGTTCATGCCCACGTTCCACAGGATTTCATTGAGAATCAGCGGCACGGCCTTAACGACAAATGCACGCACCACCGTGCGCGGCAGGCGGAAGGCGGCTCGGAGGTCCAGCGTGAACAGGGAGCGCCCGCCAAGGAGCATACGCAGGTAGAACAGCATCTCCACGGTCCGGGCGATGAGCGTGCCCAGCGCCGCGCCGCGCACGCCCAGGGCCGGCATGCCCAATCGACCAAAGATAAGCGCGTAGTTGCAAAGCGCGTTGACCCCCATGGCGGCCAGGCTGACCAGCATGCTCATGCGGTTTTCACCGATGGAACGAAGGGAGAAGATGCATACATTGCTCACCGCCAGGGGCAGATAGCTTAGCCAGATGATGCTGAGGTACTCCATGCCCAGCGAGATGGTGCGCGGATCATTGACAAAGATGCGCATCACGCTTTCGGGCCACAGCGCCAGCCACAGCCCCACGCACAGCGAAGCAGCCAGCCCGATTACCAGCTGCAGGGCAAACAGAGCGCGGCAGGTCTTGACATCGCGCGCGCCGTAGTACTGGCTGATGAGCAGCCCTGCCGCGCCCGTCATGCCGAAGAACACGCCGAAAAAGATGGTGTAGGGGCGGTTGGCCACCGTCACGGCGCTCATGGCCAGGCCGCTGGCGTCCAGGCTGCCCACCATCAGGTTATCGATCATGTTGAACAGGTTGTTGATCAGCTGCTGAACCGCGACAGGGGCCATCACCCCCAGCGCGCCGGCGTAGAAGGAGCGGCTGCCCACAAAGGGGCGGGCTTTGGCAAGCAAGGTCTGCATAAACGGCTATCTCCATGTGCGTATCGTCCGCCTCCGGAGGCGGGCGCGGGGCGCGGAGCCGCGCGCCATTTCATCATAGCCCGCCGGCGGCCGCCTGTCAACCATAAGGGCTTTGCAAACCCCGCACAGGCATGGTACAATGTATCACACCGTTGTTTCACCAATTTTGTAAAGGAGCCGGCTTTTATGATTGACTTTGTGTTTCAAAATCCCACCAAGATCTACTTTGGCAAAAGCGCGCTGAGCAACCTGAAAAGCGAGGCCGCTCATTGGGGAGAACGGGTGCTGCTGGTCTACGGCGGCGGCAGCATCAAGCGCACCGGCGTATATGACCAGGTGATGGCGCAGCTGGCGGGCATGCAGGTATGGGAGCTGGGCGGCGTTCAGCCCAATCCGCGTCTTTCCCTGGTGCGGGAAGGTATCCGCCTGTGCCACGAGCACGACATTCAGTTGGTGCTGGCGGTCGGTGGCGGCAGCGCCATCGATACCGCCAAGGCCATCGCCAACGGCGCCTGCTATGACGGCGACGTATGGGACCTGTTTGACGGCAAGGGCGAAAATACGGAAGTCCTCCCGCTTGGCACGGTGGTGACCATCCCTGCTGCAGGCAGCGAGATGAGCAATTCCAGCGTCATCACCCGCGAGGAGGACCTGTGCAAGCGCGGGCGCAACACGCCGCTGAACTTCCCCAAGTTCTCCATTCTCAACCCCGAATTCACCTATACGTTGCCGCCCTTCCAGACGGCCTGCGGCGTGGTGGACATCATGGCGCACATGATGGAGCGTTATTTCACCCGCGTTACGCATGTGGAGCTGATCGACCGCATGACCGAGGGTGCGCTCAAGACCGTGGTGGGCAACGCCCCCATCGTCATGCACGAGCCGGAAAACTACGACGCGCGCGCTGAGATCATGTGGGCTGGGTGCCTTGCGCACAACACGTTGTTCCAGACCGGCCGCGTGGGCGACTGGGCCAGCCACAAGCTGGAGCACGAGCTCAGCGCACTCTACGACATCGCCCACGGCGCGGGGCTGGCCATCGTGTTCCCGGCGTGGATGAAGTACGCGCTGGCCCACGGCGGCGAGGCCAAGCTGGCGCAGTTCGCCGTGCGGGTGTTCGATGTGCCGGTCAGCGGCGATGATGCGGCGGACGCCGCCGAGGGCATCCGCCGGCTGGAAGCGTTCTATCGCAGCCTGGGGCTGACGACCACGCTCACGGAAAACGGCATCGGCGATACAGACTTCGGCCGCATGGCCGAACGCGCCGTGGCCTTGGCAGGCGGCACGCTGGGCCAGTTCGTGCCCCTGAAGGCAGCGGATTGCGAAGCCATCTACCGGCTGGCGCTGTAAGGAAAAAAAGCAGTCCCGGAGGAAACGCGCTTCCTCCGGGACTGTTTTCGTTAAAACTGGAAATAAATGAACTGGCTCGCATCAAAGCCTGGGCCATACACGCCAAAGATAAGAATACAGAGGATCGCCGCGAGATAGGCCAACCACCGAAAGGCCAGGTTCTGCCGTTCCAGACGCTTTCTGAGCGTCACGCCATGCTCATGGGCCACATCCACTGCCAGCACCACCGCGGCCGAGGCCACCAGCAGGCCCAATTCCAGCCGGGAAAGGCCCAGCGTATACAGCGTTTCATCAAAGAAAATCCATGGATTGTGAACCGAAAACATCTGCCGCAGCACGATCATTGCCGCTTCCAGCGATTCGGCACGGAAAAATACCCACGTCAGGCAAATCAGCGCAAAGGTCATCAGCCTCTGAAACAGGCGGTAGCTGAAGCAGTCCCGGTTCACGACGGGCCGGCCGTCCTTCAATGTGGCGGGCAGGCGGGACAGCAGCGTATTTTTCACGTTTCCCGCAATCTGAAACAGGCCGTTAAGGCCGCCCCAGATGACATACGTCCAGTTGGCGCCATGCCACAGTCCGCTGAGCAAAAAGGTAATCATCACGTTGAAATACCGGCGTATACGCCCCACCCGACTGCCGCCCAGGGGAATATACAGATAGTCCCTGAACCAGGTGGACAGGCTGATATGCCAGCGCCGCCAGAAGTCGCTCACGCTGGTAGCCAGATAGGGCTGGCGAAAGTTCTGCGTCAGGTTTATGCCGAGCATCTGCGCCGCCCCCAGGGCGATGGATGAATAGCCCCCGAAATCACAATAGATTTGCAGGGCGAAAGCGACGGTGGCTACCGCAATGCTGTAGCCTGCATAGGCCTGACTGTTGCCGTATACCTGATTGACCAGCAGTGCGGCCCGATCGGCCACAACCATCTTTTGAAAGTATCCCCACAGCATCATCAAGGCGCCGTTTTTAAAGGCGTCTGGATCGAAAGGCCTGGGCTGTCTGAGCTGCCCCAACAGGTCGCGGCTTCGCTCAATGGGCCCCGCCACCAGCTGCGGAAAGAAACTCACAAAGAGCGCATAGCGGAAAAAGTTCCGCTCCACCTCCACCTGCCCCCGGTACACATCCATCGTGTAGCTCAGGGCCTGAAAGGTATAAAAACTGATGCCCACCGGCAGCAGCACATCCAGCTCCGGCGGCTGCCAGCTGATCCCCATATTCGACAGCAGCGCCGTTAGGTTTTCCGCCGCAAAGCGGTAATACTTGAAGCAAAACAGAATACCCAGGTTGATGATCAGGCTCAGCGCCGCCCATATTCTGGGATGATGCCACAGTGCGCTTCCCGCTCCGTGTGTTTCCTCCGGAACACGGCAACGGGCAATGAGCAAACCGCTGAGATAGGTTACGGCGGTGGAGGTGAGCATCAGGAGCGCATAGACAGGATTCCAGCACATGTAAAAGTAGTAACTGACCACCAGCAGCCATATCCACCGGACACGGCGCGGCAGCACAAAATGCACCAGCAGCACCGCCGGAAAAAACATCAGAAAGGGCACCGAGTTAAACAGCATGCAGCTTTTCCCCTTTCTTACTCATCCCAGGCAATCTGGGTCATATCAAAGGTGCGGCAGTCCATGAGCATATGATCCGGCAGTGAATAAACGGCGATGTTCATGCCCGTGTTCGTGCTTCCGGCCGAATTGCCATCCACACTCCATCTGGAATCCTCAAACGTTATCTCATGGCCCAGCAGATTCCACGCAATCGTTTTTGTCCGGCCTTCCGGTGCATAGGCGCTGGCAAGCATCCTTCCTCCACAGCACACTCCATCAAGCGTGCCTGTGCCGGTATAGTACCACTCCTCCACAGCCTCGCCGTTCATGCCCAACATCTCGGTCATCAGCAGCCAGTCGCTTTCGGTGAAGCCTTCGTACACATCGCCCTGGGCTGAAATCAGAACCAGATAATCTCCGTCCAGCGCGGCCAAAGCCTCCAAATATCCTGTCAGCCCCGTCTCCATGCCAATCAGGGACATGGCGGCGCGCTGAACATCGTAACGTCCCGTCCCCTCACGCCATGGAGTGTAGCGGCTGTCCGCACTTTCACGCTGGTCGGGCAAATCATAATGATCGGCAAGGTAATCACTCCAGAACTCCGTGTACAGGCGGGCGCCCCTGTCGTTCAGATGGCCCAGATCGCGCATGTACTGCAGCCCTTCGATGCCCGACTCCTCCAGCCCCACAAACGGGACGCCGAGCTCGTCTGCCAGCTCACCCACCTGGGCAAACAGCTTTTCCTCGGCCCGGTTGGTCATATAGGGTGCGGCGCACAACACGATCTCAATTCCCTTGTCGCTGGCATACTCCACAATACGCCTGATGGCATTGACAGACGCATCCAGCAGTTCCGCAGCCTGAAGCTGCTCGTCCGTAAATTCCCAATAGGTGCCCACTTCGTTCGCCTGCAGGGCCGCCTCCTGCGTATAGGCCTGCACGGCATACTCCTGTCCTTCCATGCTCTGGTCGCCGTAAAGATAGCCAAAATTTCTGATGGAGCGCGTGTCTCCCTGCAAATATTCAAAATTGTCACGTGCGAGCTCCCCATAGCGGCTATGCATGCGCGTCAGTTCAAAATAGGCTTCTCCGCCTGCTCCGGAACGCGTATATGCCTCGGCTATGGCCCCAGGCTTAAAGGGGCTCCCCACCGGCAGCCACCGCGCCACGCCAGTGGCCGTGTTGTAAGGATTTGAGCCCTCGCTCATGCCGTCGCGGTATTCCAGCGCCAGCACATTCTGCACATAGAAATAGCAGTACGGCGCTGCCGCAGGATACACGTCCAGCACAATCACCTGCGGGCTCTGCGTAAGCAGCGCCTGACGCAGCATCCAGTATGAAGCGTCAAGATCCACCGAGTTTCCCGTGGCCATGGCGCTGGTCACGCCACACAGATCATAGAGATATTGCGGAATAATGTTATAGTTCATATGCGATGTACCCAGCCAGAGCACATCCACGCTTTCGGCTGGCAGGTGTTTAAGAGAGGACGCGCTCTGCGTGACATCATCTCCCCCGCTCAACAGCGTTCCCGTTGCGTTGACCGCAATCGCCAGCAAGCACAGAAACACGAGGAATTTCAGCCAGAACGCCGCCAGCTTGCGCATGTCATTCTTTCCTTTCTTTATGGGTAATTTTATCATTTCGCTTTATTATAGGTAACGTTTGTACTCCTGTCAAGCTGTGCAGCCCAGGGGACCTCAGCCGCAGCGCCATTGCAGGGAATGAAGCAGCTACATTATTCCTTTCTGCGAAGGCCCTCTTTCCCGGCCCGACGTGCAACGCGCCCCGGCAACGTCTGTGCACTTTCATGACCGGGAGCTCACCTTTTCGTCCTGTGCCCAGTTGTCCGGGTCAAATGGCATACAGACAAATTACCCCTCCGGACAGATGATGTTCGGAGGGGCGCTGGCATAGGCGTTTTGAGAAAACGCTTACGCCTTCTTGGCCTTGAGCTTTTTCTGGCTCTTGTGGGCGATCCGCAGTTCCTCCAGAGCAGCCCATACATAGCCGTTGATCATGTTGGCGCTGTAGGCGCCCGCCAGAATGCCGATAATGATGGGCAGGCTGAACTCGCGGATGGTGTCCACGCCCAGGATGTAAAGGGTCACGATCGTCACCAGCGTGGTCAGTGTGGTGTTGATCGTGCGGCCCAGGCTTTCCCGCACGGAGATGGAGACCACATCTTCGCGTTTCATGCCGGCATACGCGGGCTTTTTGTTGTTCTCGCGAATGCGGTCGAAGATGACGATGGTATTGTTGATGGAATAGCCGACGATGGTCAGCATGGCCGCGATGAAGGATGAATTCATCTGAATTACGCTGCGCAGGATCACCATGAAGGCGATCATGATAAGCACGTCGTGCAGCAGGCCGATGACCGCCGCAAGGCCCGACGCGAAGTCAAACCGCAGGGCGATATAGGCCAGCATCAGCACAGCGGCCAGCAGCACGCTGATCACGGCGTTGCGCACCAGCGTGGCGCCCGCGACAGGGCCGACATAGCTGGCGGTGGCGGTTTCGGTATCCATTTCGGGATAGATCTGGGACAGCTCGGCCTCCAGGCCGTTTTGCAAATTCTGGATTTCCTCATCGCCGCTGAGCGTAGGCACGCGGATCTGCACCACATGTCCCTCGGCGCCGGAGGAAGAAATGGTGAACTGGCTGATGCCCTGATTGCGCAGAACCGTTTCCACATCGGCCTGGTTAAAGGCGGCGCCCATGTCGTACTGAATATTGAGGCCGCCCGCGAAGTCAATGCCATAGTTGATGCCATAGCCCAGCAGCGACATCACCAAAGCGGTCACCAGAATGGCGGCGGAAACGCACAGGCAGACACGGGCGCGCTTCTGAATTTTCATATTACTTCGCCTCCCCTTCAACAGCGGCGTCTGCGGCGGGTTTAACCGCTACAAACAGCCTGGGCTCATGGAACACGCGCACAAAGCGCGTGAGCAGGAAACGCGTGACCACAATGGCCGTGATCATGCTGGTGATTACGCCCAGCAGCAGCGTCGTGGCAAAGCCCTGCACCGAGCCGGTGCCATAGAACAGCAGCACCACGGCGGCGATGATGGTGGTCACGTTGGCGTCGAGCACGGCGCTCATGGCGTTTTTGAAGCCGATGCGCACTGCGTGAATCATCGGGCGGCCCAGGCGGACCTCCTCCATCACGCGCTCGAAGATGACCACGTTGGCGTCCACCGCCATGCCGATGCCCAGAATGATACCCGCGATGCCGGGCAGCGTGAGCTGGATGCCGGGAACGACAGCGATGAAGAGGAACAGCAGGATGATATACACGCACAGTGCCCAGTCAGCCACCAGGCCGCACATGCGGTAGCGCACCAGCATGATGAGCATGACGATCAGAATGCCGATGATGGCCGCCGTAATGCTGGTAGACAGTGCGTCGATACCCAGCGTGGCGGAGATGGTATCGAGCTTGTCCTGGCGCAGATCCAGGGGCAGCGCGCCGCTTTGCAGCTTGAGGCAGATATCCTGCGTCTGTTCCTCGGTGAAGCTGCCGGTGACCATGACATCGCCGCCATAGATGGCCTCGTTGACAGTGGGGCTCATGAGCACTTCGCCATCCAGCTGGATGGTGATGGTCTTGCCAATGGACTGAGCGGTCATGTCGCCAAAGATTTCGGCGCCCTCGCTGGTCAGGCGGAAGCTGATGGCGGGCTGTCCGGTCTCGGTATTGGTGATGGGGGTGGCGGACTGCAGGTGGCGGCCCTCCATGAATACATTACCGTCAGGATCGAGGAACTCCAGCTTTGCCGGCGAACCAATCAGGTCCAGCACGGCTGCGGGGTCGGTCACATCAGGAATCTCCACGCGGATGCCGGTCTGACCCAACTGGCTGACGGTGGCTTCCGGGTATCCCTTTTCGGTGAGGCGGTTGGCGATGATGCTCATGGTAGAGTCCAGCAGCGTGCCGAAATCATATCCCTCGGCGCGCATCTCATCGCTCATGGACGCTTCATATTCCACATACACGCCGCCCTTGAGGTCCAGGCCCAGGGCGATGGACTGCGGCCAGTTGTCCACATCAGAGGTGGGCAGCCAGGGCAACAGCTTATACAGTCCCCGGCTATCCAGCCATGTGCCGTTGAGGCCCAGATAGCCCACGGTCAGCGTAAGTACCAGCGCCACGCACAGCACGATGATTGCGGAGGTCCGCTTGCTCATCTTTACGCGGCGGCGATTGTTGACCTTCATGGTATGTCAACCATCCTTCCGTTTTCAAATTTTTCTTTGCATATGTTTGGTTTCATGCGTACGGAATCATCCTCCCGCCGCCTCCGCCCGAAACACCTGATACACGCTTTGCACATACCGTGGCGCAGTGAGGACTCGGCCATTGGCGTCGCGCCGGCCTTGCAACTGGCATACGACTCCAGCCGCAGGCGGCGCATCCAGCTGCACGTCCATGCGCACGCTCTGCGTGCCATTGTTTGCCTGTGTTGCCAGAGTGCCATCAGGCAAAACCATGGCGGCGAGCGCCGCATCCGGTGGCACGGTGGGCGGCTCAATGCGCCGTGTGAGCGCGCCTTCCTGCGGCGAAGCCACGACCAGCGCGCTAAGCAGCAGCAGAAACAGCCCGACCATCGCCGCGACTCCAAGCGCCTTCCGCACAGCCAAGCCCTCCCCTGCCCTACGCGCATTTTCTATGACACATATGCGTATTATATCCGCCGCCGCACGGCGCGTCAAGTGCAGAAACGGCGTGCGGAACGGTTTCCAGGGACATTGACGGGTTTTTCAAAAAAACGCTGGACAAACGCGCCGACCTTTGCTATAATGATTAATGCTGATGCGCCAATATAGCTCAGTTGGTAGAGCAGCTGATTCGTAATCAGCAGGTCAAGGGTTCGAGTCCCTTTATTGGCTCCAGCTTTTTTCTATCGAGGTGTAGCGCAGTTTGGTAGCGCGTTTGGTTCGGGACCAAAAGGTCGCAGGTTCAAATCCTGTCACCTCGACCATTCCAGCAGCGGCTTGAGCATTGCTCAGGCCGCTGGTTTTTTTCTGAAAGAATATCGAAAAAGCCTTGAAAATCAACGCTTTTCGCGTAGAAGAAAAGGGGGGCTCCGAGGCTGAATGTCCATCATGGCCGAAATGGTGTGAACTTCTTTTTCTCGTTTTTCTCGTTTTTCTAATTTCCCGTTTGTGGTAAAAATGTGGTAGTAACCGTCGTTTTTGTGGTAATCGCATTTGCGGATTAAAAAACGTCCCTGCGTAAAACGGCCTAAAATGGCGCGCAGGGACGTTTTGTTGTTTGTATGGGAGTTTGGTCGGGTAGAAGCTCCGAGGCAGTCTGAGGGGCGTTAAACTGCGTTTAACTGCCACTCATTCCGCGATGGTCTGCTGAAACTTCACTGCATGGCCTCTTCGAGGCTGCCCAAGGCATCCTCGATGCTGCTGTAGGCCGTCTCAAGGGCATCGATGGCCTCGCTCATCGCTTCGCCGCGCTCGGAGTTCTGCAGCCCCTCCGGGAGGTTGTCATAGGCTTCCTGCTCTTCGTTCTGGACTTCCTCAATCTGGTCTCTCAGTTCTTCGATCTTGCCGAAGATGCTCTGGATGGTTGCTCTGCGCTGCTTGTTCATTTCTTCGTTCCTTTCTGCCTCTTCGGAGGCTTCCGTTTTTCGTAGCATTCCTGCGTCAGGATGTTTGGGGTTCTGCCGGTGTCTTCCCAGAGGTGGCAGTACGGAGCGGGGTTGTACCCCGCTCCCGTTGCCATTGTGCGGTAGTAGTGGATGCAGCTTTTGCACTTGAGCGTCATGCCGCCACCGCGTTCAGCCGGTTCCACTTTTCGCGGCTCATGCCGAGGATGCTGTAACCGACGCTTTCCATTTCGGTGGAGCGGTCGTAGCTCTCTACATCCTGCGCTGCGCGGGTGACCGCGTTCGCCAGACCGTACAGGCTGAACTCTCCGTCACGGATAAGGTGATCGAGGATGCGGCTGCCCTCCTTCTTCGTGAAGCCGTAATCGGAGGAAGCCAGCTCGATCATCTGGGGAATATCTGTGGTGACGATCTTCGCCTGCTTCGCGTCGCGCATCATCTTGACCACCTTCTCGAAGCGGGTCTGATCGACGGCTGCGCGGACGGTGTCCTGCACCTTGAGCATCAGCGCCCGGTCATCTGCTGCGAGGGTCGCGTTGGAGTAGAGGCTGTAATCCTCTCCGGCTTCGTTGCCGCGTCCGATGTGGTAGCGACGGGTGGCTGCGTCGTTGACGACCATGCCGTTCGAGCAGACGAGGCGGTAGACCAGCGGCTGTACCGCCATGCTTCCCATTCCCACTTCGCTGTTGGTGATGATGATGCCGGACTGCACCACGTCGCCGGGGACAACCTCCGTTTCGAGACGCGGGTTGACGACCTTGATGTACATGCGTTCGTCGGTGACCTCGCAGCTCTCGATGCGAGCGTCCTTGATGTCGGCGATGATCGGGAGGACTGCCTCTGCGATCTCGTAGTTGTCGATGCGGCGGTAGCGGTCGGAGAGGAAGGCGCGAGCGGTTCCGTCGAGGGTTCTCACCATGCGGGTGGACGGGTCGTGGCTGAACCAACTGTTCACATTGGCTGCCAGCAAGTCGGGGTTCTCAGCTCGCATCTTGTCGTAGTACTTCGCCGGGATGCCGAGTGCGGAGCCGATTTGCCGGTGGGCGATGTCGTTCACGCGCAGGATGGTGTTCATGTGCTGCTGGGGATTCTGGAGGGTGATGCTCTGGCCGTCCTCCGTGCTGTCCATGATGATGTTCCGGGTGTCGAGCAGATAGTCGTGCTTCGCATTGCGCTGACGGTCGAGTTCCTGAGCCAGTTCCATGAGAGTGCGTCCAAACTTCATTGTGATATACCTCCGTTTTCTTTGGTTGATGGGGCGATAGTTGGTAGGCCGGGAGGCGTTGCCGCCTCCCGTATCAGGACGGCTTATCAGCCGTAAACCTCTTCGAGGGTTTCCACAAGGCCAAGGCCCTTGATCTGGGCTTCTGCCAGCTTCGCGGCATTGGCGATGAGCTTGTTGATCTCTTCGCGGGTGGTCTGGATGAAGCGGCCATAGGCCATCTTCCCGTTCTTCTCCATGTCGTAGGCGACATGGCCGTTGGCGTAACGCTTCACGTGGAAGCGGATGCAGGAGTTACGATGCGGCAGGATGATATCTACCCTGTAACCTTTCCGGGCGCTGCTGTTGTTCTTCATCGGGATTCCTCCTTCTCAAATTGCGAAGCCCCGGAGACGGATGGTGTCTTCGATGGCGTTGTAGGCTCTCTTATTGGAGCGGTGCGACTTGACTTTGAACGGGGTGTTGACGTGCCTGAAGTACTTGACCGTGACCGCCTCATAGTCGGAGGTGAATCGAACCATGACCGTGAGAACATCCTTCGCGGTTCCGTGCCAGACGGTTTCAACTTCCCGCTCGAAAGTCTTCTGGACAATCTGGCCGGGTTCGGCGCAACCGAACGGGTCAGCGATGGGGGTGAATCCTTTGGTGACGAGGGCTTCTTTCAGGTTGAACTTCATCGGTGCTTCCTCCTTCGTGATGGTTACGCTTCGACGCGCATCTTGCTGATAAGCGAGTGCAGGAGCTGGTGATCTTTCCAGCTGATCTTTTCCTGCTGGAATGCGGTGTCGATCATGCCGCAGGCGATATTGAAATCTTCCTGCGTGTTGATGGCTGCGATGGCCGCTACGATCTTCTTGAACATCCCGGTGACCTCCTTGACTTTCGTTGACCTTGATTGAATTATACTAAATAATTTTAGTGTTGTCAATAGTTAAAAAGCGAAAATTCGTATTTTTTATAAAAAAATTCGAGAATACGCACCAACGTATTCTCGAACACCGAAATCGCGGTCTATTCTTCTGTAGGGGGTTCCCTTCTGGCCGGACGGCGATAGCCAACATATCGGCCATGAGTAACGCGGTTATCGCCATAGGGTTCGCTCTCTTCGATGAACCATTGGCAGCCGATCTTGCGGGCTGTTCTGAATCCACCACGAGCTGCTTTCTGCGCCGCCGTGACGGGATTCTTGCCGAGCTTTTCGGCGTACTCTTTCAGGGGAATCATTGCCACCTTCCCACGCTCCCTTCTGCGTGTATTTTACTATTTCAGAATATCATTGTCAAGCATTGAAAGCTGCTACAACCAGCGACGGCAAGCTCGGTACGAGCCAATGTAGATGGATAGGTTGTAGATATACTGCCCACATCTGACGCACCGGTAGTTCTTGCCCCAGATGCTGAGCTTCTTCATACCTGGGACGCTGCCGGTGCAATGTATCGACGGATGTTGGGCTTTCTGCGCTTCGGTGAGGCGAATATAAATCATGCTGGCGTTTCCTCCTTCCGCGATTGCAGTATCGCTTTTATTTCCAGACGGTTGATGTCGATGAGAATGAGGTCGAGAAGGTCGCGCATGACGACCTCTCCGTTGACCAGCAGCTCCGCTTCGGGGATGTATGCCGGAAGAGCCGCTTCCCCATATTGCTTCCAGTCTTCCAGCGGGATGGCTTCGCGGGTGCGGGTGTCTACGCGCCATGCCATTCTGATTTTCACGTCTCCCCGGATGTAACACGGAATTTCCTTGTTGTAGCGAGTGACGATCTCTTCGGCTTCCCGCTGGGCCTCTCGCAGCTCCGGCTTGATATACCATAGCTTCATCGGCGTACCTCCGGCACCTCGACCGGCTGCTGCTGAATGTTGGCCGGAAGTAGCTCGTAATCGGCCATCTGCTTCTGCGTGAGGGGCTGCGCGTAATCGACCGTTCCCCACGCGGTATGGTTGATTTCCGGGATGAATGGCCTGCTGCCCCAGACCTGCGCATCAACGAATCCGCTCGGTACTGCTCCGGGAGCCGGTGGGCGGTATGGGGTGTAGTAACGATATACCTTCATCGAGCTTCTCCCTTCACCGCAGAGCGGCAACCTCGCAAAGCGCGTCCAGCTCTGCGCAGTCATTCGGGTCGAGGCATTTCGTCCAACGCTCCGGGATGGCTTCATAACCGTAGAGCGCTCCGGCGAGGCCGCCTGTGATTGCGCCGATGGTGTCGGCATCGCCGCCGAGATTGACAGCCTTGACGACGGCTTCCTCGAAACTGTCCGTAGTGAAGATGCAGTGAAGAGCTGCTGCAAAGCTGTCCACGACATAGCCGGTCGGTCTGGGGGTGTAGCCCGGACAGGAAAGCAGCTCATACAAGTAGCGGTTTTTGCAAAAATCGTAACTGCAAGCGAGAGCAACGATGAGCAGTCGACGGCTGTGGATGTCGTCCTCACGAACAATCCTGTTCAGAATAGCGCTATACGCAGCGCAATCCATGGCGGTATCGTCGTCGTAGTGGGTCATCTTGGATATCTGCCTTGCCTTTTCTACGGCCTCATCTTGATCGCGGTAATAGAGACCAACGTAGGCCGTGCGCATGAGCGAGCCGTTTCCTGCTGATCTGCCGTGCATGAGTGTGTGCGTGGCTGCTGCAGCATTGAACCAGTCGTCTTTGCTGGGAGCGGCGGGATCCTTCGCAATGTGCATGGCGCGATGGATGGAGCTTGCGCAGGTGGCGCCGACATCCTTCGGGCCGCTGTTGGCCCACTTGACAAAATGCCTGCCGATTGCCTCGATGGGGTCTCCAGCTTCTTCCACGATGCCGTGCGCAACTGCGAGCGTCATCTGCGTGTCGTCGGTGAACTCTCCGGGACGAACACCGAGCCAGCCGCCTCCGATCATGTCCCGGACGGTTCCGTGCTGCATCTGGATGCGGGTTGCGTCCATAAACTCAAGGGGAGCGCCGAGCGCATCCCCTACTGCTACGCCGTACATAGCGCCGCGAATCCTACTGCTGATATTATTCTTCATGCTGAGTTCCTCCTTTGGATTGTTGTTCGTTCCAGCGCCGGACTGCCTCCCCGGACGCTGGTGTATGTGGTTGTGCTGTCGCAACTGTCGGTGGTGCATACAACGCCCCAACCGTCTTTGGGTGGGAAGATGGTGCGGTCGGAGACGATGCGGATATCGGTGTTGCCGCAGAAGCGGCAAGGGAGAAGCTGCGGCCCATATTTCTTCGTGTACTCCCTTGCCTTTTCAAAGCGCTTCGCCATTCTCAGGCCCTCCGCGCATGAGCGCATCCTGCTTCTTCATCCACTCCTGCGCCATATAGAGATCGTTGTTCTTGAGGCCGATTGAAATCATCGTTGAATAGATGATGAAATCGCAGTTTCGTTCTGCTTGGCCGGGTGCGCAGGTCTTATACAGATAGCCGACCGTTTCCGTGCCGTTATAAGAGAAATCAACCTTGATTTGGCTGCTGCCGCTCTTGTCGTGCACCTTGATGATCTCAAGCCCTTCCGGGAGGCGTTCCTTGAGGATATCCAACATTGTTTTCATGGTAGGCTCCTTCCTGCCCGTTTTGCTGCCGAGCAACATATTCAGTCGATGTTGAGATGGACAAGCACTTCCTCCGGTGTCCAGCCGTGGAACTTGTCATAGTTCGGGGCATTGCCAATCCAGTCAGGTTCTTCTTTCTTCTTTCTGGCGGCCAGAGACCGCTGCTGCGCGGCCTCCTTTGTACCGGGATAGATGAGCTTCCTCTTCCGCTTCTTTGGTTCTTTCATAGAGCCGTCCTTTCTGAATTACGCGACCACGAGGATGACCTCGTAGTCGTCGTAGTCCCTATGGCCGAGGCCGCGAGCTTTGATTCGCTCATCCCCGTGCCAATACATTGAATGATAGCGCACCTGATCGTCGAACTCTTCGGCTGTGAGGTTCCTGACCTTGATCTTGCCGGTGCGGATGTCTGCTCCTACGACCTTTGCGTAGTAGCCGATGTGATAGCAGCCGTTCGGGGTAAGACCATGCTGGTTGATGAACACGAGGCGCTGGTTCTGCATTTCCTTGGCCTTGCGTTCTTCCGCGTACTGCTTTGCCATGACCTTCGCCGTGGGCTTGATCATTTCGCAGAAGCGGTATTTGTCCATCGAAAGGACGCTGTACATCGGCTCGATGACTTCGCTGTAGTCGCGGTAGCTGATTTCCAGCCCGGTGATCTTCTCAAATTCCTCATGCATCATGGCCTTTTTCCTCCTGATCTTTGCTGATCTTGATTGAATTATACTAAAATAGTTTAGTATTGTCAATACTAAAATTCGATATTTCGGTTTATTTTCTCTCGAAATACGAATATCCGCATTATCTGGCGTTCTGGCGTATTGTGGAAAACGAAAAAAAGAGCCGCCGCCCCGAAGGGCAGCGGCTCTTTGCGTTGATTCACTTATTCATTGATATCCGAGAAAAACAGTTGCTTGAAAACCTGATGGAAGCCCGTGGACGCGAGGCCGGAGAACATGCCGCCCAGCAGCACAACCGGCGTGATGCCCTCGCCCCAGTGCGACCACACTGCAATCAGCAAACCCACAACCGCGACGATAAGAGGAATGTATTTGTTGTCCAGCGGCGTGCAATGCTTGATAAGCAGGCCAATAACGATGCAGATACCTACGATGACATAATCGAGGTAGGTGTTCAGCCACGATACGTCGCCGGGGTCAAGCGGTTGAACGGGTTCGGGCGTGGCCGCGCCTGCGGTCTGCGCAACTGCAAGGCAGGGGAGCGCGAAAACGAGCATCGCGCACATGATGATGGATAGAATCTTCTTCATTGCAAGTCCTTCCTTTCGTTTATAAAAAGCTGTTGTTGCGCTGGCAATCGTGATAAAGTTCAACGATATAGGCATACTCTGCGTCGAATACGCCGTTTTCATCGCCGTACTTGTCCAGCAGTTTGTGGTACTTCTCGTTGAGTGCGATAATGTGATGGAACTCATCTTTCGTGTGCTTCACATGGTTCCGGCAGGCATTTGCGAAGTCCAATACCTCCCATCGAATCCTGTCCATCTCGTTTTCGTCGATGGACTTGCGCTGCTGATCCGCCCTGATCTCAAGCCCGGAAATCCGTTGCAAGACTTCACCGTTGATAGCCTTGCCAATCCACTTGATGATAGCGGTGATCGGGCTGCACTTGATGGCGGGGGTAAACTGAACAAAGAGACCTATCGCAAAAATCACAAAAGACCAGTGTTCCAGACACCAGTCAAAAATCACCTTGAGCGTGATTTCCTGCTGCATGGGTATCATCCTTTCTCGCCCACAGGCTCATGTAGCTCATGGGCGACGCGCCCATGCGGGTTCCGTCAGGTTACTTTGGAAAACTCGGGAGAAATCCATACGATGCGGTTCTTCCAGCGACCGGCGTTCCAGCCGTTGGGTGCGGTAGCTACATACTCAATGGATTCTCCCTCGTCCAGACGACCCACCGAATCGTATTCGGTTGAATCTCCGACGCGAGCGTTGACGGAATTTGCCGTAACCGTGATGATTTTCTTTTCTGCTGCGGAGGGTGGCGCTTCCTGCTCCGGCTGTTCTTCCAGCTGCTCCTTTTCGATGGACGCGAGCGAAGATTTCATGGCCGAAAAGGACTTGGGCCCAAACTTTCCGTCCACATCAAGGGCGCTTGACCTCTGGAACGCCATGACGGCTTTCTCAGTTCGGCTTCCGAAATCTCCGTCCGCGCCGTAACTGCCCAGATCATAACCAAGCATCATCAGGTTCGCCTGCATTTCCTGTACATCGCTGCCGGTGTCGCCCCTCTTGAGGGTTCGGCTGCCAAGGGTCTGGCTGCTCGGTGGCGTGGAAGGGACGGGCGCTGCGCTATCGCCATCGCCGTATTCGATCTCACGGAAGTACCCGGCGTGCGTCCAGCCGTTTTGCAGGGTGGAGCCCGCCACGCGGCCCATGGTGGCGCTGGAGTGTACCACATTGCAACTGCGCGGCTTTCCGTACTTGTCCGTGTCGATCAGCGCGTCTTCCCCGGCATATAGCCCGACGTGACTGAAGTTTCCAAGGCCGTCCGCATGGTATTCCTTAGGATAATCGCCTCCGTCCTCATGGATGAAAAGCGCCATGCCCGGCCTAAGACCGGCCTTTTTTGCTTCCTTGAGCGTCGTGAGGCCGCTCACGGCCCGCGCCATGGCGTTGCTGCCGGAATAGCTCATGCTTCCTCCGGCTTTTCTGACAGCCTCTTCAATCATCCCCTGACAGTCCATTTCATCGTAAGACCTGTCTACAAGGCGGATGGCCGCCTGTACGACGGCTTCACCCGTTGGTTTTCCCATCTTTCTCAACTCCTTACAGGTCAATCGCAGCCGCCGAAGCGCACCAGTCGTCATACCGCAGCCGTATGTCAGCTTCAAGCTCCGGCCACGGCACTACGCCCAGTACCGCCCTGACGGAAATGTCGTATTCCCTGATGCCTAGGTTGGTGTCGTATGTCTGCACGTCCGGGGCCAGGTAAACATCCACAAGCCCGTCATCGCGCGGTACGATATCGTAGAACTTTCTGGCTTTCCCGGGATGATCGCGTGGCTTGTTCGCGTTAAATCTGCTCATAGATGATTTTCCCTTCTGGTGAACTCTGATGCGAAAACACGATGTTTTCCTCAATCCAACGCCGGAGGTTGTAGCCATTGCAGTGCTTCGTAAGGCCGTGGTAGCTGTTCACTGCCTGCAAGGCTTCGTCGATGCTGATTTCCCCTTCCGCATAGCGCTCTGATAGGTGCATAAGCGCCCGCTTGATATGTCTCGTGGTCTTTTTCCTCAATCTCATGCCGTGCGGTGTGATGAGATAGCCCACGAACTCGACCGGCTGCGTCGCTGGTACAATGTTGCTTTTCGGGCTGATGGTCAGGCGAAGCTCCGCTCGAAGGAATGCCGTAATGGTCTCAAGCAACACTTTGGCCTCGTCCCTTTTGCAAATGATGGCAAAATCGTCCATATATCGCAGATAGAAGCGCTGGCGCAGGGAGTGCTTCACGAATTGATCAAGGCGGTCAAGGTAAATATTCGCCGTTTCCTGACTGGTCAGGTTTCCGATGGGCATACCGACTTCGTACAGCCGTCGATCACGAGGGCAATCGTCAATGCTTGCGCCCTCTGGCAATCCAAATGGCAGGTCTGGGTTGTTGATGATCGTGCCTATCAACCAAAGAAACCACTCATCGTCGGTGATTTGGGAATAGATTCGCAAGATTACCTCATGATCTACTCTGTAGAAATACTTGCTGATATCGCCTTTCACAATGGCCCAGTCTTTTGCATCCGGCTTTCTGCTGATAAGCCGAACCCAATTCAGCAGGCATTGTGCCGCTGCAAGCGTTCCCTTGTTCTGGCGGCAACCATAGCTGTGCTGGATGAACCTTTTTTCCATGTATGGATTGATTTGCCGATAGATCGCCCATTGCACGATGCGGTCTCGAAATCCGAGCGCCATAACGAGACGCGGTTTCGGGTATCGCACATAGAACTCTCGGTAATTACCGACTGTATAGCTCCTGTCAAGAAGCTCGCGTTGGATTTCCAGCAGATTTTCTTCCAGTCCGAAGCTGAAAGTAATAACTTCGTTGCGATACCGCTTGCCGCGAGCGGCTTCGCGGTATGCCGCGAGGAGATTATCAAACGAACAGATGCGATCTTTCAGGTCATGCAGCTTTTCCAAAAAAGTCACTCCGTTCTGCTGCGCGTGGCGTTTCCGCTGTGCGTAGGCTGTCGGGTTGTGCTGCGGGCAGCCATAGCTTTCCGCCCTTCCGGGCGCTTCGCAGCGATGCCCGCGACTATCGTCTCCGGGCTTTTCATTTACCGGGTACTCCCCGGAAGGGAACGCGCCCCTCCCAAACAAATTGAATGGCCGCGATGCGTAATCGTCAGGCCTTTTTGATGCTGCTGGGAGCGGGGGCGGGCACCATAGTTCCTGTTCGCGTTGGAGCGCGGGTTGTTGCAATTCTCGTAGCCGAGGCCCATGTTGCCGCCGTTGTTGTAGTTGCCGCCGCGCCGGGGGAAACGCTGAACCACCGAAAAACAGGCCAAGCCCAAATCGCGGCACGTTCCCTGCGATTTATTCGTTTTTCTTATTGATGCCCTGAATCCATCCGCCAATCAGCTTGCCGATTTCCGTCAGCTTTTCTGCCCAAACCCCATAGGTATGATCAGACAGTAGCTTGCGCTTCTCTCCTTTCTTGTCACAAAACTCCGTCGCATTTGCCTGACGGACGAATACCTTGAGAATTTCCTTCTCCGTGTCAAGCTCTTGCAGCGTGGTCTTGTTGTAATACTTGAGCCTCGCCTTCGTCGCAAGCCGAAGAAGCTGAATCATCTGCCGGTAGACGTCTTCGCCAAGCGTATAGCGATAGAACGGGGGCCACCTGCCGATGATCGGCCTTGCGAACGCAATCATATCCTCGATCTTCTGGCAGGTTGGGCCTATATAGCCGAAATCAACAGCCATCGTTTTTCCTCCGTGGCCGGGGGATGCGCTATCGCGCACCCCCCCTCAGCCGTTCAGGGTTCAGGATTCAGCAGTCCAGAGGGAGCGGGGGCGGGCACCATAGGCCCAGGACGCGCCGGAGCGCGGGTAGGAGCAATCCTCGAAGCCGAGGCCCATGCCGCCGCCGCCGTAGTAGCCGCCGCCGCGCCGGGGGAAACGCTCGTCCGCCGTGAACTGCATGTAGTAATAACCCTTCATCGTGCTGCCGCTGGTCGGGAAAAGGCCCAGCTCTCGCACGATGTAAGGGATGTGTGGGAGGTTGGCGCTGTTCACGGCAAGATCCTTGAAGTACGTCCCGCGATATTCGTTATCGTAGGTGGGAATGGCCGTGTCCAACGTGATCTTGCTGTTCAACCAGTTCCAGTGCAGCGTTCCCGTCGTTCCGGGTGCCACGAGGGTATATCCGTCGTCGCTGGCGTTGGGCAGAATGGCCTTCCACGCTGCGCTGGTGGATGAGAGGTCGGCGTCCGGGCTGGCGGCGTTGTTGTTCTCAAGGATTTGCAGCTCATTGCCCACGATGCGATAGCCGTAGTCCTGCTCGAACTGGTTGCCCACGATGTCGCATACGCTGCCGGGCGTTCCGTCCAGATACCAGTCCAGCGGGCCGGAGCCGTTCAGCGTCAGAATGGTACTCTTGGGCCAGCTTGCGTCGCGCATCGTCGGGTAGGCATCCGTGCCGCCGATCTGTTTGAGGCGCTTCCAGTACAGCGGCGACACATCCGGGGCAAGTTCGGCGCTGGTGGTATGGGCCTGAATGCACTCATAGAGCCAGCCGTTGAAGCCTCGCTTCGTGCCAACCGTCACGGCCTTGCCGTACTCGTATCTCGAAGCGTCCTTGTAGCAATGGCCGTAGTCGCTATTGCCTCCGGGGTTCCAGCCGTTCTTTTGCGCCAAGAGAAGCAGGAATCCACGGTCGGCAACGGTCATGCCGGAAACGCCGCCGCCGAACGCCCTGATCTGGGAAAGAAACTGGTCTGCCGTGCGCGTGTGCGCGGGCGGCATGTTCGGCAGGCTGTACAGCGTTCCACCGTCCGAGCCGGAGCCGGTAAGGGACGCCGCCTTGAACTTATGGCCGAGGTCTTCTTCGACGGTGAGGCGCTGATGGCCACCGACAACGCGGTTCGTCCGCTGGTTCCAAATGATCGGGATAACCAGACCGAACTCCGTGAGGCTGTCCTTGAGGGCTTCGTACTCATCGTCTCCGGGTCTCAAATCGACACGGGGGTTGTAAGCTGCTCTGTCCATATCTTTTATGAGCTTCTTCTGGATAAGCATTACTCTTCACCTCCCGTTATCTGTGTAGTAATAATATCTCTAAGGGCCTCTTTGCCCTCTTCCGCAATGAAATCGTCAATGACTTCCTTGCTGCTCATCGGGAATGTGAACGTGACCGCGAAGGTGGTCTGTTCGTGGCTGCCAGCGTCGGAGAAATCGTCGTCCATCAGGTTGTCGATGTGATCGTATTCCTGCGTGAGGCTTTCCAGCTCCCACTCGTCAAAGCCCGTGGCCTCAATGGAGCCGGTGGCCTCCTTGATCTCCACAAGCAGGTCTGCCAGCTTTGCCGTGTCCCAATAGCCCTGTACGCGGTTGAGCTTCGCGCAAAGGATTTTTTCGTCCTCATCGCTCAAATTCACGATGGAGACGTCGACCTCTTCCTCTCCGCGATGCGCAAGGATTTTCGCCCGCTGGTGACCGCCAACGATGCGACCGCTGCGCTCATTGAACACAATCGGCTCGACCATGCCGAAAGTTCCGAGGGAGTTCTCGATCTTCTCCCACTCCCGGTCTCCCGGCTGCAGGTCTTTTCGGGGATTGTATTCTGCCGGCATCATATCGTACGGGCATCAATGACCGGGAGGGCCTTGCGGGCTTCGTCGATGCGGACGGGAATCATCTTCAGCTCTTCGTTGGTGCGCTTGCGCTGATCGGAGAGGATCTTCCGCAGGTCTTCCACTCCGACGTTTCGCTGGGCGCATTCGTCGGCGAGGGGCCTGTATTCATCGCGCTGCAGCAGGAGCGTGTCCACATCGGTATCAGAAAGGGCGATCAGCTGCTCCCGGCGTTTCTTCCAGTCGAGGGCGTTGAAAGCGGAGAGGGAGCCAATGAGCCGGAAGACCTCTTCCGAAGTGATCTGACTGATTCGGGCTTTGAAGTCAGTGAGCTTCGTTTCCACATCGTTAATCCAGTAGGTGGAGACATTGCCCTGATAGACCGACTCTGCGCTGCCGCGCTTCTTGTCCCAGTTCTCACGCTGCGTCCGGCGAAGGTTGAAGGGCTGACCATCCAGCTTGCAGAACAGCTCCACCGTCGTATCGAGGTTGTGGATTTCGTCACCGTTCTCGTCCAGCGGCTTTTCCCGGAAGTCGTAGCTGCCGGGTGTGTTGCCGCGAGAATCCTTGTTCCACAGCACCCAACTGAAAGCATCGGGGATGGTGGTCTTGCCGGTTCCGTTCATGCCGCTGATGCGTGTGACCTCACCGAAGTCGATGGAAAGCTCCCGAACTCCCTTGAAGTTCTGGATGACCATCCGCTCAATCGTCATGCGCATTCTTGACACCTCCAAACGTGCGCTCGAGCAAGTCGAAAAGGCCGTGGATGAATTCTTCTTCGGGATCGGTTGCCTTTGGGGGGCAGTTGGGCTTCTGCTGCTCTTTGGGCTTTGCGGGTTCGAATGATTCCGCAGGCTCATCGACGACCTTTTCCTGAATCTCCGTCCAGATTCTTCCGTGCTGCTTGAGGTGATCGTACATGGCGCTGGCGAGCTTGAACTTCGTGTCGAGGATTGCCCTCATTGCACCGACAAGGGCGACGGATTTATCGTTGATGAACATCGGGTCGGGACCGATGCACGAGGTGGTTACATGTTCACCATCGACCGCGATGATGAGTACCGCTTCGGCATTGTCGCTGCCGTGCTGCTCGATGATCTTCTCAGTAAAACGAGAGATAGAGACCTTTTCCATGGTTTGTTCCTCCTTCTGGTGATTAGCCAAAAATGGCTCTGCTGATGATCGTGCTGACCAACACGATGAGAAAGATGATGGCGACGGCCTTTGCCTTCTCCTTCCGCTCCGCGTTCTTTTTGTTCCGGGCCTCTTCCCTCTGGAAAGCTCCAACGGCATCCAGATAGATTCGTTCGTATTCTCCAACTCGCTGTGCTGCTCTCCTGTAGTTCTGGTCTAGCACTTCGTGTTCGCGTCGTGCGTCTTCAATCCGCTGGAGAAGCTCTGCAATGTCGTCTGCAACATCTTCCCTGACAAGCCCTTGCATTATTGCCTGTCGTAGGCGCTGTTCTCCATGACCGCGCATCATGATGACGCTGGCACGGCCTCTTTCTTTGGTGTTGGTACTCATTTCGATCCTCCGTTCATGTTGTCCGCTGGCCGATCTGTTCCGTCTGCCAGCGCTCAAATACGTCGATTTCTACCCGAAGGGTATTTCCAAGTCTGAAAAGCTGACCGCGCTTTTCAAAGATGTGCATGATCTGGATTGCCTTGCTTCGGCTCACGCCGAGGATGGTTTCGATGTCCTTTGCGCTGTAAAAACGCTTCTTTGGTGCTGGCAAATGCTTCACCTCCGTGCGCTCTTGAGGGCGTTGAGAAATCTCTGGCAGGCTCCGAGGGCTTCGGTGGACTCCTTCTCAACGGTTGCCGCGAGAGCCGGGTCGTCGAACTTCCCGTCTGCTGCATCCCGGATGGCTTCGCGCTGGATGTCCAAGAGATCGCCGACCTCTGCAAACATCGTCATCATCGCGCCGGGCAGCTCGTGCTGCTGCGTATCCGGGTGCAATCTCGCATAGCTGGAATACTTCGTGCGCATCCAGTCGTACCAGACATTCAGGTCTCCAAAGGCTTCTGCGATCTGGTACATACTATCGGGGTCAGGGTCGCTTTTCCCGCTCTCCCAGTTGTAAATGGTGGTCGGGTCGCGGCCGATCATCTCTGCCAGCGTTGCAGCGGTCATTTTCAGTAGTTCCCGCCGCTTTTTGATGTCAATGTTGGTAAATACCGCCATTGTGATCTGCCTCCCGCGCTGGTAAGATTTATTCAACAACTTCCGATGGTTTGATATCCGTGGTAGGAGGAATGGCTTCATGGAGCGTCTTGTCTTTGAGCTGGAGCGCGATGTACTCACGCAGCGTTGCGCGGTACTTTTCGCGGAGCCATTCGGCTACGCTGTGGTAACCAAGACCGGCTACTGCCTTGAAGAGCGCCGCCTTTTCTTCGGCGGGCATCCAGACGCGAATCTGTTCCATCCCTTCGTGCTGCTCCCCGCTTCGGCGGGCGGGCTGGATGATGATCTCGTTCGGGTTCTTCCCGTTGGAGACGGCCTTGACCTTGACCGGCTCCGGGGCGGGCTGCTGCTGTTCAGGCTCCCGCTTGACCGCAAGGAGGTCGATGTCCTGCGCGTCGTAGATGTCTGTGGGCAGACAGTCGAACACGTCGCACATGGTTTCAAGTCCTTCCCGCGTCGGAAGTACGCGCCCTTTCTCGATGTAGCTCATAACGATCTTGTCTACCCCTTCGGGCATCTTATCGGCAAGAGCTGTGGCGCTGATCTCAGCTTCGGCCCGCAATACCTTGATGCGATTGCGTACCATGCCGCTGGGCCTCCTTTACTTCGCATAGCCAATGGGGCGTTCGGCGAGGAACTGCCTCGGAGAAATGCCCAGCTTGTCACAGATCAGAAGGCCGGTGACAATGCCGGGGGTGAACAGGCCCTTCTCGATGCGGTTGTAGCCAGCGGTGGTGATCTTCGCTGCTTCTGCTACCTGCTCTTGAGTGAAGCCCTTTTCGCGCCTTGCGCGTTCGAGCCAAGTCCTGTCCATGACCTGATTGCGCTTCATGAAATCTTCTCTCCTTTCTGCCGCTCTTAACTATTGTTAAAATGGTTAAACTGTGATATAATCGGAATTGAGACAAGAAACAAGAATCCAAGGCGTTGTGCGGCTTCGCGTTTCGTGGTCACGTCTCTCTGTGGCAATTCCAGCGAAAATCCGATTCTGAATCGAGATTCCGTATCACTGAATTTAATTATAATCGGTTTTGCGGATTTGTCAATACTTAAATTCGGTTTATCAATAAAAATTTTTGGAGGTATGAACGAAATGACGATTGCGAATCGACTGAACGAATTGATCGCTGAGAAGAGAATACAAAAAAAGCAGCTGGCCGAACGGATCGGCGTAGCTGCTTCCACCCTGAATACATGGCTGAGTCGCGGAGAGGACTTTCCTGCGCAATATGTGATTCCAATTTGCGACGTTCTCGGTATCTCCGCTGAAAAGCTCCTTGAGGGCCGGGATGTTCCGCTGCCGGTGATCCCCGATGATTATGTGCAGATCACAGCGGAAGAGCGCTTCCTGCTGGATACTCTCCGCAACCTCGACCGCGAAGGCGTGATCGTCGTGACCAACAAGGCCATCGAAGAGGCGCGGCGCGTCAGGTCTGCACAGGGGAATGCGTCGGTTGACGGACGCGTCGGCTGAAGCTCTGAGGCGCTGGGGAATCTTTGAGCTGCTGGACGGCGGGCCTCCGGGGGAGTAATTCCTCGCGCACGCGCGCGTATAGTATATATATAATATACTCCCTCATATATCTCATATTCTATACTACTACAACAACTATAGGTACGGTTTATGCGGTTACTTGCGGTTATTCGGGGGTTATGTTACCGACAATAACCGTACCGTAACCGGGTTACTAACCGGGTTATGTTGTGGTAGTGGTAGGGTTATTAAGCGAAAAAGGAGAGGTTACTGTGTTGAAGAGGGCTTTTGCTTTCACGTTGGCAATGCTGCTCTTCCTGTGTGGTTCTGCCATGTCGGAAGAGTCAGGCATATCTAACGGTGGGGGGGTAAATTTTACCTCTTCGCCCAATGAGGTCATTGTTTCGGGCGGCTCCTTCGTTGGTGCGCTCGATGATGTTGCGCCGGGTTGGTATTCCATCGCTCCGGCTGACGAGGTGTATACCAAAGCGTCGATCTTTGACTGCTATTCATTCGACGAGCCTGCGCTGCTGGCGAGCTACGCATGGTGGGAAGATGGCACTTCCCTGTTGACAACAGAGGCGTACCCGGAAGAGTATGTCGTGCCGCTCTGGGAGGGCTGTCTGGTTCTGGCCGGGTATTGTGGAGGTCTGGAATACAACGCCAGCACCGGCGAAGCTGCTTGGGAACAGTACGATGATGCTCCGGGCCGCATCCGGCTTGAGTATGTGGCTCCGTTGGATGGCTCTGCTGCTGTCCCGGAAGTTCCTGCCGTCGCGGTGACTGAGGCTCCGGCTGCAGCTCCTGTGTCAGAAGACCCGTACCTGCTGTACGAGGACGAAAACATCGCCGTAAGCTACTCCAACTTCTACGTCGAGAAGATAGCCGACAGCTCCTACCTCAAGACCGAGCTGCTTCTGAAAAACAAGACCGACCGTATTCTGAACATCGGCTGTGATTCTGTGATTGTAAACGGCTGCGCTGTCGATATCAGTAAGTTCGTCGAAGTGCCAGCCGACAGCACGTTCCTTCACGAGTGGACGAACGGAGCCGAAATGTTCCTGAAATACAGGATTGATACCGTAAAGACCTTTGCAATGGTCTTTGAATACCACAACGCAGATTCCTATATCGCAGGTAAATCTATCCAGACAAGAGAAATCGAAATTGAATGAGGTACCGTATGGAAATGGCATGGTGCAGTAAGTGCCACACGGATGTCTCTCTGGCCCATGCCGTGGCCGAGCTTCCGTGTCCGGCTTGCGGCAGTAAATCGTTCTTCCTCGTGGCTGACGACAGCCAGCGGGAGACGCTGCTGTTCGAGGCCGAGAGAATGATGCGTCTGGGCCGCTGGCCTGATGCCTCTGATGCTCTGAGGCGTTGCTTTGAGCTTGAGCTGATTTCCGATGCCGACCTGAATCTGTCGGCGGCAAATTTGGAATGGCGTAAACAATGCGCGGCTGCTGCCGGTGATCTGGTCGCCGGTGGCGGCCTCCCCCTTGATTCATTCCGCTCCGCTCTGGTTGCCGAGTATGACGAGTATGTCGTAGAATGGCTGCTTCGTGAGTATCGCGGAATAAGGCTCGTCCCGGATGGCGGGTCGTATATCGTGGAGGGCTGTTGATGGCAGGAAGAAAGCGAAAGGGCGAGCGGCCCGATGGACTGATTCAGGTTTCGCTCCAAATCGGGTACAAGGAAGACGGGCGGCCTGATCGCAAATATTTCTACGGCCATACGCGGGCCGAGGCAGAACGGAAGAGGGACGAGTATAAGGCCCGCCACTCTTCTGGGCTTGTCCTTGACCCGAACATCACCGTTGGGCAATGGGTCGATATCTTCCTCGTGACATACCGCACTCGCGTAAATGAGGCCTATCTGAAAGGCGATGCAACGCCATACATGCGGCTCTCGGAAAAGATCGGGAAAATGCGGGTCGTTGATGTCCGCGAGACTGATCTGCAAAAGGCCCTGAACGACGTGAGCGGCATGTCCTTCTCCACCGTAGACAAGTATCGTCAGGCAATCAAGCGCCTGTTCGAACGGGCACGGAAGAACAAAATCATCAGCGACAATCCTGCGGAAGACCTGATTCTCCCAAGCTATGAAAAAGGCTCCCACCGTGCGCTTGATCGGTGGGAGGTTGAACTTATCATGGCGAATTGGAACACGGAGGCGAGCCATGCGGGGTTGTGGGTTCTGCTCATGCTGCTGTGTGGTCTCCGGCGCGGCGAAATGATGGCTCTGAAATGGGATGCCGTAAACCTTGAGGCCCGGACGCTTGAAGTCCGGGCCGTGGCCGTAATCACAGGTGGCTCCGTCGTGATCGAGGAACGAGCAAAGTCGGACGCCGGTCTCCGGGTGCTGCCGATCTGTCAAGCCCTGCACGCTGCGCTGCTCTCTGTCCCGGAAGAAAGGCGCGAGGGGTTCGTCTGTCTGTCTGCCAAGGGAAAGCAGCTGACGGAGAGCGCCGTGTCCCGCGCTCTGGAAACCTTCTGCAAAGTGCTTGAGAGAATCCTGAATGGCGAGCCTCCTACCCAGCGCGGCCGCAGGACAGACCTTGAACGGAAAAAGGCCGAGAAAGAAAAAAAGCTCCCCGCAAAGGAGCGGAAGCAATTCGAGTTTACGGCGCACGATCTCCGGCATACATACGCCACGGCCCTGTACGATGCCGGTGTTCCCGTAAAGGCTGCGCAGTATTTCCTCGGACACGCCGACATCAGGATAACGCTGGATCTGTACACCCACCTGTCGAAGGAGCGCGAATCTGCTTCCCGGAATCAGATGGTCAAATATCTGGATGAGTGGCTGGATTCCCGCGTGCTGAATGCCCTCTCCTTGGAGCTGCCGGAGGGCAAAAACGACACATAATCTGCTGCTCTGTGGTAAAAATGTGGTATTAACTATTCTTTATTAGTCAATCATTTAATTATATACGTTGACGGCAGATGATATGCATGATATACTGTGAATAGCGTATAAAATGCAATTGAGCCGGATGGCTTCGGGACCAAAAGGTCGCAGGTTCAAATCCTGTCACCTCGACCAAAATTTTGTCTGAAGATTACAATCTTCGGACTTTTTTGTTGTTTGATTTTGCTAGATTTTTTATCTGAAATCCATCGTTACCTGATCAAACCAGGATTTCAGCGGACATGCTCCCTTTCGGATTCAATCGGATGACAACTGATAAAGGGGGATTTATGGAATTGCGCGTCTGGTTTCGGCGCCCCCTTTCGGTCAGAGATGTTCATTGGCAGAAGTGGGTGGTAAAGGGCGGGCGGGATGGGAAAAAAGATGCGACCCAAGGGGGTTTTGCTCTCTTGGGTACGGCTTTTTTTGTATAGTATTCGTTTTGGACCTGCTATGCAAAGGCCTGCATTATGTTAACTAAGGTCCTGCATACATCTCGTATCAACAGACCGTATTATTGCATATTTAGCAAGCCTCAACAATAGTACGCCGTGACTGAAACAGGTTTAAATTGCCTATAAGGCAACACCATTCTCAAACCGGGGCAGTGTTCATAATGGCACCGGCCATGGTCTAAGTTACCCCTAAAACAACACCATTCTCAAACCGCCGCAGACCGGCAGCTATGCCGGTGGGAGTCTAAGTTACCTCTAAAACAACACCATTCTCAAACTGCCACAACAAATACGCGACATGTGCATAGAGTCTAAGTTACCTCTAAAACAACACCATTCTCAAACCATCTTCCCAATGGCGGGATCGTTCTGCAGGTCTAAGTTACCTCTAAAACAACACCATTCTCAAACTGCTCCCAGGGCGTAAGGTGATACCACTGTGTCTAAGTTACCTCTAAAACAACACCATTCTCAAACAGAATTATGGACGTTGTTGGAGTTTCAGATGTCTAAGTTACCTCTAAAACAACACCATTCTCAAACTGCCATGCCCCTACCGCATCCAACACATCCGTCTAAGTTACCTCTAAAACAACACCATTCTCAAACTGGTGCGCGTGAACATCGCCTGCCGGCAGCGTCTAAGTTACCTCTAAAACAACACCATTCTCAAACACTTCCACACGAAATTGTCAACGACGTTATGTCTAAGTTACCTCTAAAACAACACCATTCTCAAACTCGTGATCCGCGTTGATGCTGCACACGCAAGTCTAAGTTACCTCTAAAACAACACCATTCTCAAACTCGTAATCACCTTCAATCATCAAACCGCCGTGTCTAAGTTACCTCTAAAACAACACCATTCTCAAACGCCCAGCTTTTCTTTTGTGGTGTCCTGCTGGTCTAAGTTACCTCTAAAACAACACCATTCTCAAACCAGCGGAAGCATAAGCGAGGCGTTGAAAAGGTCTAAGTTACCTCTAAAACAACACCATTCTCAAACATGTGGGGAGCGTATCATGCTACGGATGCGGTCTAAGTTACCTCTAAAACAACACCATTCTCAAACAGGAATGGGAGTGGAGATAGTGGAGACAATGTCTAAGTTACCTCTAAAACAACACCATTCTCAAACCGTCCCGAGGACAACCAAACCGCCGATGCAGTCTAAGTTACCTCTAAAACAACACCATTCTCAAACACGGGTTACAGCGGCAAGATCAGAAAGACTGTCTAAGTTACCTCTAAAACAACACCATTCTCAAACGCCACCGTGAAGGTACATACGTTCTTCCCGTGTCTAAGTTACCTCTAAAACAACACCATTCTCAAACACAAGATACTCGTTAAATATCCTGTACTCTGTCTAAGTTACCTCTAAAACAACACCATTCTCAAACCAATTACACCAGTTACACGAAAAAACAACAGTCTAAGTTACCTCTAAAACAACACCATTCTCAAACATAGATCAGAGGAAGTTACCGAAACAATAAGTCTAAGTTACCTCTAAAACAACACCATTCTCAAACGCAATGCTGGAGCAAATCTTGATGGACATCGTCTAAGTTACCTCTAAAACAACACCATTCTCAAACCTGTGGATGTAGGCGCTACCGTATCCGCTTCGTCTAAGTTACCTCTAAAACAACACCATTCTCAAACCGCTTACTTCTTCTATGGCATCAAATACCGGTCTAAGTTACCTCTAAAACAACACCATTCTCAAACACTACAACTGTTCTGGTTTTTCCGTCGTTTAGTCTAAGTTACCTCTAAAACAACACCATTCTCAAACGGCTCTACAACGTTGGTCGGCGCAAGAGCAGGTCTAAGTTACCTCTAAAACAACACCATTCTCAAACGCTACAGTATCTACAAAGGGGGCGTGGCAAGTCTAAGTTACCTCTAAAACAACACCATTCTCAAACAAACATAAGGGAATCGTAGGCGAAAACATTGTCTAAGTTACCTCTAAAACAACACCATTCTCAAACCCCAAATCCTGTGGGAGGAGAATCGCACGACACCATCCGTACGGTTGCAGAGGTAACCATCCGCCTTCATTATAACGAATCCGGGTAGATTTCGCAATCGTCCTTATCAATAATCCAAGCTGTTTCAGTGGTTCTGTTGATTGCCGGACAGGAAGTTTCCACCAGCAGAATGCGCATCTTGCGATAAAACGCCTCACGGTACAGTGCATCCAGTTCCGTTTGAGACAAGTATTGCTTCAGATGGACAAAGATGAAACATTCCTTACGCAGATAGCTCTGTGCAACGCACATTCGCCGCAGGAGGCGCTCAGGCAAGTCCGTCGTCCGGTCGTCAAAGTGCAGCCCACACAACTTAATCAGCTGCGTCCAATCCAGCTCATCCGCAAAAAGCAGGGGTTCCTCGCTCTCCAGCGCAATTTCGCAAGCCCAGGCCAGCACCTGCTGGCATACCTCCTGTGTTTGCAAAAAGTGTTTTTCAGACACAGCCTGTGCCTTCGCCCATCTGGTCAGCACCGCCTGTGCGGCACGATCGTTGAGCTCCACGCTCAGCGGATCGCTGATTACCTCGCAGTACTTTCCGAATTCCAGAGGCTGCATGTCTTGCGACAACACAAAGCCGCCGTTGTCTCCCTGGGCTTGTGCAATCAGTTCCCCTACTGCCCGGCGAAATCGTATCGGCGATTCGATAGCGAATACGGGTACGCGATTCTCCGGCCAGTCAATGACCATTTCGCGGTTCAGATAGGCCAGTCTCATAGCACAATCAGCCTTTCGTCGCTGTCGATCACATCAGATATCGTCTCTCCCAGAATGAACTCACTGCGGGCAAACTGCTTTTCCGTGATGCACAGCACCTGAATCACACCTGCCGCGGGTTTGTTTCGCCGCAGGTTGGCCAAAATCGCCTGTACTGCGGTCATGTTCAGTGCCAGCTTGCAGTAAACCGACTCCTGGAGCATCAAAAATCCATTTTGGACCAGATATCGATGAAACAGGCTGTAGGCACGGCGGTCATCCCCGTCCGTTGAAGGGAGGTCGTAAAGTACCAATACACGCATAAACCTATAGCTCATCGCTGTAAAACCGAAGCTCCTCCATGTCGTTTTCCTCCAAGGCGCGGAATACGCTCTTGCAGTAGATTTTGATTGCGTTGCTCACGTATTGCCGGCTTTGAGAGATCGTCACCTTCCGATTGAGGACGTCGATCAGCGCAAGCCTGACCTCCTTGTTCATTTCCTTTGGCCGCAAGTCATATACCAACCTGTCGATCAGCGGCCGATACGGTTCCATCAGATCGCAAGCCAGGTTGAAGGGATTGAGCATGTTGTCATGAAACACGCCCAGCTGCGTCACATAACCGTTGGCAACAATCTCACGATTGAAGGCTGAAAGAAGGATGGCATAGCCAAAGTTGAGCGCCTGATTGACCACACATCCATCCCCGCGCGTGAATCCCACGCCAAACAAGCCGCCAAAGTAGACCTTTGCAGCATGTCCCTCGCGGTTGCTGGCATCCGCGCCCTCTACATGTTCAGCATAGGCTTCCAGCATCTGCGCTCGCTCCGCCTCATGCGCGTAGAGAAGCATGGCCTGTTGCTTTCGGATTTTCTCGCGAATAATCGTGCCCCAGAGCAGATTCTTTCGCTCTTTGGGCCAGGCAATCTGACTGCGCAGCTTGCCGCTGGCGTCATAGCTGCCATAGCAGGGCATCACCTCAGCCGTAGGATTACGCTGCTCGTCGCAAAAGAGGATTTTCACTTTTCTCCGCGACAGCTCCACCAATAGCGCCGCTGTCATAGACACCGCGGTCGATTCCACGATCAGCGTTCCAATCTCGGACAAGTGAATCCGAGTAACGTCTTCCCGGCGCACCTGCAGGTATCCCAGGCTCATGTCCAGCTTGCAGCGGCCGGAGATTACCACGGTTCGCCAGCTCATAGCCTGTTGAGGTCAATGACCCGCTCATACAGTCCGGTCGGAGACTGGTGGATAAGCAGTGCCTGGGCGCATCCAGAAATCATTCCTGAAGGATGCAGGACGCCAAAATTCTTGACCAGTCCAATGCCTGTCAGGTCTGCTTCTCCTCCCGACCGTGAAAACAGGTTGAGGAGCTGACACAGAATGCAGCACTGCTGCGCAACATCCAAATTCTCAAACGCCGATCGGGCTTGAAGCAACTTGTTCTTCTGACCGCTCATCCTCTGGCAATATGGCATGCGCTCCATTTTCTGCACGAACAGGTCGTAAAGTGCCAGATTCTTCTCCGAACAGAGGCCATCCCGGGGGTTGGGCCGATATCCGTCCCCGCCGCGAAGACGCTCGTATTCCCTGCTTTCCCGCGCAGCCTTGACAACCTTTTGGATATACCGTTCCCACTCCTCCGATACCATCAGCTGATTGGCGTTCTGGATGGAGAGATTGTCGTTGGTGCGCCCCGTTATATACATTCTGTACCCGTCCAAGGAGATCAGCGACCGCATGCGGATGATCGGCAGGATAATCCGGGGTTCCTTCAGTTCGCGCGTCTCGACGCAGTGGCGCAGCGCCAGTTCCGGATGGGAGACAGCGTTAGGATACAGGTGCAGCGGTACGTCAACAAGCGAGCGCACCCGGCGCCGACGCACCGTATGTTCCACCAGCATGAAGCATGCGCCGGTAACCTTGTTGTATCCACCATACTTTTCGATCGGCAAGCCCTTCTTGAGCGGCATCTGGCCCTGGCCTTGGGGCTTCGGCTGCAAATCAAACAGTATGCCGCTGTAGATTACGGGCATCATCGTCACCAGCGGGCTGTTGCGCGCCATTGTCCGGCGCACGGTAGCGATGGAACCTTCGTCGGCAGGATTCCACGCCAGCACGCCGCCGCGGCGAATCTCCATCTTCAGGAGACTGTCAAGATTGATGGTATAATTGTCCCTGTGCTCGCGGATATATCGCATGGGCGAGTGCGTGAACTGTGTATTATAGATGTTGCCCACAACGATGTTGAGGTAAGCGTCTTTTGCATGATGCAGATCGTTGAGCTCGCGCACCTTGGGCAGCTTTCGCGCATGGCGGAAGTCGGAGACCAGTCCTGCCTTCACATAGACGATCTCGCTGTCGGGCATCAAGCGGCCGAGCAGCTGCGCAACCGCCTTGGTGCCCTGGCGGGTCTCCACAAGCTGCCGCGCTGCAAACGACGTCAGTTCCTCATCTGTAAAGCCCGTGCGGCGCGTCAGGCGCTCGTACTTTTCCCGGGAGATCAGCTTCCTGTGCAGCAGGAAGCTCCAAAACGCCTTTTGTGCCTCCACGATATCATGCCTGAGCGGATAGTCGTTACCCTTCTCCTCGTTTAGCGTCCGTTTGACGAGCACGCGATTGTCAATGCTGTCATCCTTAACGCGCGAACGGGGGTAGATATGGTCGATGTCATAGAGGCTCTCGCTGCGCAGCAGTTCCTCCAGATCGATGCGCTCGCCAGAATACATGCACCGGCCCATCTGCGTGTAGTAAAGGTAGAGCTTGTCCTGACGCAGCCGCTGATTGTCCGTCTGTTGCAGGGTATCATAGAGCGCGCCCGCCTCATCCCGGAAGGTCTCATAGCATGCCAGCAGGGTCTGCTTGCGCTCAGGCTTGCGTTCGGGCTTTTTTTCTTTGCCGCGCGCCATCTCGATGAAAATCTTTTTCGGGTCGTGTCCGATCACCTTGCGCAGTTCACAAGCAGCCAGCACTGTCTGGCGGATCTGCCGTTTTACTGACGGCGAGACGTACAGTTCGTCTATGAATTCATACAGACTTTCCTCCCCCACCTCACGGTTGCGCGCCTCGATTGCCTCTGCAAACGTATAGCGATCGCTCAGCAACCCCATCAGCGTCTCATTTGTCTGCCACAGGGCATCCAATATGCTGGCGCCATCCGGCTGACCAGGTGTAAAGGCCGTCATCTCGCACAGCAGTTCCCGGCTCAGGCGTCCCCACCCTGCGCAGTGCAGGCGCAGTAGGCGACCGATTACGTCGTCGGTTAGCCCCAAGCTGCGCAGCTTTTCCCGAAGCAATCTGCGATCATCGCCAAAATATGTTGCCGCCAGTACGATTTCTTCAGCCTGCGCATCGTCATATTTCTCCCCAAGAATCTCCCGCAGTGCAAGCGTCGTGCGCAGGCTGCTCTTGACGCCGCCCTGCACGTCGATGCCCCCAAGGTCCTCCCGGCTCACGTCGCAGCCCTGCGCCCGCAGGAAGCCGACGATGTTGCGAATGCCCGGCTTCTTGATTTTTAGAAATACCTGTTCATAAAGCGCCTGCTTCAGCTCAACGGGCAGTGGTTCACCCTTTACAGTCATGGGGTTCATTTCGTTGAGTACGGTGAAACGCTCATAGATGGGCGAGCAGGCAGGCAACACATCGCATCCCCGAAGGTAGGAGCAGGAGGAGGTCATACGGTCAATGAAAGCCTGTGCACTGCGGACCAGATCCACCCGGTCTTCAAAATTCCAGGGATAGATTGGACCCTCCGTCTTGCGTACGAGCCAGCTGTTGGGGGCGTGGTGATTGAGCGGTCCCACGTAGTACGGGATGCGAAACGTCAACAGCGCACGAATCTTGTCCGCAGGCGTCAATCCTTCGGCATCCTTCTCCTTCAGAAAGGGCAGATAGACGGCCGCCCGATCCAGAATCTGTTCCATCTCTGCCCTGTGTAGCTGGTAGGGAATAACGCTATTGTCGCCGGAGATAAGCCTTGGCAGGAGTGTCCCTTCCTTTGCCCGTGTTCTCAGGGCTTGTACACGTTCGTCCTGCTCCAGCGTATCCAGTACCTTCTCGATAAACTTGCAAAAGTCCTCATGCCTACAGACCTTGACTGCCTGTTTTTCCCCTTCAACCCATGTATGCCCGACAAGGCTCGCATAGTTACCCGGCACGTCCGTTGCGCGGAACACGCGATTGTACAGTGTGCGATCTGCGCGCAGGACTGCCTTGAGCTCGACTAAATCCTTCTTATTCTGCTCGTACTGCCGTACTTTTGCCTCGGAGATGGATGAAGCGCCGCCAAGGAGACGCTGCAATACGCCCCAGTTATACAAGCTGCGCCATGCCTCCAGCAACGCGAAGCGATCGCCAAGCACGGCTTCCAGTACCGGCAGTCCATCCTCATAGCCGGCCTTGCGAAATTCTGCCTCCTTTTGCTCGGCTTCTTCCAGCGTTGGGTCCTCATAAAGCTCGGACAGCTTGACCTTTGCGCCGGTTAATGCCTTGACCCACGTCTTCTGCTGCTTTGTCTCCGCCGTGAACACAGCGTTCAGCTGCTTTTGCCGTGCGCTGATACTGAGTGTGCTGTCCATCAACAGGGGTCTGAGCGTATCGATATCGTGGCAGCGCAGCTCCATTCCCAGCTCGTCTTCGAACCTCAGTTCCAGCTCGCGCATGATTTCTTCCAGCTCTGGAAGATGTCCATCTCCCAAGTCAGCGTACAGGAAATGGCCTCGTTTCTTGAGGATATGATGCAGCGCCAGGTAAACCAGCCGCACATCGAAGGGCCCGTCCTGTGTCATCAACGCACGACGCAGATGATAGACCGTCGGATACTGGGCATGATACTCCCGGTCGGTCCAGCCTTTCTGTTCAAAGAGCGTGTACTTCCACGGCTTATCTTCAGACCAGAGCCTTGCCGCGTCCATGCGCTGAAAGAAGGCAGGGTCTACCTGGGCGATCTGTGCTTGAAACAATTCCTGCAGCAGAGCCAGGCGCTGATTTCGTCGTTGATATCGCCTGCGTTGCACGCGCGCCACGCGGCGCTTTGCAGCGGTCTGCGCCTCCTCAAAGAGCCGAACGCCCCACATATCCTTCCCTTTGACCCTGCATAGCCTGTATGTTTCATCACTCACAGCCCAGCCGACCGATGTCGAACCGATGTCCAGGCCCAGATATGTCGCGTTTTTTCCGCAACGCTCCATTGACAATCCCCATTTCTTTTGTATATAATACAGATGTCTTGTTACCTCAGGACAACACCATGTTCAAATAAGGCTTTAGCCACCCCGTCCTCTTGCGAGGACCCGCATCGAGCGGAATGGACCTGCGACGGCAGGTCTTTTTTTTATTCGATGATACCATATCTTTTCAAGAGATTCAAGTTTTTGGATATTTCGCCGTTTCGATTTATTGTAGGGTTGTCAAACATGAATTTGCAAAGCGAATGCGAAAAGGTAGAACAAGGGACCTGTTGACAAAAAAGGAATCGGAGCAGAAAGTGGATGCTTTCAGCCCGCACAAAGAAGCCACTTTGCAACGTAGCAAAGTGGCTCAGACCGCCGACAAAGGAGCTGCTTTTTTGGGGAAGCAGCCCCTTAGCGCATAGAGCAAGACAGAAAAAAGAGAACGAAACGCCCTGGCGATGCGTTTCATGTTCTGCGCGGCGGCGGTGAGGAAGGACTGCTCGTACATGTTGCGTCTTCCGAGCATGCGAGCATAGCGCAGGCCATGCAGCTCTTTGGCTTCTGCGAAGGATCGTTCAATGGTTTCCTTGCGCCGGGCGTAGATGCGTTTGCCGCTGCTTGTCTTCCCAAACGCGTCCGCCTGTTCCAATGCATCCTGCCATACATGGCGCGTCACCTGCCTTCTGCTGGATTTGGCCGAGAAGCATTTCGCCCGTTTGGGGCAGTCCCTGCATGTTTTGGGCTCGCTCCAGTACTCCCGATAGCCTTCCCGGTTGGTCGTGCGCCATGTCAGCTCGTGCCCTTGCGGACACAGGTAAACGTTTTTGACTGGATCATAGGTGAAACGGTATTTTCCGA